>CAYRBY010000094.1:0-5052 GCA_964422635.1 uncultured bacterium
CAGCGGCGGTTTTGCCTATGATAGCTTGGAGGGAAAGTTGGGAAGGCATCACTGCGATATTGATTTGGTGGTGAGCCAGAAAGATATCGGGCAGGTGATGGAGTTGCTCAAAGTAAAGGGCTATTCATTTAAAGAGATTATTCCAAGCTTTTGTTTTGCCCGCAGACATGGAGAGAAAATTGATTTTTTTTGTTTTGAGCTCGAAGGGGACACTGTGGTCAGTAAAGGACTCAATGCGGAGATAAGATATCCACGCTCTTTTTTAGACAGGGCGGTGGAGGCATCCCTTTGCGGAGTTTCATTCAAGACCTTTCCCGCAGACGTCCTTATGTTTTTTGCTCAGCTGAGACCGCGCCCGAACCAGGAGATTTTGTCGAGATTCCCTGTCTTGCAGAAGATTGAAATCAGAAAAATCCCCGCAAAAGTCCAAATTATAGAGGCTGTCGTTCGGGCAGTCTAAAAGCATACCCGCCAAAACCCCGATTGCTATTTTCCGGAAAGAAGTCTATTATGATTAAGACTCAGTCTTAATTGGATTTTTTGCTGTTGAAAGGATCTGGACCACGTGTCTCAAGAAACTCACTGCGCTCCCGCTGCAGGTACTGATTTACCGCTCAGCGGAAGCGTGCTGCCTAAAATACTTTTGGTCGGCCATCCCAATGTCGGAAAATCCGTGCTCTTTCACGCCTTAACGGGCCGGTATGCGATGGTTTCCAATTTCCCCGGAACAACAGTGGATATGACTTACGCTGAGGCCAAAGTCGCGGGCAGGCAGTGGATAGTTCTGGACACTCCGGGGGTTGTGGCTCTTCCGCCGAGGACAGAAGATGAAGCTGTCACCCGTGACGCTATTCTGCGATATAAACCGGAAGTATTGATTCAGGTAGCGGATGCTAAAGACCTTGCCCGGACATTGCACCTGACACTTGATTTAAGCGAATATGGGGTGCCGATGGTACTTGCTCTGAACATGGCTGACGAGGCCCGTGACCGGGGTATCACGATTGATACAGGCCGTTTAAGTGAACTTCTCGGATTTCCAGTTGTAGAAACGGTGGCTGTTAACGGAGAGGGTGTTCAGGAGCTCAGAACAAAAGTGGCACAGGCTTCGGTGCCCAAGGTCAGGCCCCGCTATGATAAGTCCATTGAAAAACTTCTCCGCGAAACGGGTTCATCGCTCATCCCTGAGAATCCGGACTTTGGGCGTTTGGCGGCCGCATCACTGTTCATCGGGGACGGAGGAATCCTGGCCCATCTTGAAGGGCGCGCGAAGCCGGAAGCATTGAGTGAAGCAACGCAAAACGTCTGGGCGATTCGTCAGCGTCTTGCCCGGCCGTTTGAGATGCTCCGCTATGAAGCTCGGCAGGCTGTGATTCAGGAAATGATGGGCGAAGTATGGCGCAAGAAAGAAGCTGCCCAATCTGATTTTCTAAGCACGCTGGGTCTCTGGTGCCTCCGGCCTTTTCCCGGATACCCGATCGCTTTTTTTATGCTCTATCTTCTTTATGAATTTGTCGGGGTTTTTGGTGCGCAGACTCTCGTAGGCTGGCTGGAAGAAACTGTTTTCGGAGCCTGGCTGAATCCCGGATTGACGGCCCTTGTTCAAAAGATTGTCCCCTGGGTCTTTTTTCAGGACTTTCTCGTGGGAGAGTATGGCATTTTTACCATGGCGGTTACCTACGCCCTGGCACTCATCTTTCCGATCGTCACGACTTTCTTTATCTTCTTTGGGATTCTGGAAGATTCCGGTTACCTCCCGCGCCTCGCAGTAATGCTGGACCGCGCCTTCCGGCTGATCGGTCTTAACGGTAAGGCCGTGCTTCCCATGGTGCTTGGTCTTGGCTGCGGAACCATGGCAACTGTCACAACGCGTATCCTAAGCACCAGCAAGGAAAAAATTCTGGTGTCGCTTCTGCTGACGCTGGCTGTTCCTTGTTCAGCCCAGCTTGGTGTGGTTTTTGGAATGGCGGGCGGAATTTCCTTTAAGGTGCTTTTGATTTGGCTTTTAGTGATTACTTTCAGCATGATGCTGGTGGGCTGGGGCGCTGCGCGCGTGCTTCCAGGGGGCCGCCCGCCCCTGCTTGTTCAGATTCCGCCCTTAAGAGTGCCGCAGTTGTCCAATGTGATGAAGAAAGTGACCTCTCGTCTTGTCTGGTATTCCCAGGAAGTTATTCCGCTTTTTCTTTTTGCGACCGCCATGCTGTTTATTCTCGACCGGCTGCATCTTCTTGCCGTTTTGCGCAGTTTGATTGCCCCTGTGGTGGTCAGCTTTCTTGGACTTCCGGAAAAAAGCGCAGATGCCTTTTTAATCGGATTCCTTCGCCGTGATTACGGAGCGGCCGGACTTTTTCAAATGGCCCAGCATGGTCTTTTGAATGCGCGGCAGATTCTTGTCAGTATGACGCTCGTCACTTTGTTCATGCCCTGCGTAGCGCATATGCTTGTGACTTACCGGGAGAGAGGCGCGAAAATTACAGCAGTCATTTTCGCTTTTGTTATGTCCTACGCACTGCTTGTCGGTGCGGGACTGAATGCTTTTTTTCAGCGGTTTCCGCTGATCTGATAGAAAGGAAAATATGTCCGAACAAGAACCCATGACAAGACTGCCGAGCCGCGAAGAAGAGGAAAGAGAAGAGGCTCTTGCCGAAATCTATAAGATGATTGAGCGCGGCGAGGCCTCTTCCGAGGTTCTGCGTGAAAAACTCGAAGGGGAAGTTTCTCCCGGAATTCTGGGAAGCCTTGAAAAACAGGGGCTGCTTGTGCAAAGCGGAGGCAAAGTCCGCCTGACGGAAAAAGGTCAGAGCTTGGCGCGTGTGATTATCCGCCGCTCCCGCCTTTCAGAGCGTCTGCTTACCGATGTGCTTGAGATCAAAAGCGACGCCTTGAGTTCCGCCGCCTGCCAGTTTGAGCATGTTCTGTCGGAAGAGATGGCGGATTCCATCTGCACCTTGCTTGGACATCCGACAGAATGTCCGCATCAGAACCCCATTCCTCCGGGGGAGTGCTGCCGGCGCGCCGAAACGCAAATTCATTCTGTTGTGGTTCCTCTGGCTAAGCTGGAACCGGGACGCCGGGCCAAGATCGCCTATTTGCAGTTTAAAAAGAGCCCCGATGTCTACCGCCTGCTTTCGCTCGGTATTGTGCCCGGCGAAACACTCCGGGTTATACAGCGTTTCCCTACGTTTGTTATTGAAGCGGGTGAGTCGCAGCTTGCGCTGGATGAATCCATTGCTGCGTATATTTTTGTCCGCCCTTCCGCGCACATTATCGTCTAAGCCATTTCAAGTGAGGCAGATCACACACCATGCCTCCCTTGGCGTTTATCCTCAAAAGAAAAAAAGCGTATTCCTGTAAGAGGGGTGGCAGCCGCCTTTTTTTGAGGTATGCTTTAAGAGGAACAGAAAGCGCCGGGAGGTGTCCCATGACCATTCACAGCTTGCTTGAAAAACTCTGGCTGGATTATTCGGAAATGAACCGCCAGGCCGGGGTCATCCATCAGGCTCTCGAAGCCAGGGGTGAGAATGTTATCAACGACCACGTGGCCTTCCGGACTTTTGACATTCCTAAAGTCGGCATTGACGTGCTTGCTGCTCCCTTTGTCAAACTTGGGTATAAAGCCGCAGCAGACTATGACTTCGCTGAAAAAAAATTAGCGGCCCGTCACTATCAGCATGCCGATGAACAGCTGCCGAAAATCTTTATCAGTGCACTCAGGGTTTCAGAGTTCTCAGAATACCTCCAGAAGACAATCGCAGGTCTCGTCGAGCAGGTTCCCGAGGCCCTGACGGCGCGTGAAGACTTCCTCGTCTCCGGGACACCCTGGAAAAAAAATTCGTGGGAGCAGTACCAGCGGCTTCTTAAAGAAAGCGAGTATGCGGCCTGGATGGCCGCCTTTGGTTTCCGCGTCAATCACTTCACGGTTTTTTTTAATAAGCTTCAAACTTTTCGCGATTTTTCGGAACTTAATGAGTTCATCAAAAGCATCGGGTTTCCTCTCAACCCTGCAGGCGGAGAGATTAAAGGTTCCCCCCAGGTTTATCTTGAACAGTCCTCGACATTGGCTCATCCTGTGGAGGTGGCGTTCTCCGACCGGCGGGAGGTGATCCCTGCCTGTTACTATGAATTTGCACGCCGCTACAAAATGCCGGACGGAAAAATCTTCCATGGGTTTCTCCCCGAGTCGGCTAATAAGATTTTTGAAAGCACACATTACCGTAAGTCCTAAAGGATCATCGAAACCCGTTCCTTTTTTTTTAGGATCAGCGTTATAATGCCTGCATTGTTTCGCATGAAAAATTCCCCTGATGTTACAGATCATGCATGGCGGGTCCGGCTGCTGATTCAGCGCGGCCTCGGATTTCTTTATGCGAATGCATTCCTCATAGCGATGAATCAGTTTCCTGCCCTGGCAGGACAGCAGGGGATTCTCCCGCTCCGCTTTTTTCTCCAAGGGGCCTCCTGGTCCAAGGTGCCAAGTCTTTTGTTGTGGCAGCCCTCAGACCTTTTTATTCTTCAGCTCTGCGCAGCAGGGCTTTTTCTCTCCCTTCTTGCTTTGACCGGGCTTTCTGAAAAGTTCGGATATTTGTTTTCCGCGTTTATCTGGGGATTGCTCTGGGCGCTCTATTTATCCCTTGTGAATGCAGGGCAGACCTTTTACGGGTTCGGCTGGGAGACACTGCTTCTGGAAACTGGTTTCCTTGCGATTTTTCTTGGCCCTGCACAAACCGCTCCACCCAAAATAGTTTTGTGGCTATACCGCTGGCTTCTTTTCCGTCTGATGTTTGGAGCTGGGCTTATCAAACTGCGCGGGGATGCATGCTGGAGGGATCTTACTTGCATGGAATATCACTATGAGACCCAGCCGCTTCCCAATCCGCTCAGCTGGTATTTTCACAAGCTGCCGCTTTGGTGGCACCAGGGGGAAGTTCTTTTTACCCACATCACAGAGCTTATTGTTCCCTTTGCGTATTTTATTCCAGGCGCCATAGGTGTTTGGGCTGGGCTCATTACTGTGTTTTTTCACATCACGCTTATTTTAAGCGGGAATCTTTC
>CAYRBY010000094.1:5152-7964 GCA_964422635.1 uncultured bacterium
ATGAATGACTTCCGCTATCACCCCTGGATTTTAAATCTTGTTGCCAAGATGCTTGCCGGTGACCGGCAGACTCTGGGGCTTTTTGCCCGAAATCCTTTTCCGGAACAGCCTCCGAAATTTATCCGGGCGGTTCATTACCTCTACCGGTTTACGACTTGGGAAGAGCGCAGCAAGACGGGGGCGTGGTGGATTCGTGTCCGGATGGGGGAGTACCTTCCTCCGCTGTCCCTTGATCAGCCCGCGTTCACGCAAATTCTCCGGGGTGTGGGTTTTGGAATTCCATCTCCGCAAAAAAATGCCGATACAGCACCAGCCGCGTAACCGCTTTTTATTAACCTTCTGAAGAAGGAAAAAATCATGCCAATCAAAACAAACGTAAGTCCGTGGAAATTTTTTTTGGTTTTGTCTGCCGGAATGTTTTTTTTATGCCAGAGCGTCTGGGCAGAGGGAAACGTGTATCCCTGGCAGCTTAAAAAAGATGACGAGGGGATCCGGGTTTGGGTCCGCAAGGTCGAGGGATCCCCAATCCTTGAGTACAAAGCTGAAATGAATCTCAAGGAGCCTCTGGCCAAAGTTCTGGCTGTTTATGAGGATGAAGCCAAAATGCCAAAATGGTTTCACCAGTGCACCAGCGCGGGCCTGATAAGAACTGAAAGCGCTGAACGGAAAGTTTTGTATTTCACGCTTGCGATGCCTTGGCCTGTATCAGACCGCGATGCGTCTTACCTTCGTGAAAAGACCGTGGATGCCAACGGCGGAGCATCTTACAACATCTCGGCGCTTCCCTCGGAGGTTCCAGTCAAGGACGGGCTGGTGCGCATGCCTTATTTGAAAGGTGTCTGGCGTTTTTCGCCGGGAGAAGATGGGACTACGGATGTTTTTGTCCAGCAGCATGCCGATGCAGGCGGGCACATTCCGGCCGTGATTGTAAACCGCCTTGTTGTAGACATCCCCTTCAACAGTTTGAAAGGACTCCGCAAACTGCTGTCGAAAACCGCGGACTGATGTGATAAAGTCAACCCGCGAAAATACAGGAGGCGCTTATGACAGGTTTGCTGGGTTTGGTTGTGCTGGTTCTCGATCTGATTGCCATTGTGGAAGTACTCAAGGGCGGTAAATCTGTAGGAGGGAAGCTGATCTGGATTCTCCTCATTCTTCTTCTCCCTATTTTGGGCATGATTTTGTATTTCTTTCTCGGGCGCGGCAAGGCCTGACCCGTTTGAGTCAAAACCCTCAAGGAAACCGGCCCCGCCTGAAATAGGCGGGGCCTTCTTCTATGACAAACATTTCCAGCCTCACTTTTTTGGGCGGTGCCGGGACAGTCACCGGTTCCAAATACCTGATTGAAACACCGGACGGAAAAGTTCTTCTTGATGCAGGCCTTTTTCAGGGCTTGAAAGAGCTTCGTCTTCGAAATTGGAGTGAGCCTGAGTTCGATCCCTCGCTGCTGTCGGCGGTTATTTTAAGTCATGCGCACCTCGACCATTCCGGATATTTGCCAGTCTTGGTTAAAAAGGGATTTAAAGGACCGGTATACTGCACTTCAGGCACGCAGGATCTTTTGCAGATTCTTCTTTTGGATGCAGCGCATCTTCAGGAGGAACAAGCTGCGCACGCAAATAAGCATGGCTACTCCAAACACAAACCCGCCTTGGCCTTGTACGGACGGGAAGATGCTGTCGGTGCGCTGGGGCTTCTTGCCCCCCAAAATTTTGGCCAGCTCTTTGCCGTAACAAAAACCCTTTCCGTCCGGTTTCGTCGTGCGGCCCACATTCTAGGAGCCGCATCTGTGGAGCTTTTCTTAAACGGCAGCAAGCTTGTTTTTTCAGGCGACCTGGGACGCTGGAACCAGCCCCTTTTAAAAGCTCCTGAGCCTGTTGAGGAAGCCGATACTCTTCTTATTGAGTCTACTTATGGGAATCGCATCCATCCAGAAACGGTGCGCGAAGAGTTGATCCGTGTCATTCTTGCGTCCGTTAAACACGGCGGACCGCTGATTATTCCCGCTTTTGCTGTAGGCCGCACCCAGGAGTTGATCTGGATGATCCGGCGCCTTGAGGATGAGGGGGCTATTCCCGTCCTGCAAGTTTTCATGGACAGCCCTATGGCCATTGATGCGAGCAGTATTTATCAGCGTCATAGCGGAGAGCTTGATCATGGAACAGGCGGACAGACGGGGCCGCTAGCAACTCGGCATTTTCATGTTCTTAAAACACGCGAAGAGTCCAAAAAGCTGAACGCTCTTTCCGGCCCCATGATTATTTTGTCCTCAAGCGGCATGGCAACAGGGGGCCGCATTCTCCACCATCTGGAACAAAGGCTTAATGACCGGCGGACGACTGTTCTTTTGGCAGGCTTTCAGGCAAAAGGAACCCGCGGAAGAGCTCTGGAAGAAGGCGCTGAACAGTTGAAAATTCACGGAGCTCAGATTCCTGTAAGAGCTATGGTTGAGAAAATAGAAGGTCTTTCGGCTCATGCCGATCAGAAGGATCTGTTACGCTGGCTGTCGGGATTTAAGCAAGCGCCTCGTAGGACTTTTGTGGTCCACGGTGAGCCCGAGGCCTCTCAGGGACTTGCAGAGGCCATTAGGAGCAGCCTTGGCTGGACATCTGTTAGGCCGGCTCTGAACGGAGAGGTTATCCCTTTGTGAGGCAAGTCACATTCTTTTTTCCCTATTTTTCGTAAAATCAATTATGCTAGTGAAATATCTGGTAAATTTTTTTAGAGAAATGAGAGACTCTGATGGCATACCAAGCACCTGTTCGTAAAATTATTTGGGTTAATTTAACTTTTTTCATCGTGACCGGTCTCA
>CAYRBY010000095.1:0-7936 GCA_964422635.1 uncultured bacterium
ACGTGGAAAGAAGCCCCTGAAAATCGATCTTTTTCTTGCGGAAAAGCTCCAGGGCGTCACGGGGGATAATATGCTCCCCTGTTTCCTGAGCAATACTCACACTGACATAGTCATAGTCCCCAAACTGGTAACTTCTTAGAAGGTCAACAAACTCCCTTGAGATCAAAGAGAGCAGGTAGATCATGTCTTCATGGGAAATCAGAGAGTCCCGTTTGTAATTATTCAGATCCTTAAGCGAAACCGAGTCAAAAACAAAGGAGAAATGAGGTTTTTCCCCTTCCTTTTCATAAACAACCCGGACCTTCACATCCCGGAAGGTGTTCATAATACGCTCATCACTGGCGACAATGGCCTGCGCACGGCGGGTCATCTGCTCGGCAAGAAATTCTCCAAGGTTAACATCTTCGACTGGGAATTCCTGCTCCCAGCTTTCAAGGCTCTGTTCAATTTTAATATCCTCCGGAAAGGGAATCTTTTGAAGCTGTCCCTGATCATTCATGTACTGGAAAGGAATGACCCGGAGGATCTTGGGATCTGCGTCGCGGTAGGAAACCAGAAAAAGATACTGCGCATCAACCCCTTTGGGAATCAACGGCTGTCCGTTTTTCACCGGCCTCACGCTCGTATAAACGAGCACTTCGCCGCGCTGAACACGGGCGCTGCGGATGTCCTCAATTTCCCAATGGGTTATCGGATCAATCGACCCCACGGGGCGGAGCGTATGAAAGAAAAGGTTCTGCACGGATTCCGGATTAATTCCCGGTTCAAAATAGGCCGCAGAGATGTCCTCAAGCGACTTCTTTTCAAGGTCCTCAAAAAATTTCCGGACTGGACGGTGCCAGAGAACCGCTCGATTTTGGCGCATTTCATGGATCACGCGTTTGCGGTACTCTTCCCGGGAAATATCCCAAATGCGGACACGGCGGACGTCGTCAACATAGCCTTTGAGGACAAGCTGAAGCCCCGTGTTTTCAACATCCGTGGCCTGAACCATGTAAAACTTGAAGTCCTTGTCTGTGCTGAGAAGCACACGGGAAATGGAAAACAAAACGTCTTCGACTTTGTCCAAGGCTTCAGGGGATGGCTCAAAGAGGGTTTCAAGATTGCGGACTTTTCCGGCAATCACAGAACCTTTGAAGTCCGTTGCGAAAAGCTTATCCAGAGGAAGGTAGACACCAAGCGTGCTGCCGACAATTTTTACATCGATGTTGGAGATGCCGTATTCTTCGCGGCAAATCTTGGCGAGTGATTCTTTAAGAGAGTCGGCAGGGTAAGACTTGCTGGTGCAGCCTGCTCCAGCAAACGCTGTTGCGCAGATCATAACCCAGGAAAGAATATGTCGGCGGAGGTTCATTGTTAAAACTCCGATCAGATTTTCGGAGAATACCCCTCATCCGTGGAAGCTGCGCCGCTGAAACGACGGGGATTCGCCTTGCCGTACTCAGTAAAAATCGCCTCGATCTGGTCATAATCGAGTTCGCTTTTCGCCAGAAGTTCACGGGCAAAACGCTCAAAAAGATCTTTCTCTTTGCGCAAAAGATCTTCAACATCCTTCAAGCATTGTTTAATCAATGCATCCACATCCTGCGTCAGCTGGTTTTTCACTTCCTCAGAGAGCAGGTTTTTGGGAACAATTGTGTAGTCGCCTACGAGTCCCGAAGGCCCCATGCCGCACTCCCAAACCATATGGTGCGCAATCATCATGGCCTTTTTGAAGTCGGAAGTGACGCCGCTTGTTGTGGTGTTGAACTTTACTTTTTCACCAGCATATCCCGCAAGGCAGACCTTGATATCCGCAAGCAGGGATTCGCGGTCGTGGCTGTGCCATTCTTCAATCGCCGTCGGATGAACCACACCCAGGCTCGATTTTCTGGGGATAATGGACGCCTTAAAAACATCATCACGCGGATGAAGAAGATAGGTGACCATCAAATGCCCGGTTTCGTGGTACGCCGTCATTTCTTTTTCCTTGGCGTTCATGCTGATGCGCGTTTTCGTACCAAGGTCAATACGCTCAATGGCCTCGGAAAGCTCACGCAGCGTCACCACATCGGTTCCGTTTCGTGTGGCAATCAAGGCGGATTCTTTCACAATATTTTCAATATCAGCCGGGCTTTTCCCAACGCCTTTACGGGCCAGACGGCGCGTGTCAATGGAAGCCTCATGCTTGATTTTGCTCAAATAATACTTGAAGAGCTGCTCACGGCTTTCGAGGCCTGGTTTACTGATGTAAAGCTTGCGGTCAAAACGGCCCGGACGCAGAAGCGCGGGATCAAGGTTGTCTTCCGAGGCGTTTGTGGCACCGATCACGATGACGTTTTCGGATTTTTCCGCAGAAATACCATCCATTTCCACAAGGAGCTGGTTTTGGGTGGTGTTGGATTCGCCGCTCCCGAATTGATTGAAGGTACGGCGATGACCAAGAGCATCAAGTTCGTCAATGAAAATCACGCAGCCGCCATACCCGTACGCCAAACTGCGGGCTGTTGCGAAAAGCTTTCTCACGCGGCTGGCACCGACCCCCACAAAAACTTCGTTGAATTCACTGGCCGCCATGGAAAGAAACGGCAACCCCGCTTCGGTGGCAATGGCTTTGGCAATATATGTTTTTCCGCATCCAGGAGGACCAATCATCAGAATACCGCGGACAATTTTTCCGCCGATCTTCTTGAGACGGGAATGATCTTTAATGAGGGACACCACTTCAAGCGCTTCTTCTTTGACTTCGTCCAGACCAATAACATCGGAAAAGCGGATGTTCACGTCTTTAGCATTGACGTTTTTTTTGTCAATGTTAGACATGCCGCCCCGAAGCACCATCATATACATATAAACGAAGACGACGCTGTTAACGAGCACAAGGAGAATCGAAATCGGCATCTGGGCAAGGGTGATGTTGCGGTAATAACTTTCCAGCGACATCATTCCGTAAACAGACAATACTATGAGAGCCAACACCCCAAGCGTAATAAAAAGCTTCACGCGGTGGTTCTGGTAATGCATCCGGAGACGTCTCATCTGCTGATTCATCTGATTCCTCGAAGTTGTTTTATTTCAATAATTTAAATAATATACCGTCTGGTTAGTCTGTAACTATACCTCTAAGCTAAAAACTTTGTCAACTTTCGTAAATAGCCCGCTTTGAGGCCATTTTTTGCAAACAGTCCGGTCAAAAGCGTTTACATGCTACGTCCAGATGGCCGGGAGACTTAACCGCTATTTTAAAACTACCATTTCTCTTCCCATTTAGACGCGCCGGCATCCTTCTTTGTGTCATCCTGCCCCCAGCTCTCTGACCACCAGTCATCCTGAGCGGGTTCCTTCTGCTGACCTTCCAGATTTTCAGGAACAGGCGCGCCAAATTCAGGAATTTGATCCTTGGACTGGCGGCTTTCATCCTGAGCCGGTTTGTTATCTACGGGAGACTTTGTTTGAAACTCACGCCCGTCATAGAATTTAAAGGTCGGAACGGGCGGGCCCTTTTCACCATCCTTAAGCTCTTCGAGCTTTTTCTTCAAAGCAATGGGATCCGTCTGGGTGTTTTGTATCGGGGTCCGTTCTTTACGGATCACTCCCGCATGCAGCACAAAAACCGCAATGAGCAAGATCAGCAGTCTGAGTTTCATGGCAAAACAGAGTCCTCCTGCACTTTTAAGACGTGCGGGACGGCGGTTCGATTCATTGGGGGAAACCTTCTTAAGTGTACTTCTCCGGGTGAAAGGAATCAAACAGCTGCTTTTTGCGCGGCTTTCCGGATTTCGAGATATTTCTTTAAGTAATGACCGGTGTGCGACTTAGAATTCTTCATCAGGCCCTCCACACCCCCTGAATAAAGAAGCTCACCGCCTCGATCGCCGCCTTCCGGGCCTAAATCGATCACGGTATCAGCTGAGCGGATAATTTCCATATTATGTTCAATAATAATAAGGGAGTGGCCTTTTTTAAGAAGTTCGTCAAAGGCTCCCATCAGAAAATGGATATCATGGTAATGGAGCCCTGTGGTGGGTTCATCAAAAAGGTAAACCACATGGCGGGACCGCTTTTCAATCATTTCCACCGCAAGTTTCAACCGCTGGGCTTCGCCGCCAGAAAGAGTTGTTGCGGATTGCCCTAAGCGCAAATAGCCGAGCCCTACTCGGTGGAGAAGTTCCAGCTTCGCGCAAAGCCCTGCTTCTTCTTTAAAAAATTCAAGGCTTTCTTCAACAGTCATCCCTAGAACCTGGTCGACATTCTTGCCCTGATATTCAATTTCGAGAATTTCAGGCTTGAATCTTTTGGCTTGGCAGGCTTCGCAGGGAATAAAAACGTCTGCCAAAAAATGCATTTCCACTTTGATCCGTCCATCCCCCTTGCAGGAGTCGCAGCGGCCTCCATCCACGTTAAAAGAAAAATAGCCGGCATCAAACCCCTGCCGTTTGGCCTGAGGCGTTGCGGCAAACAGCTTCCGGATATCATCGAAGGCCTTGAGGTATGTAACCGGGTTGGAACGCGGCGTCCTGCCTATCGGAGATTGATCAATCAGCACCATTTCGTCTACCGCTTCAAACCCCTTAATCGAACGCACGGTTCCGAGATCTTGTACCGGCTGACCCTTATGGCGCAGATAATGGTGATAGAGGATGTCGTAAAGAAGAGTGCTCTTCCCGGAGCCCGAAACACCTGTGATGACCACAAGCTGATTCAGCGGAATTGAAACAGAAAGATCTTTGAGGTTATGCTGAACAGCCCCTTCTATTTTGATCCACGCTTTAGCCTTTGGCGGAATGGAAAAAGAGGCCTGCCGTTTTACTTCCAGCTCTCCGGAAAAATAGCGGCCCGTAAGGGATTCCTTAGCTTTTGTGATTTTTTTTACAGGCCCTTGAAACAAAACACGCCCGCCTTTTTCTCCCCCCAAAGGCCCCAGATCAATCACCTCATCAGCGGACTCAATCATCGCTCGGTCATGTTCCACCACAACAACCGTGTTTCCAAGATCGCGAAGTTCTTTGAGAAGGCGGATCAGAAGATTGTTGTCGCGCTCGTGAAGTCCAATGCTCGGCTCATCGAGAACATACAGAGTATCCACCAGCGCAGAGCCGAGAGATGACGCCAAATGGATACGCTGAACCTCTCCTCCCGACAAGGTTCGAGAAAACCGGGACAGGCTGAGGTATCCAAGCCCCACTTCCTTTAAGAAACGCACCCGCTTTTGAATCTCAAGGTAAACAGGTTCAATGCGGCCAAACTCCTCTTTTGAAAAAGTAAGCGCTTCCAGGAAAGCAAAGAGCTCATCAATAGGCATATCCAGAATTTGAGGAATGGTTTTCCTGTGCACCTGCACAGCAAGAGCCTCGGGTTTAAGGCGGGTTCCCTTGCACTCGGGACACGGAATGTACCCGCGGTACTTGCTGAGAAAAATCCGGACATGCATTTTGTAGGTCTTTTTTTCAAGGTAATCATAAAAATCTTTGACGCTGAAAAAGTCATCCCCCTTAGACCCAAACAAAATCGTATTTCTCTGCGATTCCGTCAATTTTGCCCAAGGCTTATCGACTGGTATTTTTTTTGCTTTGCAGAATTTAATGAGCTGGCGGAACTCCCACTCAGAGCTGGGTTTGGTCCATGGTTCAATGGCCCCCGCCTCAATAGACTTTTGAACATCCGGGACCACCAGATTCCAGTCAATGGTAATCACACGGCCAAATCCCTGGCAGACCGTACAAGCGCCAAGCGGGCTGTTGAAAGAAAAAAGATTGGGGGTTGGATCACGAAAAACCTTGCCGCATCCAGAGCACTTAAGGTCTTCCGAAAAACCCGAAAGCTTTTCTGCGTTCCACACAAAAATCTCGCCGCGCCCGTTTTTCGCGGCCATTTCCAAGGAGTCCACTAGACGCTTCCTGGTTTTCGCGTTCAGGGTCACCGAGTCCGCCGAGACAAAAAGCTCTCCAGCACTTTTCCCTGCTTGTTCTACAATCTGGCCGGCATTCAAAATTTTCCCATCCCGGTAAAACTCATAGAATCCCTGGCGTTCAAGTTCAGCCAGCGTTTCCTTTAAATAGCTCTTGGCACTTTTCCCGAGCGGAACTTTAAACAGAATCCAGACCTTGCGCTCGGGCGACGTTTTCAGAAGATGCTCAGCGATCGAGTGCGGGTGGCTTTTCACAACTGGGATTTTGCAGTCGGGGCAAATCGTTTCGCCGATCCGGGAAAACAAAACTCGGAGGTAGTCATTGACCTCTGTCTGGGTTCCCACGGTCGAACGGGCATTGTTAATCGTATTCTTGGCTTCGATCGCCAGCGCAGGAGGAACTCCGGTTACAGATTCCACGTCCGGTTTTTCCATGCGTTCAAGGAACTGGCGGGCATAAGCCGACAGGGATTCGACATAACGGCGCTGCCCCTCGGCATAAAGCGTGTCAAAGGCGAGCGAAGACTTTCCGGAGCCGGAGACGCCGGTAATGACATAGAGTTTCTTATGCTCTATGACGAGATCAAGGTTTTTGAGGTTATGCGTTTTAACCCCATGCAGGACAATCGCATCCATCGATCACTTTCTTTCAATAGGATTTTCTGATCCCGGGGGATTTCAGCGGCGGGAAAAACGGCGCTTTTAAAGCTCTCGTCCGACGTATTGGGAAATACGCTTCATAAGATCAGCTCCGCCTATGACGTGCTGCGAGTAAGGCGCAAGCTGAACAGAAGTCTGTCCGCGATCAATGCGGGTAATTAAAATAGTGGCTTGCCGAAGATCCGCATCCGCTAGGTTGCTGTACTTCATATTGCGCACACGGATAATGCCTTTTTCTTTTTCCGTCTCTTCCAGTTCCCAGCCGTCCACATTTTCTAGAGCTTCGAGGGTTCTCAGATACGTCAGATCAAACGGGGTCGTGTAAAGAAGGACTTCGGTGTGAGCGGGAATATCTTCCTGCCGGATGCTGGAACAACCGGCCAAGGGCGCAAGAATCAAAAGTGCAAATAAAGGTCCAGCGATCCGCTTCATCGTAACTCTCCTTCTTTAGAACTTCCCGGTCATCCGCATAAACGGCCCATGACTGTTGTAGTCGTTTGTGTTGCGGATGTCATCGTTAAAGTCGGTGAAATTATACCCCACTCCAAGCCGGACGTAATCATAAAATTCACGATCAATTTCAATCAGCGCACCCTGCTTCAGACTCTTGGCAATATCAAACTGCCAAAGCTGCCGGTATTCCAAAGCAACATCCCATTTCCGTGTCACGTGAAAATTCAGGCGGTGGACATTGAGAAAGGTGTGAAGAATCATCTCATTGCTGACATTCGAATTAAAGGTAGCAATTTTGTAGCCCAGCTTCTCAACAAGCGTCAAATAACGGAAAAGGTCATAAGCCGCATCAAAGGCAACGATGTGCGCGGACTGTTCGGTTTCAATACCTGAAAACTGCGGAGAAAATTGAAAATCGTTGGAAGAGTCATTTAAATAAGTATACCGTGTCAAAAGGTTGAATTTATCATTTTCCACGGGCCGAAAAGCGAAACCTGAACTGAACTCCATAAAATCAGCTGGCGTATCGTCCGGATTCAAAAAACGGCTGCGGCCAAAATCAAGTTTACCCAGGAAGCGCAAATCCTGCGTGATGCGCTGTTCCAAAGAGTTTCTGGACACCCATTGGAGCATCCGCGGGGTGTCCTGATCCCGGCGTCCTTCCAAATAGGTTTTCACGCGGAACTTATCCCCGTTTTTATATGCGAGCGCTCCGGAAACAGTATTGAATGTGTTGGTGCGGCGAAGTTTGTTGGCCGCTTCCTGATCCAAAAGACGGCTGCCTGCGCTGTCTAGGCGGCGGCGCTCATAACGCAAATCATAATCCCAATGGTCGTTGATTTGCCCTTCATAACCTGTGGTATCCGCATACCCATCGATCGCTTCATAGGTTGAATGTTCGCGTTCAGAGTAAATACGGGACTGATCTGTCAGCGA
>CAYRBY010000096.1:0-7896 GCA_964422635.1 uncultured bacterium
ACAGGCTCAAGAAGATTCGTCACAAGCTCTCTGTAATGCTTCTCACTGGTTTCAAGGTTTTTTCGGGCGGCTTCAAGCTCCCGGATGTCTTTTGAAATTCCGAGAATTTGATCTGGAAATCCGTCTTTTCCCGGAACAAAGGACACTTTTAGTTCAACAGGCAGAGACATTCCATTTCTGCAGCGATACTCCAACTCCACAATTTTAGTTTCAAAAGCTTGTCCGATGGCTTTTGCAGCCAAAAGTTCACTGAACAGTTTAAAGGCCGATGCATGGGAGGATACTGTGAAGGTTTCATCCAGCGATTGCTTAAGGGCTTCGTCTGGAGTAAAGCCACGAAGGTTTTGGACAGACGGGCTTATATAGGTGAACTGAAAGTCCCGGTTCATAGTCCAAACGAGATCCGTTACATTTTCTGCCAGCAGACGGTAGTGGGTTTCACTTTCCCTGATTGCTTTTTCAGAGGCTTTTCGCGCGGTGATGTCTTTAAGAATACAGATCACGGCAACATTGTCCCCGGTTTTATTTTGAAGAACCGAAGTGGCTATTTCGACCGAAACGGCTGCGCCGGCTGCCGATGGAAAAGAAATTTCATAAGACTCCACAGAAGCAACCTCAAGAAACCGTTTGATATTTGAATCCTGAAAAAAGGGGATCCCTGTAGCCCCTATAAGGGTCCCCACCAAAGAGCTGCCATTTCTGGAGAATAGTTCTTCAGCCTTTTTGTTCGCTACTTTCACAATGTTATCCCTGTCGATAACAAGCAGGCCGTCGGCCATGGTTTTAATGATTTGCTCAGCCGCATAAGAAGGGGTAATGTCCGTAAGACGGTAGCGCATGATTCCGTAAGCCAGCAGTGATAGCCCTATGAAAAAGGGAAGGTAGCCGAAGGGGTAGGTTGCAAAGCCGTACATGGGAAGAAAATCAACCGAAGCAAAGTAAGCGACGAAGAAGGCAAGGAAAAAAATCCGCATACGCTTCCGCATCAGAGGCGAGACGGCTTTTCTCGCGCGTTTATAAAAAAGAGAGAGACATGTCAGAAGGACGATGAAAAAATAGCTCAAGAAGATTAAGCTGAGCATGCCGTATCGAGGAAAATAGCCCCAGTAGAAACGCTCAGGTTTTGATACAAAAAAATATGTGCACCAGATGGACCATAAAAACATTATGGAAAGAAAACCCGATAGGGCAACCCATACAGCTTTCTGCCGGAGCTTTCCTACGGCGGAAAGCGAGAAAACCAAAACCATGGGCGGAATCATTACAACAAAGGTGGCGTGAAGTCTGCTCCAAACGTTTGCTGTTTCTGGATTTGCCGACAAAGTGATTCCGAGACAGCAAAAAAGCCACATCGCGGCAGTCAGAATAAGAAGAAAAAAAGATACTGTATTCCAGCTTTTTTTTTCACGCACCGAAATGGCAACAGCGATGGACATGCTAAGTAAGCCAGTTAAAAGATAAGGTGTGCTATACCAGTTTCCTGCATAATTCGAGGAACTGAATAGAACGGCGGTGCTCATCTTCTGCGATCCTTGCGGAGTAAGAGCCCTTTTGGAGGGCCGAAAGACTTATTTTTGTATTTTTATAAAGATACCTGTTAGAGAGGGGTTTTGCAACCTCCTGCCAAGCTTGAACTTGTCTCAAGAGCCTAGGTTACCTATACTCTCGCAAGTCTTGGATAGCTTTGGAGTTATCTGTTTTGGGGTTCCTGAACATCTCACATGGACAATACTCAGGGAAGCATTGCATGAAAATCCTTGTCACGGGACTGAATGGGATTATTGGCTGGAATGTATTTAGAGCGGCCGCGGCAGCTTTTCCGGAAACCGTTGGGACTTTCCGCGAAACACATACCCGTCTTGAAGGGTTGAGGGTTGTTCGTCTAGAAACGGACCGCACCGAAGATGTTGAAAAGCTTTTTCACAATTTGAAACCGGAGATTTTGATTCATTCGTGGGCCATGTGTGACCTTGACCTCTGCGAAGAAATTCCTGCAATGGCTGAAAAAGTAAATGTGGAAGGCACAAGAATGATGCTGGAAGCAGCCGCTCAAATTAAAAGTCTGAAGAGGTTTGTTTACATTTCGACAGACCATGTTTTTGATGGCGAAGCTGGGGGATATACGGAAGATGATCGTCCTGTCCCTAAACACGTATACGGGCGTACTAAACTGGCAGCTGAAAGGCTCGTTCAGGATTCGGGGCTTCCGTGGCAGATTTTGAGACCAGGGTTGGTCATAGGGGACAGTCTTCAGGGACGGAAGGGGCCGAGAGATTTTCTGCTTACGAGGATCCGGGCGGGTAAACCCACGCATTATTTTACGGACGAGTGGCGGACACCTATTTCTGCTTCAGAAATGGCCGAGCG
This sequence comes from uncultured bacterium, assembly GCA_964422635.1. GTDB lineage: Bacteria > Omnitrophota > Omnitrophia > Omnitrophales > Aquincolibacteriaceae > ZLKRG04. The sequence continues at coordinate 2,368 of CAYRBY010000096.1, forward strand.
GATTTTAGCGATTGCTTGCTCCGATCAGAATGGAATCTTTCATGTTGCGGGCCGCGAAGTCATCAGCCGCTATCAACTGGCACAAAGGATAGCCTTGGAAAACGGATTTTCGACAGAGAAAGTCTTTCCGCGTCTTCGCAGTGAAGACAAATGGGCGGCTATTCGACCCAAGGATTTGAGTTTGAAAACACTTCGAAAGGATTGAGCGGAAAGATTATGGAGCCTGATCATAAAGCCTTTGATGCTGCTTCGGATAATTCCGAATACAGTCATTGGCAAACACTTAAAACCCTCGGAGCATACCTATGGCCCATCGGCCGTAAAGATTTGAAGCTGCGTGTTGTTTTAGCTGTTTTTTTTATGCTTGCAGCCAAAGTGCTCGGTGTTTATGTTCCCTTTTTACTAAAAAATACCATCGACAGACTTTCAGTTCAAAACATGATGGTGAGCGTTCCTGCGGGTTTAATTCTAGCCTACGGACTGGCCCGTATTATTGCTGCCGTTTTTGGGGAATTAAGGGACTACGTTTTCGTGAACGTCGCTCAAAGCGCTCAGCGGTTAATTGCATTAATAACATTCAAGCATCTACACAACCTTTCTTTGGACTTCCATCTATCCCGGCAAACGGGAGGTTTATCCCGCGTTATTGAGCGGGGGACCCGAGGCATTCAGACAGTTCTCCGCTTCATGACATTTAATATTATTCCGACTCTTTTTGAAATAATTCTTGTGACAGCCGTGCTTCTTTGGCATTTCGGAATCTCCTATGCGGCTGTTATCCTGATCACAATCCTTTTATATATAGCAGTTACTCTTGGTGTAACAAATTGGAGAACGCAGTTCCGCAAAGAAATGAACCGTGAGGAAAGTGATGCCAATAACCGCGCCGTAGACAGTCTTTTGAATTTTGAAACAGTGAAGTATTTCGGAAATGAAGATTATGAATATCAGCGCTTCGACCGTGCGCAGGCCCGTTACGAAACGGCGGCGATTAAAACCCAGGCAGCTCTTTCAGTTTTGAATATGGCGCAAGCGCTGATAATCGGAATAGGCCTAGTGGCTGTCATGTTTTTGGCCGCAGGCGGTGTTGTGGCAGGGCGGCAAAGTGTCGGAGATTTTGTTTTGGTCAACACGTTTCTGATACAGCTCTACCTACCGCTTAATTTTCTTGGTTTCGTATACCGGGAAATTAAAGATGGTCTGATTGATATGGATAAGATGTTTGAGCTCCTTGATGTGCAAAGTAATATTGCTGACGCGCCTGATGCCTCTGATCTAAAACTGGAAAAAGGCGTGATTGAGTTTAGGGATGTGCATTTTGGATATTTGGAAAGCCGCCCCATTCTAAAAGGAATCAATTTTGTTATTCAGCCCGGAAAGACCCTGGCAGTTGTGGGTTCCAGCGGAGCAGGGAAGTCAACGCTTTCACGCCTGCTATTCCGTTTCTATGATGTAACATCAGGTGCGATAAGTATTGATGGGCACGACATTCGGCATATAACCCAGAAATCTTTGCGCGCCCACATCGGTGTGGTTCCTCAAGATACCGTTCTTTTTAATGATTCCATTGGTTATAACATCCGTTATGGCGATCCCTCCAAACCGGAAAGTGAAGTGCGGCGGGCTGCCCGCCTTTCCAGCATTCACGATTTTATTGAGAAACTCCCATTGGGTTATGAAACACCCGTCGGAGAGAGAGGGCTGAAAATTTCCGGGGGTGAGAAGCAGCGGGTTGCGATTGCCCGTGTAATCTTGAAGAGTCCCCAGATCCTGCTTTTTGATGAAGCGACTTCTTCGCTGGACTCTCATACGGAAAAAGAAATACAGGTTTCTTTGAAAGAAGTTTCCCGGAATCACACAACGCTTATGATTGCCCATCGCCTCTCGACGGTTGTTGAGGCGGACGAGATTATTGTCCTCAAAGAGGGCGTCATTGTTGAACGAGGAACTCATCATGATCTTTTGGACCTTAAAGGGGAATACGCTTCCCTGTGGTCCAAACAGCAAAAAGCAAAACAATACCAGGATCGTCTTGAAGCGGTAAGTGAGAACGATGAAGTGAGCCGCCCCAAATAAGGGAAGTAATAGACACTCAAAATGCTTTTTAATTCATTCTCGTTTTTAATATTTTTTTTCGCTGTTGTCTGCGCTTACCAACTTCCTTTGCCGTGGTCTGCGAAAAAAATATTTCTAACTGTCGCGAGCTATTTCTTTTATGCTTGCTGGAATCCGCCCTTCATTTTCCTTCTCTGGATTTCTACGCTTATGGATTGGTTCCTGGCAAGAGGCCTTTATGCCTTGCGAGAATCTGCGTGGAAACGGTTTTTCCTTGTTTTAAGTTTGTTGATGAACCTTGGGCTGCTCGGGGTTTTTAAGTACGGTAATTTTTTTCTCGAAAACCTGGAAACTTTATCCAACTGGCTGGGGGCGGGCTGGAACTTTTCTCATTTGGAAATCCTTTTGCCCGTCGGTATTTCTTTTTATACCTTCCAGACTCTCTCCTATACACTGGATGTTTACATGGGAAAACGGGCGCCTGCGCGTTCTTTCCTGGATTATGCACTATACATAGCTTTCTTTCCGCAGCTCGTGGCAGGGCCGATTGTACGGTCAGAAGATTTTATCCCCCAATGCACGGAACCCAGACGGCCGACACGCTCCCAGTTCCATTGGGGACTATCCCTCATGATTGTCGGTTTGTTTGAAAAGATGGTTATTGCCGATTTCTTTATGGCTCCAGCGGTCGAAAAAGTGTATTCCTCTTCTGCAGCTCCTTTTTTTGCAGATGCATGGCTGGGGACATTGGCTTTTTCTATCCAGATTTTTTGCGATTTTGCCGGATATTCGACCTGCGCAATCGGAGCCGCGCTTTGTTTTGGATTTGTTTTGACTAGAAACTTTCACTTTCCATACGCCTCTTTAGGTTTTTCAGACTTTTGGAGACGCTGGCACATTTCTCTTTCAACATGGCTTAGAGATTATCTTTACATTCCTCTCGGAGGTAACCGTAAGGGGACATTCCATACCTACCGGAATTTGATGCTGACCATGCTGCTTGGCGGATTATGGCATGGAGCTTCCTGGACCTTTGTTGTTTGGGGAGGAATTCATGGGATTTTTCTCTGCCTTGAAAGAGGACTTAAAAATATTGCTGGTTCATGGGCCGTATGGTCTGGACCAGGCCTCCGAATCGTTCTTGGAGGACTTACCTATTTGGGCGTTTGCTTTGCCTGGGTCTTTTTCCGCTCCGAGAGTTTGGAACGTTCTTTTGAGATGATAAAAGCCATGACAAGTATGCCGTCCAGACCTTTTCTTTTGAGTCCCTATCAGGCCGGGATGATTCTCATGATTACCTCAACTGTTGTATTAATCCATGCGTTCATGCGTCGCCAGACGCTCAAACGCATTGCTGTTAGGACACCCGCTTGGTTGAGAGTTTTTGCATTGATGGCCATGGTGATTCTTATGTGGACAACGTCAGGGGAAGACAGGGCTTTCATTTATTTTCAGTTTTAAAGGCTGAGGAGATTTTATGAAGCATAAAGATGTGAAAAATCAAAGTCTTCTGCCAACCCTACTGCTTATTTTAGGTGTCTTTGCTGCAGGAGAATGTTTTTGCCGTATTCTTGATGCCTATGACGGCTGGAAGAAGTACCACGAGCTTCTAGGTAAAACAGCCGAATACCGCGGACAAACTTATAGCCTTTCAAAACCCAAAGGTGTTGCGAGGATTATTTTGCTGGGCGGTTCAGCAGTCCACGATACGGTCCAGGACTACCGGGACTCGTGGCCGTATTTTTTGGAGCAGATGCTCGAAAAGAAAACGGGAAAAAACATTGAGCTTATCAATATGGGGTTTTATTCGGAATCTTCAATTGATGAACTTTTCAAACTCAACGAGTTTGCTTTGGATCTGCACCCTGATCTTGTCATCGTGTTTGACGGGCAAAATGACTTCTACAATGCCTTTCATCATTTTGATTACTATAAAAGACTTTACGAGCTTAAAAATAAAATTATTTTTCAGGAGAAAAAACATGATCCTTTTACTCGGTTTTTTTCTGCATTCCGAAAGCAAAGTTCTCTATATAAAAGATTAAATTCGTTGAAAAAGCAGATTACGCTTAAGCTTAGCAATGCCGCGGCAGAAAAACGAAAACTGGAAACAGGACCCTCTCCGGCTCCGCCCTCAGAGCCGCAGAAGGAGGTTGATTCTTTAGCCGGTGTCGGCGCAGGACCTTCTTCCGTGCAGTTTTTTGAAAATCCTGAGCGGTGGCAACAAATTGCTTTTGAAGGGCTTGAAATTTATGGTGAAAACCTCGATAAAATGGCGAGGCTTATTCAGAAGGGTAAGGCCAAAGGACTCTTTATTTTTCAGCCGGATCTTTCATATAAAGCTGTTATGCTGGGGACTGTAACAGAAGCGGAGCGCCAGCAATACCTGCGGGTGATCGGTGTGCACGAGAAATCGTGGAGTGAAATACAAAAACTGACGTACACTGAAGCCATTACTAGAATGAAATCTGTTGCTGAAAAATATGGAATTCCTTTTTGCGATTTTAATGTCCGGTTCTTCGACGGCACAGATGTCCACGACTTGTTTGATGGAAACGTTCATTTTTCTGCGCGTGGAAGACCCCGAATAGCCGCTGAGATAAGTGAGATTATTCTCAAAAACAAACTCATTTGAGAATGTCAGTGAAAGTGAAAATCTGAATCGCAGCTCTGAAAAAGGGGCATAGCTTGCCGTCAGTCATCGAAAAAAATGATTCCTTAAGAAAATCCGCACCTAAACGATGCGGTTGGGCTCGGGATCCGCTCATGATTAACTATCACGATAAGGAATGGGGGGTGCCTGTTTTCAGCGACCGTAAACAGTTTGAGTTCCTGGTGCTTGAGAGTGCACAGGCAGGATTAAGCTGGGCGTGCATCTTGCGAAAGCGGAGTCATTACAAGAAGGCCTTTGCGGGCTTCGATCCGAAGAAGATTTCGAAATTTGGAGCAAGAGATGTCCAAAGACTCTTAAAAGACGAGGGAATTGTCCGCAATCGCTTAAAAATAGAAGCGGCCATTAACAATGCGGGGAGGTTTCTCGAAATTCGAAAGGAATTCGGGAGTTTTACCCGCTACCTGGAAGTTGTTCTTGGAAAAAAATCCAAAACAAACTGCTGGAAAACCCTCCAGGAACTGCCGGCGGAGACTCCGGATTCTTTGGTTCTGAGCCGGGATATGAAAAAACGCGGTTTTAAATTTCTAGGACCAACAGTTCTTTATTCTCACTTGCAGGCGGTCGGTGTTGTAAATGATCACCTCGTGAGCTGCTTCAGGTATCGGGAAATTAATAAACTTAGGAGAGGTTGAATATGAAAAAGACTTGTATCGTTTTTTTCATTTTGATCATTGTTTTTCCTGGAAGGCTTAAAGCGGAAACAGTGGTCGCCCGTGAAGTTGAGAACTTCTATTACGACAACGGAAGAATAGAGGAGCGACCTGTGCACCGTGAAAATACGTATGTTGTAGAAGATAATA
>CAYRBY010000097.1:0-7781 GCA_964422635.1 uncultured bacterium
GTAGTTACACTGCCGCCCGTCATCGTCAAAGCGCCGATCGCGTCAGACACACCGTTAAGGTTGAACAGTCCGGAGTTATTCACGGTCACGGTCACGACAGGAATCTGGTTCGCATTCACGAGCCGGACAATGTCCGCGCCTGCGCCTCCCGTGCCATCGCCGATCGTCAGCGCGCCGCCGATGGCATTCACACCGGCCGTTTTACTCAGATCCAGCTGTCCCGCATTCACGGTCGTTGTTCCGGTAAATGTGTTGGCTCCGGCTCCGGAAAGCGTCAGTGTGCCCGCGCCGTCCTTGGTGAGGGTATTCGCGCCGGTTCCAATCACACTGGAGATGGTCGTATTGCCCGCGCCGCCGACCGTAAGACCGAACGCTCCGCTGACCGCACCCGAGATCGTGAGCGTTCCGGAGTCGGAATTAATCCGGCTCGCGCTGCCCTGCGTAACTGTTCCCGCCCAGCTGTTCGTACCCGAGATATTTCTCAGAACACCCGCGGAAGAAACACCGTCGCCGTTCAAAGTCAGGGCTTCGGCTCCCACAGCAATGCCGCCCTGGATTTCGAGAGCCGCTCCGGCTGTAACGGAAACACCCCCGGCAGTTGTTCCTGTGGCATTCGCGTTTTGGATATTCAGAACTCCAGCGCTGACCGTTGTGGCGCCGGTATAGGTATTTGCCCTGGTCAGGGTCACGGTTCCGGATGTGGTTTTGGTCAAAGCGCCTGTTCCGCCAAGAATCGCGCTGATCGTTCCGCTCTGGACCCCGTAGGAGGTTGACGTCAAAACCCCGGTGCTTCCCGTAATCGTACCCCCCGTAAGGGTCATGGCTCCGGTGGAGGCATTAAAAGTGGTCAAATCCAGGGTTCCGTCTGCCTGGCTAAAGGCTCCCGAAACGGTCAGGCTCCTGGCCAGGGTAATCGTGTTTGTGTAGCCGGTGTTGATGTTGAGGACAGCGATCGCCCCCCCAAAACCGGCATCCACGGTTGACGCCTTGGTGCTGGTCGAGTTAAAGGTGACGGTATCCGCAGCTCCGGGAGCCACCCCCGTATCCCAGTTCAGACCCTCTGACCAGTCGTTGGTGACCCCGTTTCCGTTCCACACCGGATCCGTGTCCCAGCCCGAGTTGTTGCCAAAACTGTTCGACGGAAGTGCCTTGATAGGCTCGGTTCCAAGGTTACGGGCATCACCCAAAAAGATGTATTTGACCGAGGTTTGCCCCCTGGCATCCAGATTCCACTGTCCAACGCCGGGGTCTGTCGAGTGTGTCAAAATGAGTCTAGAGACAGCTCCTTCGAGCTGGAAGGATCCCAGGATGGTTTGCGTCTTTCCGGCCTCAAAAACAAGATTTTTGGAAGGGGTCAAAACAGCAAAATTGAAGAACGAATTGTCGCCCGAAATTGTCGAGGTCTGGTGAGCGTCGTTGAAAATAACGGTGGAAAATCCGGGATTAAAATTGCCGCCGGAACGTGTCCAGTTTCCGCCGACCTGGAGCGTCACAGACTGAGCAGAGAGGTCAAGAGTGCCGCCGTTCAGAACCACATTTCCGGTTACATTCAGGCTTCGGGCGAGTGAAAGCGTGGTTAAATTTCCAGCCTCAAGCGTGAGTCCGGCGATAGTTCCCTGGAAAAAAGGGTCGATTATGGATAGAGAGGGTACGTCGGAGGGGGTAAAACGGACAAAATCGCCCGCACCTGGCACGAGACCACTATCCCAGTTGGATGGGTCTGACCAGTTGAACGAACCAGATTGTAAAGGACTCCAGAGCGGACCAGCGGTTGAAAAATCCCAGCCGCTGTTGTTCAAAGAATTTCGGCTGTGTTGCAGAGCGGGTGGACCATTGATACTGATATTGGTTGAATCCTTGAGGTCGACATGAGAAATTTCTCGGGTGCCGACCGGGTTGATTTTCCAAGCCTGACCCTCGACCATGGAGCGCAGATAAAGGGGCTCTCCGTAGCTTCCCCGGAGCACAAGATTGCCTCGAATGGTCTGAACAGCGACTGGGTCAAAATGAACCACTTTGTTGGGTTCAATCACAATAAAATCAAAAAAGTCATTGGTCCCAATAACACGGGAATCATTCAAACTTGTAAGCTGAACACGCGAAATTCCGGCAAGAAAATCGCCCTGGTTGACCCAATCTTTTCCAACCTCGTATGTCGAATTTCCAGCATCCAGCTGAACCCCTTCTCCGATTTCAAGAGATCCTTTCACGACCACAGAACTACCCTCTTGCTGCTGGTAAACCGCAGGGGCTCCGGCGGAAGAAAGGGTCAGGTCACCCGAGGAATGGATATTGGCAATAGCACTTTCACCGGAAGAGGTGATCAGGATATCTCCATTTTCGAGGGTGGTGATCGTTGTGCCTGTAGCTTGACGGAAAGCGCCCACACCGTCCAGGTCGGAATCTGCATGGAACTCCATATCACCATTATGGTTAGTGACATCTGCCGTGACCAGTATGTCCCCGTTAGAGTCAAAGGTGACATGCCCCTCAATCGTGGTGCTTCCAGCTATTCCTACAAACCTGTTTGAAGAGATGTAAACCTCGCCCTGAGCAGTACTTAGTAAATTTGCGGCAACCCGGACAGCCCCGTCTCCAACCACGCGGATAGTGCCGCTTTGCCCCTGGACCAGCGTATCTGCAGTCAAAACCCCCTCAAGGTTCACAGCCTGGCGGAACACATCGCCAACGCTTTTCGCATCCAGAAGAATCCTTCCGCCGGCAGCGTCGAGAACACCTGAATTTTTGATCTGATCCGAAACGGCATTTCCGTCCTTATCCGAAGCTCCAAGAAGGGTTCCTTCCTTGACCGCGACGGATACCATTCCGTCCCCGGAAATTCCAACTGTGACAACACGGCCAGCCGCAAGCGCCACAGTCCCCAGCGGGGCCTGAATCACACCTTTGTTTTCAACCGCGTCACCGATCAGGACTGCCATCCCGCCTTCGCGCGCAGAAATACGCCCTTCGTTCAAAACGCTTTGCCCCCGGACATTCGAACCCGGCGCAGCAGCAAATTGAAAATTCCCATCCTTGAAGTCGGTGTTTGAAATGTCGTGGGTCGATGCAATAAAACCGGAGGCTTCAACAACGGCCGCAGGCCCAAAAAATAATCCAGCCTGGTTGACCAGAATCAAATTTCCATTCGCAATAAGCTGACCGAAAATTTCAGAAAGTCCGCCGCCAACAACACGGCTCAAGGAAAATGATTCCGTAGAGGGGAGCGTCAACTGCACGCGTTCATTATTCGCAATGTTGAAAGAATCAAACTCAATGATCGATTTGTCGGAGGCCTGAATGTTGAGCGTGATTTCGTCAGGGCGTTCGAAGGTCGCTTCGCCGGAGACAACCTTTTCTCCGGACGGAAGAGCATAAGCCGGCTGAGCGCAAAAAATCAGAGACGCCGCGGCCGCCGCCATCACCCAACTCTTTTTTCCGGAACTGAAAAAAAGATCCAAAACAGGCTCCTTAATAAAACCCGAAATAAACACACGTATCGACACTAAAAAGTGTACCTGATTTTAACGGCCAAAAAGGGGGTTTTAATAAGGGAATTTAAGAAAAAAACATGCAGGATGAAAAAAAGGGGAAAAAAGAGGGCTTTTTATGGCTATAACCAATGTCCGGCATGACTAAACTTCAAGCTGAAGCCGGAAATGAAACTGCGAACCGCCCCCTTCGGTCAAGGCTGAATTCCCTAACGGAACACCCCATTCAAAGCGGGCAAACAAATTCCTGAATATCCGGATGATAAATCCGCCGCCGACACCTAAAAGGCTGCGCGATCTTTTCTCCGTGGAGGATGGGTCCCGAAGCTGTCCATACCCGTAATCCACGAACCCAACCCCCTGAACCGTTTCACGCAGCGGCTGCCCAGTGAAGGGAACTTTCCATTTTTCAGGAAAAATGTAAGATGGAACATTAATTTCTAACCCCGCATGAATGCTTTGATCCGATCCGTAATCGCTTTCAGGATAACCTCGAACCGAAGTGGCGCCTCCGAGAAAAACCTCTTCTTCAGGCGGCAGTTTATTCGGGGAAAGCTGATAGCCCGCGGTCGCGATTCCCTTGATGCCTCCCGGAAGTTTTTGAACACGCTTGATGTCTCCGGAAAATTTGATAAAGGAACTCTCGGCGCCCCGGCTTGTTAAGGGATTGCCATCGCCCATAAAAGGCAATCCAAGGGCAATGTTCTGCCCAAGACTCCAAAATCCATTTTCTCCGAACGTTTGAAAATCAAGACCCGTAGATAAAACGCGGAGCCGGTCGCGCACCACGGTAACGCTTTGCTGTCGCGTGTTTTTTTCTTTAAAATCAAACCCGATGTAGCTGTCCAGAACTACCCGCGCACTCTCGTAAATCTTCTGCCTGAGGGCAAGGTTATAAGTTTGCGCAATGCCGTTAATACCAAGCGACTTAAACTCTTTAAGAGGAGTCACTTGCGTATGACTGAAGCCCCAGGAAAAGCGCGTTCCAAAAGAGGTGATGGGAAGGATATGATTCAAATAAATCGATCCAAAGGTACTTCCGAAAACTGTCCCAATTAAAAATTGATCGTCGAGGCGGAGGAGGTTGTTGTGCTTGATCCAGACCCCGCCTCTTTCCTTGCCAACTGTTTTAACTCCCTGATTGTCGAGGGATGTTCCTAAATGCACGGGAAAGCGGTCCTCCACTTTCAAGGTCACATCCGTGGTTCCTCTTTCCTCGCCCGCTAAAAGAACGGCTTTGACCGTTCGATCGGGCTGCTGGTTCATCCGCTCAATACTGTTCTTGATTTGTTCATAACTAAGCAGCTCCTTGCCATCGATCGTCCAATAACGGCGGAGCCGGAATTTAGAGCTGTATCGCGTTCCCTCTATTTTGAGCTTTCCCATTCTGGAAATCAGAACACCGAGCCTGACTTCTCCATCGCGAATTTCCTGAGGAAGCAGATAAACCACGGCAATGTAACCGTTCGAGCGGTAAAAAATCTCGATGCGGCGCATGATTTCCTGAAGCTGCCTTAGATTTACCGTCTTATTGAGATAGTTTTGATAAAAGGCCTCCGGAACGGGAGCGCCTTCAAGATGATCGCCTTCCAAAATCACTTTTTTCAATTCGAAAGAAATATCACGGTCGGGCATGGGCATTTGGCTTGTGCCTTCGATTTCTGCAGGCTGCTCGACCATGGCTTGTTCAAAATATTTTTTAGCTTCCTCTCGGGTTTTCTTCTGCAGAACTTCAGCAGAAGATCCAGACGGCGGCGGAGTCTGGGCAGCCGCAGAACGGACCTGAAAAAAGAACAAAAACGATAAGACCGTTCCAGCTAAAAACACTCTTTCGAATTTTCTACGCGTGCAGATCATCCGTATTTTTCCAAAGGCCTTTCTCGGGCCTGAAAAAGGTTCAATTCAGATGGTTCTTAAGAAGGCAGTTTTACTTGTCCTGACACAAGGCGGCGCAGAGCCTCCGGGTAAAGGCGGTACTCTGTTTCATGGACACGCGCCTCCAGAACTTCTAACGTATCTCCTGACAGCACTGGTACTTCCGACTGAATAATCACGGGGCCGGTATCCACCCCCGTATCCACAAAATGAACCGTCACACCCGTGGATTTGACCTTGGCTTCGAACGCGTCCCGGATGCCATGGGCTCCTGGAAAAGCGGGAAGCATCGATGGGTGAATGTTGATGATGCGGCCCCAATAACGAAGCACAAATTCATTGGAAAGGATCCGCATGTACCCGGCAAGCACAATAAAATCAAATCCGCTCTGATCAAGACAGCGGACCATCTCCGCTTCAAAGGCCTCTTTAGAGGGGAACTGCTTGCGGTCCACAAGAACAAAGGGGACTTTCAATTTTTCTGCTCTGGAAAGAACGCCTGCGCCGGGCTTGTCGCAGATAAGAAGAACCGGATCTGCTTCCAAGCGGTCCGCCTGAATTTCGCAGACAATATTTTCGAAGTTTGAGCCGGAACCCGAGGCCATAAAAGCCAGTTTCTTTTTACTCACTCTTCACCTTCTCAAATAACTTTTTCCGGTTCGCTCCCGAAACCACAATCACAATTTCACCGATAGCCTTCTTTTTTGAGAATCTTACAATCAATTCGGACAGGCTGCCGCGTACAATTTCTTCAAATTTCTTGGTCAGTTCCCGCGCTACCGCCGCTTCCCGGTCCCCCCACACAGCCTTCATATCTTCAAGGGTCTGCAAAAGACGGAACGGGGATTCATAAAAAATGAGGGTCTCTTCATAGGCAGCGGTACGTTCAAACTCCTTTTTCCGGCCTGTTGTTTTAGGGGCCGGGAATCCCAGAAAAACAAAGCTGTCCGTTGCAAGTCCGCTGGCCACAAGCGCCGTCACTGCCGCCTGCGCACCGGGAAGAACCTCAAAGGCAAGCCCGCGGCTCCTGACTTCGGCGATCAATTCAAAGCCGGGGTCTGAAATAAGCGGCATGCCTGCATCGGAAACAAGCGCAACCTTGGCCCCCTCTTCAAGACGCCTGACGAGTTCCATGATTTTTCCTTCAGAGCTGTGCTCATGAAGGCTCATCAGGGGCTTTGAAATTTCAAAATGCCTGAGCAGGTTTCCCGTGTGCCGCGTATCTTCACAAACCACCACATCTGCTGCTTTAAGCACATCAAGGGCCCGGAGGGTGATATCGCGAAGATTTCCGATAGGCGTGGGAACGATTGAAAGCATGGGCTTTTCGGGGTTGTGCGTTTGGGAGACGGCTACTTGCTCCGCTCCAGAACGTAGTCAAGCAAACGTTCGAGGCTCCGGCGGGCAGGAGAATCGTCAAAAACCCGGAGTTCTTTACGGGCCTTATCACTGAACTCCTGGGCCCGCCTTAGCGCATAATCCACGGAACCTTCGTCGCGGAGAAGCGAAAGAATGCTCTGGAAATGCCCGCCCGTAAAATCACTCTGCAAAAGTCCCTTGAGTGATTCCTTTTTGTCCGCATCTGCAACCGTAAAAAAATGAATGAAGGGAAGTGTCAAAACACCCGCCATGCAATCGGCGCCAAGCGTCTTGCCAAATTCGGCTTCGCTGCCTGTGAGATCAAGGACGTCATCGATGATCTGAAAGGCTATCCCAAAATTCTGGCCAAAAGCATACAGAGCCTTTTTTTCAACCGGAGACGCGCCCGCCATGAGACCGCCGCACGCAAGTGTGCAGGCCAAAAGCGAGGCCGTTTTTTTGTCCACGATATCCAGGTAAACATCTTCTGTCAGGGCAAAATTGCTCCGCTCTTTAAGTTCATGAATCTCGCCGTCACAAACCTCACCTGCGGTCTTGAGGAAAAGTTCCACAACCTCCTGGTTCCGGGTCTCAAAAACGGCCTTGATGGCCTGGTCGTGAAGGTAATCTCCCACAAGGACCGCCACCTGCGGAGACCATTTCAGATGAACGGTCTGCAGATTACGGCGAATCGCGGCTGAATCAATAATGTCATCATGGATTAAGGTCGCACTGTGGAAAATTTCAAAGGCCGAGCCGAGGCGCAGGGCCTGACGTTCCGAATCAGCAGAAGCCCCTTTGACGCTCGCCCCTAAAAGGGTCAAGGCCGGACGGAGAAGTTTGCCTTTGGCTGAAAAGAAATAGCGGACAACTTCTTGGGTCAGGTCATTACGATTGGATAGAATTTCAAGAATGGTATCGCCGACAGCCTCAAGCTGCCGGTCAATCGGGGCGTAAATCTCTTCTAGCGTCACAGTTGGGTTCATAGGGGAGGCCCGCTTGGGCACCGAGGGCGCATTATAACAGAATCTCCTTAAAAGAAATCATGAATTTCAGGGG
>CAYRBY010000098.1:0-7695 GCA_964422635.1 uncultured bacterium
GCCCGGTCCCTGAGACCCCGCCCGCACCTCGATGACAAGGTTCTTTCAGATTGGAACGGCCTGATGATTTCAGCCTTTGCGCTTGCGGCCCGCGTTTTTTCAGAACCCCGTTACGCCACCGCCGCGCGCCGGGCCATGGATTTTATCCTGTCCCGCTGCCGGACTCCCGAAGGCCGGCTTCTGCACCGCTGGCGTGAAGGGGAAGCGGCCATTAACGGTTTTCTGGATGACTACGCCTTTATTCTGCTCGGACTTTTCGAGCTGTATGAAACGGGTTTTCAGGTGCAGGATCTTGAGGCCGCTGTTTCTTTGTCGGGCTGGATGAAGAAACTTTTCTGGGATGAAACCGAGAAGGCTTTCTTTTTTACGCCTTCGGATGCCGAGGTTTTTCTTTCGCGCCAGAAAACAAGTTATGATGGTGCGATTCCTTCCGGCAATTCCATGGCGGTGCATGTGCTCTCGCGGCTGGGCCGCCTTCTCCAGAATTCCGAAATGGAAACGCTGGCAAGGGAAACCCTGGAGGGGCTTTCGGGCCTCATCCGTTCGCATCCCGCGGGTTACCCCACAGCCTTGACGGGCTTTGATTTTCTGCTGGGCCCTTCCTCAGAGGTGGTGATCGCGGGCGGCCTTGAAGATCCGGGAGTGAAAACCCTTTTGGGGCTTGCGTCCCGGACGTTTGATCCCCGGCGCGTCGTGCTTCTGCGGCCGCTGACAGGAGCGGATTCCGAGGCCGTTGTGAAAATCCTCCCTTTCTTAAAAGACATGATCGCCAAGAGCGGGGAACCCACGGTTTATTTTTGCCGTAATTTTGCCTGTGAAAAACCCGTGACCGGCGAAAAGGACTTCCGCGAACTGCTCAAACGTCATTCAGAAAGTCCCGCGTCATGATTGCTCAGAAACTTCTTGGGCTCGCGCTGGTTTTTTCAGGGGTGATGTTTTACCTTGTGATCGCCAAGAAACAGACGAACCCTTTTCTTTCAAAATGTCTGGCGGCGTTTGGCGGAATCCTCGTTCTTGCCGGTGTTGTGCTCAGCATCCCGCGGGAGTCTAAATCCCTGGTTGTGTGGACGCCCTATGCGCCGGGGGTGCTGGAAACTGCTGCGGCAGAAGGCAAGCCGGTTGCCCTGGATTTTTATGCGGACTGGTGTGTGCCCTGTCACCAGCTTGAACACTCGACTTACTCAGACCCCAAGGTGGCCGAGGCCCTGAACTCCTTTGTCCGTGTCAAAGCCGATGCGACCGACATGCGCAGACCTGAAATCGAAGATTTGATCGAGAGATTTGAAGTGGAAGGACTTCCGACTCTTCTTTTTCTGGACGGGAAGGGGAAGGAAATCCGGGAGGCCAGAATTTTCGGGTTTGTTTCGCCGCTGGAAATGCTCATCACCCTCAATTCTCCGGCCATGGGCGCGCGCCTCCATCCGGTCCCGGAAGAGAAAACCCCGTAAAATCCTGTTCTTTCCGGATTTGTCAAAAAAGGCCTTCGTCTCAAGCAGAGGCTTTTTTTCACGAACTAGAACCGGATAGCAATTTTTAACTTTATTTTCATTTACCGGCTCTTTTTATCCCCCGCGTTTGTACGACTTATTTTCACAGGTTAAAATTCTTCTGCACCCAAATCAGGAGCCCTGTTCGTTTGAAAAAATCCCATTCTATTTATAAGAAGGCGACAGCTGCGTTTTTGGCCTTTTTGATGCCGCTCACCGGGATGAATCTGCCCCCGGTCCATGCGGCCTCTGCTGCCATTTCTCCAGCCCCGGAAGCCTTTAATCCTGAAGTCAAAACCGCTTCGCCTGTTTTACCCCTCCAGATCCCTGAAGCGCTGGGGAGTATCGAAACCCGCAGCGCGGCGAGCGGGCCTTTGCTCGTTCATATCCAGACGGCCCATGGCCATGAGGAGGCCCAGAGAAAAATACAGGGCATTCTGCATGTGCTTAAAGACCGCTACGGGATACATACGGTTTTTGTCGAAGGCAGTGCCCGGCAGCTGGACCCTTCACGTCTTTCCATGACCGGTGAGTCTTCCGCGGGCCGCAGCGAAATCCTTGAAAGGCTTTTGAAAAACGGATGGCTCAAAGGCTCCGAACTTTTTCTTCTGGATGAAAACGGAAGCGCCGAGGCTTACGGCATCGAAGACCAGGAAGCCTATTTAAAAAACGGCGAATCTTTTCAGGCTGTCCTTAAGGCGAAAGAAAAATCCGAAAAATATCTTGCGGCCCTTGATGTGCAGATCGAGCGGCTTCGTGCTGCGTATCTATCGCCCGAACTCAAAGCCCTTTTGAAACGCTATGAAGACTGGGACAGCGGCCTCATTTCTTTGACGGATTGGGTGAACACGCTCAAGGAGCAGTCTGTAAACGTTTTAAAACTTGATCCCTCAGACCCGGTCGCCCAGCTGGACTGGCCCATGCTTTGCCGTCTGCTTACGCTCCTTAAAATCGAAAAGCGCCTGGACATGCAGGCGTTTGAAAAAGAGCGGGAAGTGTTTTTTCAAAATCTCCCCGGACTTCCCGAAGCACTGCTTGCCCATTTAAAGGCCGCACTCTCCGCAGAAGTTACCGAAGGTTTTAATGCCAGTTCCGTTTTTGAAGAGCTCGTAAGCCTTTCTTCACATCCGGTGGCCTGGGAAAAATTTCCGCAGGTCGCGCTCTTTGCAAGCCGCCGTGTCTTGCAGGAAGAGCTCAAGGCCGGAGAACTTCATGATGAAATCGAAAGGCTTTCAAAAAAGATTTTAGCGGGAATGATTCATAACGAGGGGGAGCGCCGGATCGTAGAGGTCTTTGAAGATTATTATCTGCTCTCCAAACTGTTTTCTCTGGAAGCCGCACCCAAGGACTATGAAAGTATTCTTCAACGCGAGCAGTTTCTGACACCTCAGGTTTTGTCCCGCCGTTTTGCAGATTTGAATGCCGAAGGCCGCGTCCGGGATTTTCAGCCCGGTGATCCGGAGGAAATGACGGTCTTGTATGAACGCGCGCTGGACTTTTACCGCGGGGCACGCGAACGCGATCAGCTGATGCTTAAAAATATTGAAAAGCGTTTACGCGAGACAGGCGTTTCAAAGGCAGCTCTGATCACCGGAGGATTTCATGCGCGTCCTTTTGAGGAAGCCCTGAAAGCGAAAGGTTATTCTTACCTCAGGGTGATTCCGAACGTCACGCATGTGGAGGCCGGTGACCGGAAAATCTACGTGCAGTCCGCATTTGATATGGGGCTTACGTTTACGTCGCGGGCCACCTGGGAAACACCTTTTCTCACAGACCCCGCTTATATCCCGCCGGCCGCAGCGCCGCTGCCGCCTTCGCTCCTGAGCAGCCTTCGCTCGGAATTAAGATCCCCTGAACAGCGAAAAACTCAGGAGGGCACGGAGCCTGTTGTCGACCTTCGCTTTTATGGCGGAAAGAATGGGTTGAATGAAGAAGAAAGACAAGCTCTTCGCGTCTGGCTGAAAGCGACTGGTTTTTTTGTCGGAGTTCCTGCGTTGAATGGCCGGACGCGAGGTGCCCTCATTGCCTACGTGAACGGACAAATCGCCGGCATTCAGGTCTACCACCGCTTTGAAGGCGGGAACTTTGTAACAGCCCAGGGGCTTTATGTGGCTCCCGAATTCCGCCGGAATGGTTTGAATCTTGGTTTGCGTTTGCGCAGGGAGCTTTTAACAGCCCTGAAACGATACGGCATTAAAACCTTTGAAACCGGAGTGGCAAAAAATGTTGAGGCCCAGGAATTTCACAAGGCGTGGATCGCGGAGCTTGGCAATGCTGTGGAACAGGTCCTCTACCGCGATGATGAACCGGATCTTATTTCAAGCATTTGGGTGGACCTTAAAAAATATCAGGAGCCCGCGAGGTCTGCGCTGGAAGACGAGCCGCCTGTGTTGATTGGGCCGGACGGTGAGCGTCTTGAAATTCCCTCCGATGTTCCGGATGAAACCAGCCCCCGCTCGGAGCTTAGAAATACGGAACCTGCACAGTCAGCTTCCGCGAAAGTGAGTTTTCGCTTTTACTCAGGGTTGTCCAACGACGGGCCTGAAAGGCAGGAGGTTCAGGATGCGATCCGCCGCTGGAAATACACGGTTAATTACAACGCCTGGAACGGTACACGCACCAATGCCCTGATTGTTTATGTAGACGGAAAACCAGCGGGTCTTCAGGCCTATGGCCTTTGGGATTGGGTCCGGGAGGCGGAAACGGAAGGCCTCTTTGTTGCTCCGGAATACCGGAGAAGCGGTTTGAAACTCGGTACACGTCTGCGCCAGGAACTCATGGTGACACTCAAAAGCTGGGGGTATTTGACCTTGAAGACAGGGGTGGCTCGGACCGAGGAAGCTCAAGCGTTTCATGAGAACTGGATCCGTGAAATGGGGGACGCGGTTTCAAAGGTCGAGCGTCACCGGCGTGAACCGGGAAAGCCTCTTCAGTCGGTTTTTATCGATCTTGAGAAGGTGGGTGTCTCCGCACAGAAGGGGCAGGAATCAAACCCTGCTTCCGCTTCCGGGGAATTGGCCGAAGCCCGCTCAGAACTCCGGATGCTGGGCAGTTATGACTACCAGTCTTTGACGCCTGAAATCATCCGCAAGCATCCGAAGACGATTCTCGACATGATTCATCTTTATCCCGGAGATACGGTCTTTACGACGGAACGCGATATCGACCAGCCGGGACGCCTGCGTTTTGATCCGGCCTTGTCGAGGGTGATTACGGATCCTGAACGGGGCGGACTTCCGATCGGGTTTGTTTTTGTTTCGGAGCTGAAGCCCGAAGCGCTTGCTTCCAAAATGCCGGGGGTCGAGATGCCCGCGGAAAAATCGCTTTATCTTTCCAAGTTCCGTGTGGAAAACGATGTGCGCCATCACGGACTTTTCATTGAATTTTACCGGCAGTTTTTAACTGAAATGACCGCGAAAGGATACCGCAAGATTTACTGGCGGGTATCGGATCTGCCGTCATCCCGAAGCCCTTTGAAAATTTACCGCCGATGGGTGAAAAACGGCGATGGCCGTGAACTGGGGCTTTTCCCTCCCACACAAGACGCGGATGTTCCCGGCGTCGCACATTTTGGTTTTGAAGCGGATATTGAAAAAGTGCTCGTGTCTCTTCAGGCGGTTTTGGATTATCTGGGATTAAACGCCAGTCCTGCTGTGCCGGCAAAGGAAGCGAATGCTTCAGCGGCCGAGGAAGAAGTTCCGGCCTCGCGCGCGGAGCTTCGTGCCGCTTCCCAGGAGCCCGTGGTTTCGTTTCGTTTTTTCGCAGGCCCGAACGGTTTGTCAAAGGAGGAAAAGGAAGCCTTGATTCCATGGCTTGACGGGATGGGACATTTTCCCCGGCGTGAGCAGTGGAGCGAAGCGGGTGAGAATGCCCTGATTGCGTATGTCGATGGAAAACCCGCAGGTGCGCAGGCTTTTTACTATGATCCGGAAGAAGCATGGCTGGAAGCCAAGGGGATTTTTGTGGCACCTGAATACCGCCGCAAGGGTTTGAAGCTTGCGCTTCGGATCAGGGACACGCTTTTAACCGAGTATAAAAGACGCGGTGCAAAAGGCTTTGAAACCAATGTTTCTCCCAATGAAGAAGCCCAGGCTTTTCACAAAGCCTGGGTGAAAGAGCTTGGGGATGCAGTAGGGGACGCTTCTTACGATAGCGACGATCCTTCTCTGCTGGCTTATGTCTGGGTCGATTTAGAAAAATATCCGGAGCAGGGGCTTTACAGCCAGAAAGCTGAAGCGTCGGGCGAAATCCGCCGCCTTAAGCGCCAGTCTGCGGAAAGCGGTTTTCGTCCGGGCGTACGAGGGACAGTCTTCCGCCCTGACGCTGGCGGTGCGCGTTCCGAGCTTCGTGCGGATCGCAGCGGGCTTAAAACCTTATCCGAATTGCTGCTTTTGCCGCCTTCCACAAACTGGCTCGACCATGCCGCTCAGATCAAGGCGCTTGAAGGCAAAGGGCTCGGCCGCACCTATGCAAACGGACAGATTGTGTTCAGTCCGGTTCCGGGATTTCCATACCGCTGGCCGGTTCTGGGTGTACACGGAAAAGACTGGCAGGTGACGGTCATCAGCACGCGGGTTCAGGCGAACTTTTTTGAGTTTGAAGTTGAGCTGACGAAGGACAAGGAAAAACCCCAGCGCCGTGTTTTCCAGGCAGGACCCCGGCTTCACACCCTGGCCGGAAATCAGGATCACCGCGGCCAGACGCGCCAGGTTCTTGAAATCAGCCAGCAGCTGGGCACATTGTTCATAGGTGATTTTCTTCTCAAACCCAAAGGCTATGACTGGAAGGCGAACGCTTCGGAAATGCCGGATCTCCAAGGTTTGAAACTGGGCAAGGTCGATCCTCGCAACGGGATTGCGCTGACTCCGGCCACGGGGTACACGTTTGACTGGCACTTGCTTGGAAGGACCGATGAAAACTGGTCCGCCGAGATCGAGAGCGTGCGCTATGAAAAAAACTTTGTCGAGATTTCGGTTTTGTTTTCGCATCCTGAAAAAGCTTCGTTTTCCAGAAAGTTTCAAATCGGTTCCAGAACACGGAAGATCGAAGGGAGCGGCGGGCGCTTTAAGGATACGGAACGGGAACTGCTCGCCATCAGCTCTCACCTTGGACTTGATTATGTTGCGGAAGCGATGGCCAAGCCCTCGGATTTTGACTGGAAGACACTCGAAAAGGAATGGCCTGATTTGCGCGGGCTTTTTGTAGGAACGACAAACGATTCCGGGCAGGTGGGGATCGCTCCTGAAGCGTATTTTCATTATGGGTGGCCTGTTCTCGGAGTGGCGGAACCGGGCTGGAATGTTACGCTGGGTGCTGCGGTTTTTCATGAGAAATCCATAGAGCTTGAGGTGTTTTTGAGTAAAGGCACCTATCCCGTGCGGCGGCGTGTTTTTCAGATCGGGCTGGCCTCGCGGACTCTTCATGGAACGCTGGCGCTTAAAGGGCGTGACAAGGAATTCCATGACATCAGTGTCAAACTGGGACATCACATTCTTTCCAGTCTGCTGCAAGTAAGGCCGGAGGAAGACTTCCTCAGCCGCCGCGCCGAAATTGAAGGGCTTGTAGGTTTGTCTCTCGGAAAACTCAATCACGCCCATCAGCTGCACCTTCACCCGTATGAACATTATGGTTTTCTCTGGCAGGCCCTGAACCGGGTCCATGAAACGGGTGAAGTCTGGAGTGCGTCCGTGATTTCAGCATCCGTTCAAAATGCGGGGGCCTTCCAGCTGCAGGTTTTGTTTACGCATCCGGATCATCCCGCACAAATCCGTTCTTATCAGATCGGGCCGGGCAGGCTGCTTATCCAGGGAAAACTTGGCGAAGCGGGAAACCGGAAATTCATCTACCGGATTACGAGCCTGAATGTCTTGTCGACTCTGACGGATCAGCCGGACCTTCAAACGCGTTTTTCCTCCTGGTACAACGCACGAACAGAAAGCGGCGAAGCGGTGGATGCCATGCCCGGACCGGATTACAACGCGGAGTGGAATGAAGTGATCCGTGCTTTTAACGAAATTGTAGACCAGATGCCCGAACACCTGCGCGAGATCGCCCGGGAAATCGGCAGCGGTTCGGAAGATGAACAGATTGTCAGTGATTTGAACGTCCGAGCGGAGGATGTCCGTGCGGCGCGTGAAATTCTCAGCCAGAGGATGGCGCTCGTGGTTTTCTCGGGCGGTGCTGACAGCAAGCGCTCCGAGCTGCGCAA
>CAYRBY010000099.1:0-7304 GCA_964422635.1 uncultured bacterium
TTTTTTTATGATCGGCATCAAGCATAACGCCATGGTATTTCATTCCGCACTCGGCGCAATATAATAGGCCGGAAAGATAATAGATTCTATTTTTATACCGCGTATAACCCCCTCTATACGTGGTATTGGTTTGGCGTTTTTTTTGCACCAAATCGAATGTCTCTCTGTCGATTATAGCTTCATGTGTTCCATCAACTTCAATGGCTTGAGAAGGCGCATTCTTGACATAGCGATATCCTTTGCCGGTTCCATTTTTTGTTTTTTTTCGGGTATCATAGCGGTTTCTATTCCACACTAATTTCCCAAGATAGACTTGGTTTTTCAAAATATCACAGATCAATTTTGAATGGAATTTTCCCCCACTTCGACTGCGAACACCATTATTGTAAAAATCTCCCGCAATTCTGCATCCAGAATCTCCAGCGAGATATCTTTTATAAATATCTTTTACGAGATTCGCTTCATCCTGACAAATTTCCAATTTTTTGAGTTCTTTATTATAACGATAACCAAAAGGCGCATATCGCGCCCCTTGCCACTGTCCATTTTGTGCTCCCTTGATCATTCCGGGAACCACGCGTTCCGTAATGCGATTTCTTTCAAACTCCGCAAAACTGCCCAATTGCTGAATCATCAACTTCCCAGCACTGGTTGTCGTGTCATACGGCTCCGTGGCCGATTTGAATTGAATACCAAGATTATCAAATTCATCCAAAATATTCAGAATGTCTTTAAGTCTACGGCTAAAGCGGTCTAATTTGTATACGAGAATGAGCTCAAATTTTTTCTTGCGGGCGTCATTCATTAGCGCTTCGAAAGCCGGGCGGTCAAGCGAGTAGCCACTATAGCCATCGTCTTCATAGATTTTGGCACTGCCGTCAGGAAAATAGACTTGCCAATTTTCCCTCTTTGCAAAGTTCAGCAAATATTCACTCTGGACTTCAAGCGAATACCCTTCCCGCGCCTGATCTTCGGTGCTCACTCTTGTGTAAATCGCAACGCGCATCTCTTTCTCCATGTTATTCAATCTTATTATGCCATCGGATTATTCTCTCCAAATCCGCTTCCGTAAAAACGGGATATCCGCGATGGTCCCTTCGTGGCGAAATCCATTTTCGTTTTATCCAATAATAAAGCGTTAAGCGGTGGACCTTTATCTTTTGAGCCGCCTCTGTAAGATTATACCGCTTCTGAGCCATGCGTTCTCCCTAATAATAGGATAAAGAATACCATTTTAGATTGCTTACGACAACTGATTTGTTTATACAGTTTTATACATTACTTATCATGGTCGGCTGGCGCTCCCCCCTAAAAATCAAACAGTTTGAAAGTAGAATCTCCGGGTGGTAAAAAGGCGAAAGCCAGGAGGTTCACGATGTCACGCAAAAGATTCACCGAAGAGCAGATCATTCCGATTTTGAAGCGCCACGAGGCAGGCATTGCGACCCAGGAGTTATGCCGGGAAGCGGGTGTTAGTGCAGCAACGTTTTACAAGTGGAAAGCCAAGTACGGCGGGTTGGAGCTTTCTGACGCCCGGCGTTTGAAAAGCTTGGAAGAGGAAAACCGGAAGCTGAAACGGATTGTAGCCGATCAAGCTTTGGATAATATGGCCATGAAGGAGTTGCTCTCAAAAAACTTTTAAAGCCCAGGAAACGTCGCAAGGCGGCAGAGTATTTGGTTCGCGCTCTTGGGCTTAAAAAAGCAAAGGCCTCCCGAATCACGAGGATGGCCAGAAGCGGACACTACTATTCGTTCAAACTGAGGCATGAAGAGCCAGTGATTATCAATCGGATGAAAGAGCTGATCGAGCAGCAAAATACGATGGGATGCGAAATGATGCATGACATTTTGGCGCGTGAGGGCCTTGTGAAGAATCACAAGCGGACAGAGCGGATTTACCGGGAGCAGGGATTCTCCCTGAAGATCCGTAAACGCAAGCGTCGGATTTCACAGATCCGGCTGAAATTGCCCCAAGCGACAAAACCCAACGAGCGTTGGTCGATGGATTTCATGCAAGTGGCTCTTTCAAACGGCCGGCGCTTCAGGCTGCTTTGCATTATTGATCAGTTTACGAAAGAGTGTCTTTTGATCGTGGCTGATTTTTCGATCAGCGGCACAAGAGTCGTTCGAGAATTAGAGTGGCTGCTCTTAACTCGCGGGAAACCGGAAGCGATCACTGTGGACAACGGACCAGAGTTCGCAGGGATTGCTCTGGATCGGTGGGCTTACAAGAATCAAGTAAAACTGGATTTCATCAGGCCGGGCAAACCCGTTGAAAATACTTTCATCGAATCTTTCAACGGCAAGCTGCGGCATGAATGCCTGAATCAGTATTATTTCAGCAACCTCGAGGAGGCTAAAAACAGAATCGATGGCTGGAGAATTTGGTACAACGAATTCAGGCCGCACAGCTCGCTGGATGGCCTGACTCCAACAGAATTCATCAAGCAATGGCAGGATAAAAACAACAACCAAAATCCCGAGAAATTCTACTTAAAGACTGTATGACAAATGGGGGGAGCGCCGTATGAGAACGAATTATACCCCCGCTCCCCAGATTTATGGAACATTTTTCGAACTCATTTTTTTGCGGTATTTAGCAGGTAAGGACTTTAACTTGGGCTTCTGAAATCAAATACACCCATTTTTCTTTGGTCCCATGATAATCAAACTTTTCATTTTGAATGACATAAACGGCTACGACATCTTTCATTATTGTTTTATCCGAAAGCAATTTGATTGTGGCCCCTATTTGTTGGGGCGTAAAGAGAACAGCGCGGTGAACGTCTTTATTCCAACCGTTCTCAGAAAGACATTCCCCTTGATGGTTCTTTATTATGCCGGATATCGTGCATTTCATTGAAGCCTCGAGAGGGATAATTGTCAATTAATAGCAAAGTAAACCCTATCAATGCTATCAAAACTCATACCAGCAAACTATCAGCCGATTTCTGAAAAAACTTTAGTGGATTTGCACCCGTTACTGACAATCGTTCGTGCCAATGAGGAAACCAAGAGCGGAAAAAATGGGGAAAGAAACCGAAGGCTTGGTTTCTTGCTGATTCCACGTCACCCAAAATTTGTCATAGCAGTTTTAGCTTTTGATCTTTATCGATCTCGATAACTTTCTGAAGAAAATTTTTCGCCCATGTCTTTTTGAGAGTTGACATTACTTAACATCGCGGTGTCATCCGGCGGAGATACAATTGTAATCGATGCGATTGTTTTTAAAAAAGCCCGCATCGAAAGATCGCGTTCTCTAAGAAGATCGACGATATGCCTCAAGGATGAAGAAGGATAGATGCCAGGGAACGGCTGAAGCATTTTATTGGACAGTTCAAAAAGTGTTGCATGACCTGGCTTATGCGCCTGAATGAGTTGCTTCAAGGCCGATTGAGTGAGAAACGGCATGTCACAAGGTAAAACGAGAAGACTAGCGTGAGGAAACAAGCTAACTGCCGTATGCAGCCCTCCGAGAGGCCCTCTGTCTGGGATTAAATCATTTTCAATGCGGCAAGAAAGAAAAGAATAATCCCTAGTATGATTTGCGATAACAACAGTTTCAAGGCGAAGCCCTCTAAGCAGTTTTACAGGCTTTTCGATTAAACGTTCGCCATTGATCACAGCAAGAGCCTTATCACTTCCGAACCGGAGGCTTTTACCACCCGCTAGTACAATTCCTTTAATCTCACTTTGATTCATGGATTGCCGCTTGCGGATGAGTGCATGAGATCCAGGATTGTTCGCCATCTGCGTAAATTTCTTTTTTCCAAATGGGAACATCACGCTTGATTAATTCGATGACACTGCGACAGGCCTTAAATGCTTCATCCCGGTGCGCTGAGTGAGCTTCAATCACAACCGCGATCTCTCCTATCTCAAGCCAACCGATGCGGTGAAGTGCGCGAATAGCATTAACACCAGTTTCTTTTTTAACTTTCTCAATGATTCTCTGGAGTTCTTTCTCAGCCATAGGCTCGTAGCACTCATAAAAGAGTTTTTGCACTTCCCGTCCGGCATGATGATTCCGTACTCTTCCGACAAAAGAAGCCGATGCCCCGCATGAAGGATTAGGCGCTAAGAGAAAGTCTTCGAGGCGAATAGGCTCGCAAGTAATGGTCTTCATAAATTAGCCTCCCGAAACCGGCGGCAATAAGACCAACGTGTCATTCTCTTTTAAAATATGCCCATCTGCCGCCCATTCTTCATTGACGGCTTTATTGATAACAAGGCTTTGCAATTGTTCAGATTCCGCCTGACCACGAATAATCTGCTCTACTTGCTTCACTGATATTCCCTCAGCAACATCAATCTCCTGGCTGTCTCCAAAAATATCGCGCAATTGGGCAAAATATAAAATTTTAATTTTCATGGCAGCTTATCGAAAAAAAAGGATTGCCCGTTCCTGGGATTATTATTTCCGGGCGGTACGACCAGAAAACCGTTAGTCTCATGAAGCGAGGAAATCATATGCGAAGATTGATGCTGAAGCACTGATATACGCCCGTTGCTATCCATTTTACTTTTCAAGAATACTGTTTTTGAAGTATCGTGCTTGATCGTTCCCTCGACATTGCCTTTTTGTCTGTGAAGAAGCGGGTCCGGAAATCCCATAAGGTTGCGGATCGCAGGAAGCGCATATTCATAAAAGCACATGAACGCGCTTGCAGGATTTCCCGGTAATCCGAAAATAAGCTTGGCACCATGCTTTCCAAAATACAGTGGCTTGCCAGGTGTTTGGCTGATTTTCCAGAAAAGAGTTTTGACTCCTAGTTTTTGAAGAACCGTTTTTGAAAAATCATAATCTCCGACCGAAACTCCGCCGCTAAGCAAAATCACATCGCTTTTCTGCAAAGACCGGACGAGAGCATGGCGTAAGGCGCCTGGTTCATCGCAGAGCGTTTGCACCATAACAGGCCGTATACCGTTTGAGATTAAGGCAGAAGCAAGCATGGGAGAATTGCTATCATAGATTTTTCCAGGTGAAAGCCGTTTTCCCGGGGCCATAAGCTCAGAGCCGGTCGTGAGCACTGTGACTTTCGGTTTTGCAAAGATACGAACCTTTGTGGTTCCTATCTGCGCAAGAAATGCGATTGTCCCTGAATGGACAGGCGTATTTCTCCAATCCAATGAAGTGCCTTTTTTGATTTCTTCTCCTCGCCTGCGAATATGCCTTCCTGTTATGACCGGCTCAGAGATTTTCAAAGATTGATTTTCGACAATCGCCATTTCTTTAGGAAGGACCGTATTCGCGCCTCCAGGGATGGGCGCGCCAGTCATAATTTTAACAGCTTCGCCCGATTTCATTTTTTGCGCCGGATCTCCGGCCTTTAACACGCCAACGATTCTCAAAAACACCGGGCTTCGGTTTTGGGCTTTTTTCGTGTCTTCGGACTTTAAGGCAAATCCGTCCATAGCAGAATTGTCCCAATGCGGTAAAGGCACTGGAACTCGGATCTTTTCGGCTAGAATGCACCCAAGCGAATCCATCAACGGAAGAAGCTCGGTTCGCTTTTTCCGGCTGTGTTTTAAAATGATCCTTTGAGCTTGTTCACACGAAATCATAAAGCGCTCCACAAAAGTCTCATCGAGGCATACATTATGAAAGCTCCCAGCATCTGACGCAGGTTTTTCTCAGGTAAATAGTGAGCGCCGAAACGGGAACCGATTTGTCCGCCTAGCAAAACGGCTGCAATCAATGGCAGTATGCCTTCAAAATGAAGTGGAGCTTTTTGGAGGTGTCCGGCAAGCGCTGCCAGAGAATTGACAAAGATGAAAAAGCTGGCGGACGCCGCGGCTTGCTTAGCATCCGCCCATCGAATCAATAAAAGCAAAGGGCTCAAAAAAATCCCTCCTCCAATTCCCAGCATGCCGGAGAAAAAACCGATTACTCCCCCTAAAGGGAGCCCCACAATCCACGATTTTGATGCTGCCTGCATTTTGGCTTCCGATTTGCCGCTGATCATCATCCGGATAGCGACAGCCATCAGGGCCAAACCAAGAAGGATTGAAAACAATTGCTTTGAGATAGGCATGCGCCCGCCCCAATAGGCCATAGGAATTGAGAAAATAACGAATGGCAAAATCTTCTTAAAATCGAAATGGCCGGCTTTAGCAAATTGCCAAAACGCGGTTCCACTTACCATGAGATTGCAAATCAATGCAATGGGCGGAATATCAAGATAGGAATAGCCCATTAAAATGAGTACCGCAAGATAGGAAGAACCACCTCCAAATCCCATCATGGAATAAAGCGAGGCAACAAGAAAAAAAAGAAGTACCGTGAGCGGTGAAACAGCTAAAAGCATCAATGTCCCATGCCTTTCATCATTCCGTATGCATGAAGAATTGCAGGAAAGATGGCGTTTAATGTTTCTTCGGTTCCTTTGGAAGAGCCTGGAAGATTGACGATCAAGGTATTCCCTTTCTGCCCCGCAAGACCGCGGGAAAGCATGGCATAAGGAGTTCTCTTCTGACCGTAAGCGCGGCCGGCTTCCATAATACCTGGAATCTCTCGCTCAATGATTTCGCGAGCAGCCTCGACGGTTACATCTCGCGGTCCAAGCCCTGTTCCACCTGTTGTCAAAATGAGCTGTACTTTCTCATCACATAATCTCTTCAACTCCTGAACGATAAGCTCCTTTTCATCAGGAAGAACGGTGTAACGCGGTTCAATGCCATAATTCCTTAATCTTTCTTGTATTATTTTTCCTGACTTGTCCTCGCGCTTTCCTTGGGAAGTTCCATCTGAGGTCACAATAATGGCCGCCGAAAATCCTTTCGGAATTCTTTCGACAAAATCGCTCTTCCCGCCTCGCTTTGAAATCAATTTTGTAGAAACAATTTCCATTTCAACATCAAGGGGCTTAAGCATATCGTAGAGCGTTAGTGCGGCTACAGAAGCCGCGGTCAAGGCCTCCATTTCAACGCCGGTTTTTGCAACCGTTGAAGCTGATGCTCTAAAAGTAATCGAATCATGACTCAATTCATATTCGATCTCGACATAATCAAGAGGCAAAGGATGGCAAAAAGGGATAATATCCCCTGTTTTCTTCGCAGCAGTAATTCCTGCGATACGAGCCGTGACAAGAACATCTTTTTTGGGCAAATCATTCGATTTTACCCGGTCAATTGCTTCGGGCATTGTACGTAGAGTGCTTTGCGCAACCGCCACCCGCAAAGTCTCAATTTTATCTGAAACGGATTTCACTTCATCCTCCTATTTTACGGATCGCCGGACCTGCGCCGCGTAAAGTTTCTTCGGAAGTTGTAAAGGGTTTACTGCGAAATGCATTTCCGGCCGG
>CAYRBY010000100.1:0-7221 GCA_964422635.1 uncultured bacterium
GCTTGCCGTATAAGACTTGAGTTTGTTGTCCGACGAGGAAAATAACGGGGGTTTACGCATCTCGGCCGGAAGATGTATTATTAGACCTATCAGTCGGTCTAATATACGGATGAACCCCGAAACCGTCAAACAGAATTCCGTAAGCGCAGAAATTTATGAGACTTACCATAAAAAAACTGATTTTAATCGTTATTTTTCCCGTGATCGCAGGATGCGCCACTCTTTTTGGCTGGAATATCCATGCCCCCGGTATTTTGTCCGCGCAGTTTGCGCAGGAAGTGCCCGAACTTGATCAGCGTGTGGCTCTTTACCTGCCGCCCCAGCTCCTTTCCTATAAATCCACGAATCGAGGCGGACGGTTTGCAGACCCGCAGACTTATTATGTGGGCGAGTCGTATGCGCCCATGCTGATAGAAGGGTTCCAGGCCGCCTTTAAGGAATTTGTTTTGGTGGAAGTAGAGCCCACGCCGGACATTCTTCGCCAATACGGAATTCCTTATCTTGTGGTGGTGGGGATTAAGGATTTTGGGAACCGGGTTACGATGAAGGGACAGGCTGTAGCGTTGATGACAGAAGCGGTGGTTTATGACACCAACCTTAATGTGCTGGCGCATTTTGAGTCGAGCGGTGTGAGTGATGCGCAGAAGGTATTTGCGAAAAAGGGAGGGCCTGAAGTTAATCTGAACGCGGCCCTGGAGAGAAATATCATCGCGGTTCTTCAATATGTGCAGGATGGAATCACGACGGGAAAGTTTTCTTCTGCGGGGGCCGCTCAGCCATGAACAAGCGCGAAGCTGTTTTTTCTCTGGTTTGCTGCCTTGCGTTGCAGCCTGCGGCATGGTCTGCAGAAGAGTCAGAGGTTTTTCGTCCTACCGGAACGCAGGTTGCGGTTCGTGAACATCCCAAAACAGGAAAGCCTTATGTCACGATCATCGGAAAAGACGGCACTCGCACCAGTCCCGCTCTCACCGGACGTATCCAGCAGATTGCACGGCCGGATTACCGCATGCTGGACCCTAAAGTGAAATCAGGCCAAATCCCTTATCAGGGGCCTGTCAGCGACCGAAAGAAGGTTTACATTCTGGCGGGAACTCTTGCCACAGCGGGTGTCGCAGGAAGTCTCGCCGCGGCTTCAGCGATCCCTGTCACAACCGCCTCCACAGGGGCTGCTGGCGGCGCGGGACTTTATGGGGCGGCCGGAGCGGCAGTCATTACGGGAACGGCTTCGGGTGTGTGGTTAAAATCAAGACCCAATCCGCATCAGAATGATTTTGATCTAAAATCAGGCTCTCATGAAATCCGGGAAGCCCAGTGAATGGTACCGCTTACCGGCGGGACACGTAACATGTTACGTGTCCCTAAGGTAAACGGTACCTTTTAGTTTTTCTTTTCTATTTCTGCAAGGTTGTAGGGGATTTCCAGCTGGAAGTGTGTGGTGAGATTCTGGATTTCTTTTTTCTCCGCGTCCGTGGCGCCCTCAAGCACCATCTTGCTGATCAAATGATAAACCTTGTTAAAGGCCCAGAACCGCGCAATGTCACGGTCGCCCTGCGGGGCCTGCGTCAAATCGCCTGAAAAAATAAACTCCTTATTCACGTCATCGGCCTCGCCCGTAACTCTCACCGAAAACCGCGATTCATCCTTGAAGCGTCCGTAAATAGTGAAAAAAGTGTCCTGGTAAATATCGGTCAGGTGTTTAGGGTAAACCTCATCTTCATTGAGCGGGGTGAGCTGATAGCGGACATTGGTGAGAACGGGATTTTGAATTTTATCCGTGAACTCCATCAGACGTTCTTTGATGTCAGCGTTGGAGCGAGCATATTCCGACCAGCCCCGGTTGGGATAAGCGAGAAAATCGAGAAGGAAACGGTTCACGCGTGCACCGCCGCTGAAAGCAAAAATCGGACGCGTGTGATTGTTGGCTTTGGTGATTTCAGCGATCAGCCGGGTGGTCGATCCTTCGCCTGATGTGGGTTTTCCGTCGCTGAGAAGCATCATGTAGGAAGGAACCGCCGCGGGCGGCTGTTTAAGAGTGTCAAAAAAGGCCTGGTAAAGATCCGTTGTCTGGCTGGGTTTTAATTCGTCCAGGAATTCCAGGGCGCTCTGGATTTCAGCCGGGCCGGCGGAAAGAGGTTTGGGCGCAAAAGGAACGATGTTGTTTTTGAAAACGTAAATGTTGAAGAGGTCGCCTTTGTTGAGGTGCTGAAGTGCATGTTTGATGCCCTCTTTAAAAGCGTAGAGACGGCGGTCCTGAATGCTGAGCGAGGCATCGACAAGGAAAACCACTTCCTTGGGAAGAACCTGCAGGACTTTGGCCTCGGCAAAAGGATAAATCGAGATGCGGTAATAACCCTGGCCGTCTTCCGGATCACGGTAAGTCTGAATTTTAACGCCGAGGTATTGATCCAGCGGCTGGAAGTTGGGGTTGGCCTTGTAAACACCGCTGCCGGAAAAAACGCCCAGGGCATCCGGGCGGCTGATTTTTCCCGTGCTGGAGTTGCGGGATACGCTTTCAGGCGTAAAGGCCGGCATGTGTTCCAGAAAATCTTTTGGCGTTTCGATGTTTTCGTCCTCCGGAAGAATTTTTTCCGGAGAGACGGGAAGAACGGGCTGATGAATCGTGGACGGTGATGGTGTCAGCCGTTTGGGAAGCTGCACGGCTTCCTTAAGCGCTTCACCGGTGTCATTCAGAGAAGGAAGTTTCCGCGGTGCGAAATCTTCAAGGGTCAGTTTTTGAAGCGGAGCCGAAGCAAGATTCTCGGGCGCCTTGAGCTGCGGGCCTTCTATCAGCTTGCCTTTTATTTTTTGATCCACACCTGAGGCTGGTTTGTCGAACTGGATTTTTTGAACATAGGTTTCGGTTCGTTTGGCGCCTGAACCCTTCTCTTCAGGGGGAAGCGGCGGAAGAGTGACAGTCTTTACATTGAAAATTTTTTCCGGGGCCAGCGGCGGATTGATGCTTGCCGTCAAACCGGGGAGCTGGAGAAAGTAGACAGCGGCCAGGAGAAGCGCATGAACAAAGACGGAAATGGATGCGGAGACCGCAAAAAGATTTCTTTTCTTCATGAAGGACGTGCTGAAGCCGATTTGGCGGCAGCCTCCTTGGCGCGAGGATGGTTCGGAAAACGTTTGGTCAGCTCATCGTAAGCTTTCACAGCTTCTTCAGGCTTCCCGGCCTTTTCAAACATTTCGCCGGCTTTGAAAAGTGCTTCAGGGACATGTTCCAGATCGTCATACAAAATCCCGGCAGCGAAGAAGGCTTTGGCTGCGTCCAGAAAATGACTTTGGATTTCATGCAGGTTCCCGAGCTCAAGACGCGCCTGAAGTGTAAGGGCGTTGTCTCCGCTCGCCTCCCGGATGGACTGTTCAAAACCGGCCGCAGCTTCATCAAAATGACTGCGCGCAGCGTTGGCAAGCGCCTTGCCGAAAACCGCTTTGGCCTTGAACTCATTGGGCGCTGCAAGTGAAGCGTCGTAATGCGTGACAGCCTGGTCCGGATCCTTTTTCAGACGGTAGGCTTCACCCAGATAATATTCCACCGGCCCTTTGGATGCTTCCGCGCCCGGTCTTTTCTGAAAAGTTTCCATGACCTTCAAAAGATTGTCGCCGTCGCCATCCCGGAGTTCCTGATCCGCAAGCCAGAAAAAAACATCAGGGCTTGCATCCGCTTCCGGAATCTCCGAAATCCACCGGCGGTATGCCGCTGCGGCTTCCTTGATTTTATCGAGGCGGACAAGACAGTAGCCCGTATTTTTCAAGGCCGCGCTGTAAAGGTCGGGCGTCACACTTTCCTGGGTCACTTCACGGTAAATGCTTACGGCCTTTTCAAGATGCCCCGCGAGCTGGTTGGCGTAGGCCAGAAAGAAACGGATCTCGCCTTTCTTGGGGGAGTCCGGGTATTGAGTCAAAAAGGCCTCAAAAGTTTTGACCGCAGATTCGAAATCTTCAACCTGAAGATAAAGGGAGGCGAGCTGGGCCTGAACGTCCTGTGCTTCAGGGGAGGTCCCGAAAAGTTCCAGAAAGGTGGTGGAGGTTTGAATAGCCGCCTGCCAGTCTTCAAGTTTGATATCGAGTGTGATGCGGTTTTTCAATGTTGGCAGCGTTTCCGCATCATCCGGATGGGCCTTCATGAAATCATCAAAAGCCGAACGTGCGCTTTTTGAATCACCTGCTTCATAAAGAATGTAGCCTCGATTCAAAGCTGCCTGAGAAGCATACGGAGAGGAAGGAAATTCAGTAATCATTTTATCAAGCCAGGTCAAAGCTTCTTTGGGCTGATTATTTCTTCGCAGGGTTTCTGCCATCAGATAAGCCCAGCGGTCTTTGTAATAGGCTCTCTCCTGAGGTGCAGCCTGCGCTGCGGCCAAGGCCTCGGCGGGTTTGTCCATGTGAAGATAGGTTTCGATTTTTCCAAGCTCCGCAGTTTCCTTTTCTTCCGCTTTAAGATCCGGAAGCGCCAGGACAGCATCAAAAACCTGAAGCGCTTCATCATGACGGTTCAGGGCTTCAAGACAGGCTGCTTCCACAAAGCGCAGGGAAGGCGGCTGGGGAGCGGAAGTTTCCGCCTTAATTGCTTTCAAGGCTTCTTCATACTGTTTCAGGTCATAGAGTGTTTTTGCGTAATAGTAGAGGGCTTCCTGGGTCGCGGCGGGATCGGCCTTGATTTGATAAGCCTGCAGAAAGGCCTCTTGCGCTTTTTCAAGATTTCCGGCAAGGACATAGGCCTGTCCCAGCCCTGCGGCAGCGAGCTGCTGCATGTCTTTTTTATCCGTTTGCCTTGCGGCTTCAAAATGCTCGGCGGCCTTTGTGAAATCTTTTGATTTGGATGCGATTTCGCCCAGGTAGTAATGGGCGATTGCGCTGAAAGGGTTGTCCGCACCCGGGGCTGCGGCGAGAGGCTCAAAGGCAGCTGAGGCTTCTGGAAGCTTTTCTGCCGTGAAAAGAATTTTGCCCTTGAGGTAGAGGGCCGAGTTTTTAATACCTGCTGCGGCACTCTGAGTCAAAGGCTCCAGCCCCGCAAGCGCCTCGTCTGTTTTGCCTGCCCGTTCAAAAAGTTCAGCCGTTCTCAGTCTTGCTGTTTCAGCCTGCGGACGGTCTGCATAGGAGGCCAGAAATTTTTCGTAGAGAGGCGCGGCCTCGGCGGTTTTATTCTGGAAAAAAAAAGACTCTGCAAGGCGGAACAGCGCATCCGGCGTCCGGCTGTGTGAAGGCATCTCCGCGATCAGTTTTTCATATTCCGCGGAAGCCATGTCGTACATGCCTCGGGCGTAGAGGCCGTCAGCAAAATCAAAGCGGTCTGACCCAGCTTCCGGGGCCTGAGCTTCGGCCGAAGGCTGGGGAGGAACAGGCACGGACTCTTCGGCCTGCGCATTCTGTGCAGCAGCCAGGGGGATGGTGAAAAGAAAAGCGGATAAAAAAAGATGAAATTTTTCTCTGCTCACAATGAGCCCTCGAATCGGAATTACTGCTTCGGATCTTCTTTTACCGTAGCAAACGCAATGTTCCAGATATGCGCGGCAGCGCAGGCATCCAGCACGCGCATCACGTTTTCATGATGGGTTTTTCTGTCGGCCCGGATAATGACGGGCTGGTTTGGATAGAGGGAGGACACGCGGTTGAGCATTTCTGTCAGGCCGGCCTGGTCAAATGGGCGCTGGTTAACAACCATGCTGCCTTGGGCATCAACATTGATAATAATTTCCCCGGGGCTGCGGGTGACTTCCTTGGATTCCTCAGCTTTTGGAACGCTGATCGAGACTTCGTTCTCAAGCTGGTAGTAAACCGAAAGCGTCATGAAAAAAATCAGGGTCATGAACACGATATCAATGAAAGGGGCAATCTGAACCGTCGGAAAGGCCTTGCGTGTCTCAGGCGGGTCGAGGCGGATCATTTTGAAAAGCTCTCCGAAATCTGGGTCGTGATGGTTTCAAGGAGGTTCGTAATGTTCTGAGCGCGGGGCCGGAGCAGGGAATAAAAAATCATGGCGGCAATCGCGATGGTAAGGCCTCCGGCAGTTGTAATCATGGCTTTTGCAACACCGCCGGCAAGAAGGATGGGTTTTACCACGCCGGAATCAAAAGCAATCGTGTTGAAGGCCTGGATCATGCCGAGCACGGTTCCGAGAAGTCCCATCATCGGAGAGATCTGGGCCACTTCAGAAAGATAGTTCATAAGGGTCCACAGAGAGGTGACTTCTTTGCGCGCGGCCATTTCAACATATTCCCGGGACAAAACGATATCCCCTTTAGTGCTTAAGCCGGCCTTTACGATGTTGGTGACAGGATTTTCTTCTGCCTCGCAGACTTTTTCTGCCTCATCGAAACGTTTTTGACGGAGAAGGGTGATGAGCCTGCGGGTGCTTTCCACGGGAATCAGTTTATCCTGGTTGAAACGGAGGAACATAAAGATCACGAGTGCGGTCATGAGGAACGACAGCGTTCCCAGCGCGACCATGACGATACCGCCGGCCTGGATGACTTGCCAAAGGGTCATGCCTTTGATGGCGTGCGAAACAGCGGCTGTGGTGGACGTGCCGCCTTCAGGGGACTGTGCAAAAGCAAATGGAATGACGGCAGCGAAAGCGAAGGCCATGAGAAAAAAGAGACCCAAAGACGATTGTTTATTGTTTTTCATTGGAAGCGCTCCAGGTAAAAAAACTGATCATCATTTATAAGAAGGCGCATTATAATTGAAACTTGGGGAAGGCTCCAGCTTTAAGACGCGGGGAAGGGATTAAAATTCAACGGCAAGTGCGGACGAGCGAAGCACTTGGGTTTCGTGATCCTCAAAAGTTAAAGAAAGACGGGAAAACCTCCTAACAGCTTTTGTCCCGCCGGTATTTGTTGGCGGGGGCCTTGACCTTCAACAGAGAACGCATCAGCAGGAAACGTTTAAGGCTCGTCATAAGGATGCCTCCTTGGTTGATCCGGAAGACTCCCTCTCTGGGGTAAAGGAATTTCCCGGTTGTTAAAGGAATTTCGTTCGAAAAAGGGGTAGGGGGACTCTTGGGATCGGTGCCGGGCATCAACCGGCGTGAGCGGCACTTGCCTCGCCGCTTCAGGCTGCCAAAGGTTCTTGTTCTTCGGCGCGTGTGTCATGAGGTTTTTTCTCGGGACAGTGGAGAAAAGTCATGAGGCGGAGAATCCAATCGAATTCAACGATAGTTCACCTCCTGTTGTAATCAATGTTTCGGCACAGAGGGGGCTGGGACTGAAGTAAAGA
>CAYRBY010000101.1:0-5327 GCA_964422635.1 uncultured bacterium
GTAGCCACTGCCCGGATAGTATGGATTCCAAAAGTTTTGCCCAGCGTGTTAAGCGTGACTGAATAAGGCGCAACCGTCACGGTTGCAAAGGGGGCCGCATCAGAATCCAGATAGTAGTCCACACGGTTGGCCGCAGCAGACAGCGATTCAGGCGCAAGGCTGACAGAAATACCGTAAAGAACGGGGGCTGCAGGATCCGCAGGCAGAACAATCGTTGGCGGAGCAACTGACGGAGCCATAATGACCGGAAGTGTTGCGTCCTGGCTGTTGTTGGCATTGTCAAATGCGGTAGCCTTGAACTGATAGGTATGTCCCGGTTCAAGATTCGCGGAATCCACAGAAAAGATGACAGCTTCGCTTTTGTCTGCAAAAACCGTTTTCTGGTCAATCAATTCAAAAACAGAGCCCGGCACATTGGTATCGCGTTTACGGAGTTCCACACGCGACACATGAGAACCCTGGTCCGAAGCATAGGCATTAAAGCGGATGACCTGGCCAGGCAAAACCTGAGACGGATTTACCGGAGGTTCAACCGAGAGTGTCAGCGTGGGCGGTGTGACATCGTTGTTGGCGTCCGTAGTGGTGAAAACACTGGTCCACGGTGTTTCTAAATGCAGGCCCTGGAGGTCAAAAATCTGGTCACTGATTTCTATGGTATAGGTCGTGTTCCCCGTCCAGCGGTTCGTGATATTGTCTTTGACTTGAAAGATTGCCGCCGTATGGTCGCCAAGAGGAACCACCCGCAATTCGCCTGGAACAAGATTTCCCGCAGGGTCGAACACCTTGATCGTTCCCGCGGCCCCGATCGAAATAGTACCCTCATTCATTTTCTCATTAAAAATAGCGACGACCGGTGAATCAATTCCTACTCCAAAGGCATTCGCTGCTGGAAGAACGGACATCGTTGGCACTCCATCCGGAGATTTTGCGACCGACCGTTCTCCCACAACGCATCCCAAATTGCCTACATGGACTTGAAGATCAATGTTCTGATCTGCTACGGCAATGCAGGATGTGATCGGGCCGCTGACAAAGGGATTGATCATAAAACTCTGCCGCGTCACATCTCCCGGAAGAAGATGCCCGATATTGCGTACAGCACTACCGTCTATTGGTATGCAGACCGGCTGCAGCGAGGCCTCATCGATTTTACAGTCGACCAACTGCCCATCAGCACCGACATCCAGCTCAAAACTCGTATAGAGCGCCGGCGTGTCTCCGACATTTTGTATTTCAACGGTCAATTCGTAAGGGACTCCTTGAACTACTGCGGGAGGATGAATCACCTGCACCCGGAATTCCGGCGGGCCCTTTACTTCTACGGTCGTATCTGCGCTTCCATTAAATGGAATCGATTCATCTTCCGGTATACCACCGCCAATGATCGTGCCGCCAAAATTGACTTTGACCTTTCGCACCCCGATTTCATCGCCGCGAATAATAAATTCCCGCTCTTTCTGCCCTGGAACTTCGCCGTCACCAGGCAAAATATCGCCGAATTGAACAATGCCATCATTAGGCAGTGTGGCCGACAATCCGCCGTCAGGGAACTCAATATCCGCCGTAACATCATGCAGGGTAAAGATACCGGAAGTATTCATAAGCAAAAGACGGACACTGTAAAACTCTTTGAGTGTTTTGATGCGGCCTTCAATAATCAAAACGCCGGGAATCGGCGGCGGAGGCGGCTCTCCCGGTATCGCAGGCGGAGTGACTTCAAAAATTACTACATCGGGAGGGTTCGGATTAGAACCGCGTCCATCTCCAGGGTCGCTTGCCGGCGGGATATCTTCTTCACCGATAGGGTCTTGAATCCCCTTCACCATCGGAACATCAATGGGAACTTCTCTGCCGCCGATGGTGAGTACGATCTGAAAAACGGAAACGTTAAAATTCGCCGGGTCATCGATGTTGATCACACCGTCGTTAACGAGCTTCTCAATTTCCTGAACCGTCAACGGCGTGGACTTGATTTTGGAAACCACGACAGAGTCGAGACTGATCTGGGTAATCGAAACTTCTTTGCTCTGTGTCTGGCTGCCATTACGGGCTGTGACCGTAAATTTATTGACGGCATTGCGTCTGAGCGGAACATTGACAAACTGATAGCGTCCATTGCTGTCGGCCGTAAGAAAATTACGCTGGGTGTCGCCGCTTAATCCGACTTCCGATGCCGCAAAAGCGGTTCCATGGGTACACAGAAGCCATGCACCGGCAAGCCAAAGCGCGATCCTGAAAGTCTGAGTTCGAAAGTTACGGTTCATTTAGAGCGGGTCCTTGGCAAGAGTAGCGCCATAAGGTTCAAGCTGAATAGCTTCTTCCGTCCAGTAAGTTTGATTTGTTGCCGGATCTCTGCGCTTAATTTTCATTCGAACGCGCCGCAACCGGGTGCCTTCCGTAGGAACACCCACAATAAAGACATGTCCCCGCGTCGGGCGGAGTGTCACAGGTGCCGTTTGGGCAAGAATGTCGGAGTGAATTTCAATCGTATTCCCGGAATACCGGCCAATAAACACAAGGTCAAAAGCTTCATAGCCGCCCGGGGTCGAAACAATATAACGCTCCTGCTGTGTATCCAGTTCAATATCCCCTGGCCTGTCTAAACCGATTTTGATCAGATAGGCCCGGTTATCAAGCTCGCCATTGTCCGTGATCGTGGCATTGTTACCGCCGACAATATCATCCAGATCTTTTGCGGCAAGCAAATAGACATCGCCCGAGTTGTAGTCCGCAAAGATAAGATTCCCATTAGCATCAGACGCAATGCCGGACCAGCGGCGCCCGGGAATACTGACGACCTTGATTACATTAGCCTGATCGCTTCCCGGCTGCTGAACAAGGGCAAAAAGATTGCTTTCATCGGATAGATAAACAGGGCGCGGCGGCTCGCTGTCGCTTTGACGCGCACGGCCGTCACGCTCCATGTCCGAAGGACCGCTGAATTTAAATGCCGGATCCTGCGCATACACCTGCCCCACAATGCGGTCGCGGTTCTGGCCATTGGCAAATGCGGGATTTGTGTCCGCCAGGTGTGTCGGTACACGAAGGATGCGGTTTGGAGGCGGTGCCCCGCCGCTCATCAAATAAATACCATCCTCTTTGTTGGCAATAAAAAGATCCTCAACCACCGAGGAGCCTTCTTTAAATTCCCCGATTTCTGTAGCAACAGGAGCTGCTCCGCGCGACACACCAAGAAGCTGGCTGTAATAATTGATCTGGCCGATATGCTCACGCGTCACAGGGTTGCCTTTAAAACGGAAAATACGGCCGCCAAATTTTTCCAGGGAGTTGTTGTTAATGAGGTAGACACTGCCTTGGGAATCCACAGCGATTTGGTCAGAAGGAAATCCGGTATCGACAGCTTCATAATTGGGAGACGTAAAAGGATATTCGCGGACAAGAAAACCGCCCTTGGGATTATTGGGGTCACGAAAGGGCGACAAAAAAGCGAGTGTAAAGTTTTCATCGGGGTCAGTCTCAAAAACTGCTGGAATAACAAAAGGTACGGCCTGAGCAAAAGCTGAAGGGCTTGAAAAAACATTCAACTCCCCGAGCTTTTCACCAAGAAGGGAGGCCACGCGGGCAAGGCCCGGAGGAGAATTTCCCGGTCCATAAATGGGATCCTGCGGCGGCAGAACCGGCGGAGCACCCGGCTCAAAAATTTCCACCCTGTTTCCGTGACGGACAAGAACGTAAGGTCCGGAAAAGGGACTTGGCAAAACTTTGATGCGGTCACGGATGCCCCAGGCCGTGTCCCCGATCGAGGTCACAGCTGCAACCGCGGTCTGCCCTTGCGTCGTGCTGAGCGTCCGCACAACTTTGCAGTTGGAAAGGCGGAGCACGATATTCTTGTCCGCTTTCAGTTTCATGTTCGCAGTCGGTTGAATCCGGTTAAAGTCCTGCGTAGCCTGGACCTTTGCATCTTCCGCAATCCGGATCCGCTCCGCCTCGACGAGCTCAGCCTTTTCAAGATTGGGTTTTTCAAGATCGCGCCGCGTTGTCGCTTCTTTGAGACGCGCCTCCGCAGTCTTGATTTCATTCCCCACCTGCTGCATGCGCTGGCTGTTCAAGAATTTTCCCTTCAGTGCGTCATCTGCCGCCTCAAGCGCGCGGGCGCTCTGAGCATGCTGAGCCTCCGCGTGCTGCAAACGGGCTTTTTGCCTCACCTCTTCCGCTTCAAGCTTCGCGATTTCGGCGTCCAGCGTTGTGTTTAATCCGGTCTCAGCATCTGTGATCGTTCCGGTCCCTGAAACAAGAAAGGACTTTTTGATTTTCTGCGGCACAGGATTTCCGTTTGGAAAACCTTCGGGGTCAAGGAGATCATAGGAGATAGAAACAATGCGCGAGCCTTTATTTCCGCGCAAACTTTGCTGGAGTGAACTCTTTTGGGCGGCCAGCGTGCGAGCGTTCTGGTTCTGAAGTTTGATCCCCGCTTCAAATTCCCTCATTTTCGCGTATTGATCCGCATAAGCCTGAAGCTGCGGCTTGATCGCGTCAAAGTTCTGCCGGCCTCCGGCTTCGACGGAAAGATCACGGCTGATGGTTTTGGATTCGTCAAAAAGGTCGGCCTGGGCTCCTCCTGATCCATCCTGTATGCCTTCAAGATACTGTCTTGCCTGAGACTGCACTTTTGCATAGCGGAGCGCCTGCTGCTTTTCCTCTAGCGTAAGTGCATTCCTGGCCGACCGGACTTCATCCGTCGTTTTATCAACGAAATCCTGAGCTGTCCGCTGCCGGCCTTTGATGCTCAAGGATTTACTTTTGGCGTCTGCAATGACCGCATCTTTCTCGTTAATCTTCTGATCGTAGGTTTTTTGGGCCGTCTCGACTTTATTTTTTAAATCGTTCACACTTTCGTTGATTGCGCCTGAAGAATTGGTAATAGAAAACTGCGCTTTCCACTCCGTGGGAATAGTTGCCGGCAGTTCAATTCCCGCGTCCTGCATCGTAATCCGCGTTTCAAACTGCTCAGGCGGAGTCACCAGATAACCGCGGTAATACATCAAAGTACGCACCTTAAAAATGTTCTTGGCGTTGAAATCGTTATCCGCATCCTTAAGACGCTCAACGGGAAGCACAAACTCCATGGTGTTTGCCTGGCCATCTGAAGCCGGGAGAGCGTGAGCGCTGATAAACTCCACTCCGGGAGCGGTGGGGCTCATTTCCGTGACTGACGGAAATCTCCAGAGCTGATATTCAAACTCGATGAGCTGGAGATTAACTCCGGGACCGTAGAGGTCAATGAGAGTTGCCAGCGGCGTCCACAAGCTGCTTGTCCCCCCGGCATCTTTCTCAATATGCTTGGGATCTTTGGGAAACCGTATAAG
>CAYRBY010000101.1:5427-7169 GCA_964422635.1 uncultured bacterium
GAAAACTTTGTGGACGCAACCGTGATGGCCTGCCCTAAGTTTCCTGCAGGAAACTGCGTCTGCCCCGATCGGATCGTCTGTCCCTGAATATTGATCACGGCTTCCCCTGTCTGCGGATCAATCGTGACTGTAGGTTCCGGCACGCCGTTACGCTGATACAGACGTTCAAAAGCCAGGTTAAGAATCGGCCCGAAATAAACCATAAAACTGGTGGTCAAAAGAAAGCACTGCATGTGGTTAAGGCGGGTTGACATCGTGAGGACAGGGGCCTGTGTCTGGAGTGTAGTTCCATCATTAAAGACCATGATCGGAATCGCATTGTAAGGGTCAGCCGGATTCTGCCACGCAGCATCAACGGCCGCTTGGAACGCCGCCAGCATATGCTGGGCAGTCAGCTTTCCGCCAAAAACCCATCCGAATGTTCCGACGAGACTTTCAATGACCTCCGAAAGCGTGTACGTGTCTCCTTCCAGGAGAGCAAGCGCATGCTGCTCCACTCCCGTAGGCGTGAGACTGATGAACCCGCCTCCCGTCATGTTTGGATTCAGCTGGTTTCCGTTTTCGTCAAATGCGCCATACTCCTGCCCCGGGATTGCAAGCACAGTATCGAGAACAAGCGCTTTCGCCTGATCGAGCGTAAGATTCAGGTTATGGCTGCTGATACCGCGGTCCAGAACACTTGCAACCGTTGCGGAGCGCGGCAAAGAACCGCCGGGCAGGAAGGCCCGCGCCAAGGCTTTCATGGGGAGTGAACCCAGATCAAGCGGCTGATTTTTACCAAGGTCGACTTCCTGCTTCAATACTTCATAATTAGTCCGGGTGATGACGAGTGTGTGTTTTCCAGGAACCAGTCCCTGGAGCTTAAATGAACCGTTGGCTTCTGAAACACCCATGACAGGCGTCCCATTGGCAACCACGCGCGCTCCCTGAATAGGCTGAAGCGTAAATTCGTCCATCAAGACGCCCCTGATTTCGGAGCCGCTCTCAAGAACTTCAAACCCCACGACACTGGGGACGTCTTCAAGGTTCTGTTTAACAATTAAAGCCCGCGGCCCGATCTGAGCATTGACATCAGCTAAAAGGACAGCCTTCGCGGAAGTCAGTGATAGGACATTCAGGGATTCAACGGTGATTCCCTGCCCAAGCGACAGGGTCGTTGTTCC
Source organism: uncultured bacterium (assembly GCA_964422635.1). Lineage (GTDB taxonomy): Bacteria > Omnitrophota > Omnitrophia > Omnitrophales > Aquincolibacteriaceae > ZLKRG04. Next base: position 6,591 of record CAYRBY010000101.1, read on the forward strand.
GGATTCGAAATGGGTATTCAAGCCAGTCAGGTCTATCGTGACCCGTCTTCCTGGAGAAATGCTGGCCGGTGAAACCCCTGTAATTAAAACAGGAGGCGTGTAAGCAACGGGACGCTGCTCCCCGACAACCGATCCTGTAATGGGAAGGGTTGAACGGAAGCTCGGATTGGGTATTTTATCTACAACCAGGTCAAGCGCCGCAACAGTAGGCTCCGTGACGTCTTCGACCGTGATGTGAATCGTAACATCCGCATTCAACTTGCCGTCAGAAACGCGAAGTACGACGTTATGCTCTCCGGCCTGATTAAAGTCCGGCGCAAAAACGATCTGTTTTTTCACCTGATCAAAATAAAGATTCGCGAGCGTAAGACCCGGCAATGAAAAAGTCAGTGCATCGCTGTCCGGATCCGTGGCCGTCACAGGAATCTGAAGCAAAGCGCCTTCTTTAATTTTTTGCAAAGATACCGGCTGAAGCACCGGCGGATGGTTCGTTTTACGAACGGTAATGATGACCGGGTTCACATCGCGCATGCCTCCGAACACAGCTTCGAAAACCATATTATGGATCCCGATCTGATC
>CAYRBY010000102.1:0-7127 GCA_964422635.1 uncultured bacterium
CCGGTTTTTTTCGCAGTTTTATTTTTTCTCACGCTTTTTGAACTCGGTTTTGTTTACGCGTGGAAAAAAGGAGCCCTTCAATGGACATGACAGAACCCGCTGTTCAGAGTTCGCAGGGCGGGTATATGACCTCGCGCCTCAATGACATGATTGGGTGGGCGCGCAAATTTTCGATTTTTCAATATCCGTTTGTGACAGCCTGCTGCGGTATGGAGTACATGTCGACAGCCTGCTCTCATTACGATGTGGACCGCTTTGGAGCCGGGCTTCCCCGTTTTTCTCCGCGTCAGTCGGATGTGCTTTTTGTGGTGGGAACCATTTCCCATAAAATGGCGCCGGTTCTGAAAATGATTTACGAGCAGATGGCTGACCCCAAATGGGTGGTGGCCTTCGGGGTCTGCACCTGCACCGGCGGTTTTTATGATAATTACGCCACGGTTCAGGGCATTGATACGCTTATACCAGTGGATGTTTATATTCCAGGGTGCCCCCCGCGCCCCGAAAACGTCCTGGATGGACTGATGAAACTCCAGGAAAAAATTCAGCGCCAAAAGCAGGAATAAATACTTCCAGCCTTCAGAAGCCTGAATTTCAAAAATCCTTTTAACGAAAGATCAAGATGCCTGAACTGCAGGAACTCTTAAAAGAAAAGTTCCCGGAAGCCGTGCTTGAAACACACGCGGCACATGGTGATGCGACTGCTGTCGTTAAGCGCGAGTCTTTTCTCGAAGTCATGCTGTTTTTGAAAACAGACCCCGTTTTTGACCTGAATGTCCTGATGGATCTTACTGCAGTCGATGGTCTTGGGATGGGCTGGAAACCCCGCTTTGAAGCGGTTTATCATTTGATGTCGTTGGCGAAGAATCACCGCCTTCGCGTGAAAGTCCGGGTCGAAGAAAAAGATGCGGTGATGCCGACCCTGACAGGCCTTTGGCCTATTGCCAACTGGTTTGAGCGCGAAGTCTGGGACATGTTCGGAATTCGTTTTGAGGATCACCCAGACCTCAGGCGCATTCTCATGTATCCGGAGTTTACGGGGCACGCGCTTCGTAAAGACTACCCTTACAACAAACGTCAGCCGTTGATTGGACCGAAGAACTAGCCATGGAATTTACCGCAGAAGGACCCGTCAAACTCCGAAAGGAATCGATGCTTCTCAACATCGGTCCCGCGCATCCGGCCATGCACGGCATTGTGCGCATTATCACGGAACTTGATGGCGAAACCGTGGTCAATTCAGATGTGGAGATCGGCTACCTTCACCGCGCGTTTGAAAAATCCGCAGAACAGGGCGGCTACCTTCAAGTCATTCCTTACACCGACCGTTTGAATTATGTTTCCCCGCTTATCAACAATGTGGGCTACTGCCTTGCTGTAGAAAAGCTTTTTGATCTCAAAGTGACAGAGCGAGCCCAATACATCCGCGTCATTGTCAGCGAGCTTTCCCGTGTTACGGACCACTTGACCTGCGTGGGCGCCACAGCCATGGAGCTTGGGGCTTTCACGGCGTTTCTTTATATGATCAAGGCCCGTGAGTGGCTGTATCAGCTGGTGGAAGAGATTACCGGTGCCCGCCTTACGATCTCTTACTGCCGCATCGGCGGGGTGAAGGGGGATCTTCCTGAGAACTTCAACACGCGCTGCCGCGATATCATGAAAGAAACCCGCAAGGTGCTTGTCGAGTGTCACGCCCTTTTGACCAAGAACCGGATTTTTGTCGACCGCATGAAGGACATTGGAATTCTGACCAAGGAAACAGCTGCGGGTTATGGCATTACCGGGCCATTCCTGCGTTCCACCGGCATTGATTACGATGTGCGCCGCGCTTTCCCCTATCTTGTTTATGACCGTTTTAACTTTGAGATTCCGGTGGGGTCTACGGGCGACAATTATGACCGCTATCTCTGCCGCATGGAAGAATGCGAACAGAGTATGCGGATTGTGGAACAGGCGCTGGACCAGATTCCCGGAGGCCCTGTTCTGCTTGATACAGATGGCAAGGAAGTGCCCGCGGAATATTTGATTGATGAATCAAAAATGGGCCGCACCGGCGGACACTGCGGTGTGGTTGCGCAGTTTGACCCCACCCTCAGCGGCAACAACAAGGAGCATTTTAAAGAGCTTCAGGCTGCGGACAAAAAGCGGATTGTGCTTCCCGCAAAAGAAGATACCTACGGCAACATCGAAGGGCTGATGAACCATTTCAAGGGCATTATGATGGGCCATGGTATTCGTCCTCCGAAAGGGGAAGCTTATTTCCCTGTTGAAGGAGCGAACGGAGAACTTGGTTTTTACGTTGTCAGCGACGGCACGGACAAGCCTTACCGCGTGCGTGTGCGGCCGCCGTGTTTTGTGATTATGGCGGCTCTGCCCGTCCTGCTTAAGGGCGACACCGTGGCGGATATTATTTCGACCTTTGGTTCTGTAAATATGATTGGCGGAGAACTTGACCGATGACACCGATAACAGCACCTGCCCAAAATCAAAATACAGCAAATCTTGTGGACAAAATTTTCACGCCGGAGCTTCGCAAAAAGGCGGATGAGCTCGTTGCGAAGTATGAAAATAAGCGCGCCCCCATCCTCATGGTGCTTCGTATGGTTCAGGATCATCATGGCTTTGTGAGTCCGGAAGCTGAGAAGGCTGTTGCCCAGTATCTGGGGCTGCCTGAAATCGACGTGCATGAAGTCGTGACGTTCTACACGCTCTTTCACACCAAACCGCGCGCTAAAACCGAATTTCATATTTGCCGCACCTTGACCTGCTCTCTTCTTGGGGCGGATAAAGTGGTGAAGTGCGCCGAAGAGCGTTTGGGGATCAAGAGCGGCCAGACCACCAAGGACGGTGCTTTTTCTGTGGATCAGGTTGAATGCCTTGGCGCCTGTGAAATTGGCCCTATGCTGCAGGTCAATGATGGAGAGTTTTACGGTCCGCTTACTCCGGAGAAGATGGCGCAGCTTATTGAAGACGCGCAAATGGGAAAACTGGACGCTTTTAAGAAGACACACCGGATGAACGCGAAATAAATTATGGAAAAAATCCTCTCGGAATTTTTTATTCCGGAAAAGACATTCTGGATTGACGAATACGAAAAGACCGGCGGCTACGAACAGGCGCGCACGGTTTTTGACCGCTTCACGCGGGAAGCGCTGATTGAAGAGGTGAAAAAATCGAACCTCCGCGGTTTGGGCGGCGCGGGATTCCCTTGCGGCATGAAGTGGAGTTTTGTTGCGCAGAATACAGGGAAGCCCGTTTACCTTGCGGTGAATGCTGACGAGGGGGAGCCTGGAACATTTAAAGACAAATACATTATCCGTCATGTGCCGCACGCGCTTCTTGAAGGCATCATCATTGCAGCCTACGCGAACAATGTGCACAAGGCGTATGTTTATATCCGCGGAGAATATTCCGGCCCTGCCGACATTTTGGACCGCGCTGTCGAAGAGGCAAAGAAAAAAGGGTATCTTGGGAAAAAGATTTTTGGCCGCGACTTTGACCTGGAGGTCGTGGTGCACCGCGGTGCCGGCGCTTACATCTGCGGCGAAGAAACCGGGCTTCTGGAATCCCTCGAAGGCAAACGCGCTTACCCGCGCCTGAAACCGCCTTTTCCTGCTGTGGTCGGGTTGTTCGGATGTCCGACTGTGATCAATAACGTAGAAACACTTTCCTATCTTCCTTTTATTCTCAAAGGGGGCGCGGAATGGTATGCGAAGCTTGGTTCTGAAAAAAATGGGGGCATGCGTCTTTTGTGCGTAAGCGGCCACGTGAAAAAGCCGGGCGTCTATGAACTGCCCCTTGGGATTTCACTCAGGGAAGTGATTTATACCCACGCGGGCGGCATCCGCGAAAACCGCAAACTTAAAGCCGTGGTGCCGGGCGGTTTGTCGGCTGCGATTTTGACCGCTGATGAAATCGATGTGGGTCTTGATTTTGATCAGCTGCGCGCGAAGGGGACCATGGCCGGTTCCGGGGGCGTGATTGTCATGGATGAGACCACTTCCATTGTGGAAGCCCTGATGGTAACCATGCGTTTTTATGCACATGAATCCTGCGGCCAGTGTTCTCCGTGCCGTGAAGGAACAGGCTGGGTGAATAAAATCCTGACCCGTGTGGTCGGGGGTGAAGGCCGCAAGCAGGACATTGATAACCTTCTGGACATTTGTTCGTTTATGGGCGGAACCACGATTTGTGCTCTTGCAGACGGCGCGGCCATGCCGCTTCGCAGCTATCCTCAGAAATTCCGCGCCGAATTTGAAGCTTATATTGCCGAAAGAAAATCCAATCCCGCTGTGCTGTCGGAGCTTCATCATGGAGATGCCGAGAGGTCGCGCGGGGGACAACGTGAATTTCACAAGGTTTAAAGCCTTTTATGCCAAAGCTGACAATTGACGGAACAGAAGTGGAAGTGCCGAAGGGCACTCGCTTGATTGAAGCCGCAAAAAAAGCGGGCAGTGACGTTCCTTATTATTGTTACCATCCGGGGCTTTCGATCGCGGGCAACTGCCGCATGTGTCTTGTGGATGTTGAGAAAACCCCGAAACTTCAGATTTCTTGCCACATTGAAGCGCAAGACGGCATGGTGGTTCATACCAAAACCGAGAAAGTCCTCAAGACCCGCCAGCATGTTCTGGAATTTCTTCTTCTGAACCACCCTGTGGATTGTCCTGTCTGCGATCAGGCCGGGGAGTGCTGGCTTCAGGATTATTATATGAAGCACGGTCTTTATGACAGCCGGCTTAATGAAGACAAATTGAAGAAACCTAAAGCCGTTCCGCTGGGTCCCACCGTGATGCTTGATGCTGAACGCTGCATCCTTTGCTCACGCTGCATCCGTTTCTGCGATGAGGTTTCGAAGACCTCAGAGCTCGGGTTTATTAACCGCGGTGATCACACGGAAATTTCAGTCGCCCCCGGGCGTCAGCTCGACAACAAATATTCCGGCAATACCGTAGACATTTGTCCGGTAGGCGCTTTGACGGACCGCGACTTTCGTTTCAAGATCCGCGTCTGGTACCTCAAGGAAGGAAACTCCATCTGCCAGGGGTGTTCGCGCGGCTGCAATATCCAGGTGCATTACAACCTCGACCGTCCCCATCACGGCAAAGGCGAACGCGTGAAACGCTTGAAACCGCGCTACAACGCCCGTGTCAACAAATGGTGGATGTGTGATGAAGGCCGTTATGGCTATAAGTATCACGATGCCAACCGGATTCAAACGCCTGCGCGTTTTAGTGACAAACGTCTTCAGGAAGCGTCCTGGGATGAAATCCTTGACGCAGTAATTGCCAAAATGACCACCGGAAAAAAGACCGGCGTCCTTCTTTCCCCGCAGCTCTCGAATGAAGAACTTTATTTGTCCCGCAAACTCTTTAAGGAGCATTTGAAACTGGAAAATATCGCCTTGCTATCTCCTCATGCGGAAGGTTTTCAAGATGATATCTTGATTAGGGCTGATAAAAATCCCAATACCCGGGGCGCGGAGGAATTTGGATTCACGGCCGGGGGCGCGGAAGTTCTTCTCGAAAAAGCGGCCCAGGGTGAACTCGAAGGGCTGATTGTTTTCGGGCAGGACCTGAATGCACGCCTTGACGAAGCCAAGCTGAAAAAGGCGCTTGGGAAAGTCCATTGGACTTTGTTTATTGGATCTAACCACAATCTTACTTCGGAGACAGCCGCCTATGTCCTTCCTGCGGCAACACACATTGAAAAAGAAGGAACGTTCACAAATTTTGAAGGTGTTGTTCAGAAATTTGACAAGGTCCTTCAGCCGCTGGGGGAAGCCCGCGCGGAGTGGCAGATCCTTGAAGCTCTCGGCCGGGGGCTTGGGCTTCACATGACCTATGAATGCGCTGAGGATATTTTTGAAGAGCTTTCTCTCAAGGTTCCGTTTTTCAAAGACCTTACTTATGAAAAGCTGGATACCGGAGGTGAGGATATCCGCTCCATGGCCGCGCCGACCATTCCGGCGCTTGAGCAGTTTGACAACATTCTCTAGGAGTTTCTGAAATGCTGGTAACCATTATTCTTGCCGGGCTTGTTCTTTTTATGGTGATTAATTTCGCCGCCCTGCATACCTGGATCGAGCGTAAGCAGAGTGCTGTGATGCAGGACCGCGTGGGCGCTAACCGCGCGCGCGTCACCGTGCCTGGAAAATGGGGAGCCCCGATCAACTTTCTTCTGGCACCCATCAATAAACTCGGGCTTTTTCATCCTATCGCTGATGCCATCAAGATGTTTGTGAAAGAAGATTACATTCCGCCTTACGGCGATAAGTTTCTTCACACGCTGGCGCCGATTCTTTCACTGTCTTTTTCCTTGATGGGTTTTGCGGTTATTCCCTTTGGCGATGTTCTGATTTTGGGCTCGCAGACGATCAATCTGCAGGTGGTGCCGGTCAACGTTGGGATTCTCTATGTGTTTGCTATGACTTCCATGGGCGTGTATGGCGTGATCATGGCGGGCTATGCATCGAACAGCAATTATGCGTTTCTCGGCGGGCTCCGCGCATCGAGCCAGATGCTGGCTTACGAAATTACGCTGGGTCTTACCATTCTCGGCATCGTGATGATTTACGGCTCCACGGATCTTCAGGATATTGCACGCGGGCAGGGACAGCTTCTCTGGGGCTGGCTTCCGAAATGGGGGTTCCTTGTTCAACCCGTTGGATTTTTTCTTTTCATGGCCGCGGGCATTGCTGAAACCAAACGTATTCCCTACGACATGCCGGAAGCGGAGTCAGAAATTGTCGGTTATTTTACGGAATACAGCGGCATGAAGTTCGGCATGTTTTTCTTTGCGGATTTCATTGAGACCATCTTGATTGCCGCGCTTACCACTGCGCTTTTCGTTGGCGGCTGGCAGGTTCCCTATCTTTTTGCTGATGGTTTCCATTTCCCCTGGGGTGCCGTTTGTCAGGTTCCGCATCTGGGCGTTGTCGCTCTTCAAATCGGCTCCTTTGCTTTCAAGGTAGTTTTTTTCTGCTGGCTTTTCATGACTGTCCGCTGGACATTGCCGCGTTTCCGCTATGATCAGCTGATGGAGCTTGGCTGGAAAGGCATCTTTCCTATTGCGCTTGTGAACCTTGTGGTCACAGCTGCGCTGCTTCTCGTTCTTCGTCCCTAGATTTT
>CAYRBY010000103.1:0-5480 GCA_964422635.1 uncultured bacterium
TATCATGACGCCGGGTATTACCACCGCTTTCCGCATTTTGAAAATTTCGGAATCAAACCCGGTGCAGACTGGAACCAGCTGACTCTTCAGGACCTTGTGATTCGTGACCTGGGAACCACGCGTGAGCGCTCCGAAATCCAGGCTGCTGATGAGAAAGAGCGGCAGAAGATGGCGGCCATGCTCCGGTGGATGGATGTTTCCAAAAGTGTGCGCTATTTCCGGCGCCATGAAGATCAGAACAATGTCGTGGAACTCCAGCGTGAGTTTTTGAAAGGGTATGCAGGAAGCGACGATGCAGCCCAAGCCTTGGAAGCCCCGCTCAGCACGTTCAGTTTTTCATCCCCGCTGGATTATTACTTCCGGGAACGGAATTACGAAGAGACCGCGGAAAGGTTTGTCGATTTTAATCTGCCCCAGTATGCCAACTTCAAGGCGCTCTATGAACAAATGCTGCGGCTTGAAGATCGTTCGCTTGTAAGCCCGCAGCCCGGCGCTGAAAAGGAACCTGAGGCACCCCGTTCGGAATTAAGGTTTGAAGAGGCCCTTCGGGACTGGAATGAAAAGCATTATCTTCACCAGCGCGGCAAACCGGATAACGAAGAGGGGCATCTCGGTGTTCAGTTCCGGGACGTGAACCTGGAAACAGGCCCGGGAAGTATTTATGAGTTTGATTTTCTGAAAGAGGCGGCCCGCGAGTTTCTTGCAGACCGCGGTCTTGCACTCAGTCCGGAAAAATATTCTTCCCGCAAGGAAACCGAAATGATTCTCGGGGAACTCAAAAGATCCGGGCTGATTGATGAGGGGATTGAAAAGAGCCTTCTCGAGTCCTTTACGGTTCTTGAAAAATCGGCCGGAAAATACCATGCGGATGCCAAGCTGACCGGCCTTACGGACCGTGACGAATTCCTGCGCGCTTATTACCGCGCTGCTTCCGAGACCTTCAAAAGTATTCCCGTTTTGGTGGAGGCCATGGCCCGTTTGAAACAGCCTGCGGTCACGGTGCCGGTGCATGATGTTGAAGACGGCCTCGAACTGCAGAAAGAAACCTCACTGCACTTTTCGCTGTCTCGGGGATTTATCCGCGAGGAACGGGAACAAATCGGACTGAGGGCAGGCACTGATGCCCTTGAGTATTTGCGCGCCAATCCTTCGCGTGCTGTTTCCGTGTATCTGCGCTCACTGGAATTTGAAGTCCCGCTCAGCAGCTCGATCCGCGCTGCGCTTCTCCGTTTCCAGCCGGAACTGCAGGCCTGGGCAGATCAGGAAAGGGTGAAAGATACACCTTCTGAGGCTTTTCGTGCGCTGGGCAGAAACCTTCTGGAATTATTCTCCAGGAAGCAGCCGGTGATCGGGGCGCTCTGGGAAATGTACCGTTCCGGAATCCTGGAAGCCATTGTTCCAGAACTCAGGAATGTGCGCGACATTCCCTCTAATTTTAATATCCACGCCTTCACGGTAGGACAGCACACGCTTTATAACCTGAAAAAGCTGGATGACCTCAGCGTGACGGAAGACCGCCAGCTTCAGAAAGGCAGGGCGGTTCTGGAGGGTTTAAGTTCGACCCAGCTCATGCAGATCCGTCTGACCCTGCTTTTTCATGATCTGGGCAAACGCATGTCCAAGACGCCGGTGGAACCGGACCACGCCATCGTCTCCTCGCGCGATATTGTTCCGGTGCGTTTAAAGGAGCTGGGTGTTGCTGCGGATCAAATTGAAAATGTTGCGTGGGTGGTGCGCGATCACATGGTCCTGAACGCCTTTGCGCGTATGCAGGATGTCCGTTTTGAAGCCAAGCTGCCTGTTTTGATGAAGCAGTTTTCCCTTGATCCGGGAATTTCCCAGGACCGGCTGAAGCTGCTTTACCTGATCTCTCTGACAGACCGTGATTCTGTGAACCCCTGGGCGCCGATCATGAGTCCGGACGTGCTGGACCGCCTCAATTATATCTACGCCATGCTCGAGGATTATTTCGATACGACTGAGCCTGACCGTTCCCGGCACATTGAGGACATTCAGAGACAGGCTCACGCCAAAACACAAAAAGAGTGGGCTGAGTACAAAGAGAAAAACCGTGAAGTCCTGCGCCGCATACTTTCGGAATTGGATCCGAAGACGATCCGCGGCTATTTCAAAAATGTTGCGGTTGTGGATGAAGGCAAATTTGACAGCGTTCGTGACGGCTTGATTGCCAAAGCAAAAGGCGTTGCGGCCGACGACGGCGCTTTTGAATATCTTCTGGAACGCCTGCTCGCATCTTTTTCCATGGATCAGATCCGGGATTATTCCGAGGAACAGGCTTCGGAGCGCCTGATTTTTCTTCTCCATCTGGATTATCAGAAGGACACAGGAAACCCTGCACCGGTCATTTATTTCAACCCGCAGTTTTCACGCACCTACGAACGCGGGTATGAAATTGTGGTGGGAGCCGCGTCCGACAGCGAGGGTTTTTTTGAAAAGGCCACAGGCGTACTTCTGAACCACCGTTTTGATATTGAGGAAGCGGATATCCGTACCCTGACCAACGGTGAGGTGGTCGACACCTTTCAGGGCTTTTTTCACGATGACTATCCGGATGCACGTGCCCATATTCTGATGCAGGACCAGCTGACACGGGACATGCGGGATGTTTTTCTCGGGACCCTTCCTTCTGTACAAGCCCTTTTTGAGCGCAGCAAGCGGCCGTATGTTTCTGAGAAAATTATTGAGGCGGTAGGAACAGAGGTTCAGTTTCTTGAAGACACGGAAATCTATGGAACACGTGCGAGTGTTTTTAATCTCAAAACAGCCAACCGTCTCGGGCTTCTTCACGCGCTGTCGCTGATTCTCAATCAGCGCGGCATTAATCTCGTGGCAGCGCCGGTGTCCACGCATCCGGCCATGGTCAATGACACCTTTTATCTGAACCGCGGGGGACGGGTGCTTCATGCTTCCGAAAAGCGGGATCTTGAAAACTACATCCAGTCTGTGATGAGCCAGAAGTCGATAGACCTTGCTGCCCTGCGCAGCGAACTGAGAAGCGGGGATCTGGACAAACTCTGGCCTGACGGCTTACCCGAAAGTGACTTTGCCTGGCAGACTCTCCAGGAATGGAAAAAGGACTGGCTTTCAAATGACGTGAAGACCCAGGAACTCCGGGCCTGGAACATCGGCGACAACCTGAGTTTTGATTTTATGGATCAGAATTCCGGGCTGGTTCAAAAAGGAAAAGACCGCGTCATGCTCGAAATCCACCAGAGTTCCGGGGGGCAGATTACGGCCATCGAAAGCGCCGGGTATCCGGGGGTCCCGTCTCAGGAAATGCTCCGGGGCATCCTGTCCTGGATCAAAAGCAAGGGTGTGGAATGGGTGCGGATGGACATTTCATTCCCTGACTTTCTTGAGAATCTTCAGAAGGACTGGAATCAAAACCGCAGCCTGGCTCCGGCCGGCTCGGAACCGCCCGTCAGACTTTCAGGTTCCGGAACCCAGATGTACTTTGATCTCAAAAATCTGAATCTGGAGAGGCGCAGTGAATTACGAAGCGCGGACGAAGAACGGGCTGAAGAGATTTTGAGAACACTGGATCCTCAGCTGGAGCCGCTTCTGAAAGCGCGTTCCTACGGCCTGCTCGATTACGCCTCGGCGTACTTGAAGCAGTTAAACAAAGCCACCTCTCACAAACTGGCCATGACTTTGATGAAACAGGGGAACCCGGAATACGCTTTTGTTCCGGAGGCCAAGGCCGAGGCACTTTTTGCCTTTGCTCAGCAGGCTGAAACGAACGGACAGGCCCGCGAGTTTCTGATCTTGATGGGCAAGATCACCGCGAGACGCGACATCCCTGGCGCTGACCAGCGCGGCAATCTGAACGAGACATTGCCGGGTCAGAGCACGGGCACGCTTCCTTATCTGGATCTTGCTTCCGGTATTTACGCAGCCGCGTTTTTCAAAAACCTTCGCAAAGACCGGAGATTTGTCTTTGTGGATAACTCTTACTTCGCGGCCGCCTACCTTGAAGAAGCGGCACAGATCCTGAAAGCCGGCCAGGTCGAGATCCGCCGCCAGGACCTCATGACCTTGACCGGTGAGAACCAAAAGTTTGGAACCATCCGTTTGAAAAATGTCTGGGCCTATGTTCCCGAGCTTCTCGACTCCGCTCCTTTTTGGGACTGGGCCAAGGGTGCCTTGGGAGATTCGGGGCAGCTGATTGTGGAGATCCTTCCTGAACAGGCGAACCGCGACAAGTTTGTTCCGATCTGGGAAAAGTTTCTCGCCCCGATCATGGAATCGTGGCAGATGGATGCCAAAACAGGGCAGGCTGTTCCCCAGAGCCTCTGGGCCATGGGGCTTGTGTCGACACCCGATGTTCTGACATTCACCAAACCCGTCGGCAGGTCCGAACTCAGGACTCCTGAAGAAGACCGGATGTTCCAGGTGTTCGGGCCGCAGGAGGGCAGCCGTATCCAGTATCAGGCGCGCTGGTTTGCCAGTGTCTTTTCAAAGCTCAGTGAAGAGAACAAAAAGAAATTTCTTTTTCCGAACCTCTTACTCGTACTGCTCGGTGTAAAGCCGCTTTATTACGCGGTGGAAGACGGCGCCCCGAATCCCAGGGAAATGATCGCCTCGATCAATGCCCAGGAAATTCTTGCCGGGTCCCGGCTCATGTTTTATGCGGATGAAAGTCATTTTGTTGCCCTTCTCCCGGCGGCCGTAAAAATCCTTTCAAGCCGCGCCTGGCTCACGCAGAAAAAAGTACTGGGCGCAGAAGACAGCGCTTCGCTCGACCTCATGGACCGAGCGCTCCAATCCGGAGACATCAACACGCTCTTTTCAAAAACCCATGAACTCCTGATGAAAGTTTCTAAACAAATGGATTCGCCTGCACCGGAGAATCTTGAAAAGGCGCACTGGTTTTACGGGCTTCTTTTTGGCTACCCCGCGGAAGACATGGAGAGTTATTACCGTGTGATGCAGAGCGGTGCAAAACCCTTGCTGAACGATCCGCGCTACAGGCACGGCCGTTATGCCAAAGTCAGTTTGTTTTCTGATAACCCTGCGCCGGTCTGGATTGCGCGTGCCAATGCTGCGCTTGATTATGTCTTCAGCCTCCTTGAGGGCCAGCCCGGATTTGAAACCGCTGCGGATCTCTACCGCCAGACCTTTTCGCAGGAAGTAAAAGACGAAGTCAAAAGGCTGTATGCCATGCCGGAAGGGCAGGATGCCGCACGGATCAGGCCTGAGTGGCCCATGCTGAACCGGATTTTTGACGGCAAGGCCGTGGATGTTTACAGCGCGGACCTTGTGACAAAGCGCGGCCTTGAAGCGGTTCGTGCGTTGAACATTCAGCCCGGTGATACGCTTATTGACCTTGGCGCGGGTGAACGCGGCGGGCTCGGACTTATCGCGGCACTGCTCGGGGCCAAAGTAACGGCGGTGGAATCGCGGCCGGAGTCCGTGGTCTCTCTGCGCGGCCATGCCCAGCGTCTGGAGAGTTTGATTCG
>CAYRBY010000103.1:5580-7061 GCA_964422635.1 uncultured bacterium
GTGCTTTTCAGTGTTCCGGAATATGTTCAGATGTCCGGGCGGGTGACTTCAGATGTTCCTTTTCTGCAGCCGTTTGCCATGGAGATGATCAAAACCTCAAAGACGGGTCCTGCTTCAGCGTCCTTTGTTTCTGTGCCGTATTCCGACGGTATCAAGCGCGCGGTGCTTTACGATTTCCGTCCCATGCCTCGCTCCGAACTCCGTTCCTTTGATGAATTGTTTACGCAGGCACTTCCTGAACCCCTGGAATTGACGGATGAGGAAATCTCGATCTATCTGGGCAGTGCGGCATTGAGCAAAGCCAAGGCATCGGGCACGCGCTTTTTCCTGAGGCGACTTGATCCTGAAAAAGATCTTTCCTTTATTGCCGACTGGAAGGCGGCTCTTGATCAAGATAAAGCCTGGCAGGAGCAATGGGCCGCGAAACGCATTTGGGCCGACCGTTTGCCGCGCTTCAGCTACATCAGCGGTTACAGCATCGGACTCATTTCTGTTACCAATCAAAAAGAACGCCTTGAGGGATTTGCTGGCGTTCAGCCGGATTACGTCGGTTTTGACGGGGCTCTCAGGGACTGGACTTACCGGATCGGTCTTCCGCAGATTGAAACCTACTACCGCAACATCGGGCAGGACGGGGATCTTCGCGGGGTGTCGCGCGTGCTCATGGATTTTCTGATCAAATACGCCGCCGATCCCCGGTTTCAGGTCAGCGGAGGTTTGAGCATGACAGCACTCACTCCCGGCAGCAGCCGTCTGGCCAGAATCTATGGCATGGCCCTCGACAAAAAACTAGGCATGGAAGTGATGAGTCAGGCACAGGCTGAAGCCTGGGCTTCGGAACATGGTCTTGCCTCGCTGTTCAATCCGGGAGCGGAAGCTGAACTCAAGCGGCTGCAGGGCTTGAATGGCCAGGATTGGAAATCCGTTACGCTCGTGCGTCTTGAAGAAGTAATTGAGGAGGCGCGGAAAACCGGGCGGGACGATTTGATTGCGCAGGCGGAAAACCACCGCAAAAATATGACCGGTAATCTTGACCGCCCGCTCGTGCGGACTGACGGCAATGACTTCGTGGGCCAAAACAGCGCTCTTTTTGACGTTGCAGATCCGAAGAGAAAAACCATTGTGCTCGAACAGCTTTCCCGTATTTACAGCACCATGCCCGGCACGTTATTTTCAGAAGAGGCGGAATCCCGCGCGCGAACACTCTTCAAGACTCTTTATGCCAGTGAGAATCCGGAAGACATTCTTGAGGCCGAGGAATTTCTTCAGGAGACCCTGTTTAACCGGCGTACAAGCCGCTCTGAACTTCGCACTGATGCGAGTCCCGCGGTTCGGCCCTATGCACTTGATGGGGAAGGTTCGGTGCGGAGTTTTTACGGCTATTTTGATTTCATGAGAAAAATGAATCAGGCTTTGAGGAACGGGGAAATCTATTTCGTTCTTTTGTTCGATACCGCCCGGCTTGAGGTGAAGAAAAAGAC
>CAYRBY010000104.1:0-1646 GCA_964422635.1 uncultured bacterium
GCAGGTTTTTCTTATTTCCGGTTGGATCTGAAGGAGGAAGGAAAAAAATTCCTTTTTGAAACCCTTAAAACGTCTTTAGCGGCAGGATTTGGCGAGACCATGAATGGCTTTACTGAACAGGACGTGGACTCCGGAGCTTACGTTGTCCGGGATGAAAAAACCGCGGTTCCTCTGGGCATTCTTTACCGGTTTGGAGCCCTGCCCATTTTCTTTGATTTTGTGGAGCTTACGGAGCTGGATTATCGCGGACTGCCGCTTGATCAGCAGCATCTCGACGCCTGGCAAAAAGCCAGCCGGGTTTCCAAAATCATTTATGAAAGGGGGGTGGGGCAGGTCCATTTGCTTGAACGTATAACACTTACAGAGCTCTCCGAAAAACAAAACCGCTGGATGAGCGAAGACGAAAGGCGCAAAAAGAAGCCGAACCAGGAGATCCTCTCTCTTTATGTTATTTCAGAAATACAGGATTGGCAGAGAAAGTCGGATATTTTCCTGCGGCCTGACCAAAAAGGAAGCCTTGATTTTCAAAGGCTGTTGTTCCGGTTAAAAGAGCAGCGTCCCGAATTTTTCGACGGCACCGTCGGAATCGCGGGGGCAGGAACAGGCGTAGACAGCCTGCTTTCCATTCTCTACGGAGCAAAATCCGTGAAAGGATCCGAACTCTATACTCTGATCCGGATTCTGGGGGAATTGAATATCAATTATGCCAAAGAGGCGGATCTGATCCCTGAAAACATGCCTGTTGTGATTGAACGCAAGAACGGTTTACCGTCGGGCTCTGACATCAAGACCCTGTTTTTTAACACCCCCGTTGTTATTCGAGACGGCCAGCGGACCACGTTCATGCCTGCCAATGTTTCTCTGCCCGCAAGGCTGCTTCCAAGCACAGGTGCCATTCTTATGGAAGAATCGGATTTTAAGAAAATTTTGACTGAGGCTTCAGTTCTTTTGGCAGACTCAGCGGAGAAACGTGCTGTGATGCGTATGCATGTACAGACACTTCCCGAATCCCGGGAAGATATTCGAAATTATTTATCAGCATCAGAGGCGTACCTGAAGGCCTTTGGACTGAGCCTGACGGGTTATTACGGGGAAACCTTTGTCGAGTTTCAGGCGGAAGCCTACGGTACTGCCGGTAAATGGCAGTATGTGCAGAGCGCATTCAAGAGCTTGATAAGAAATCTTGAATCGGCAGCCGGGGAAAAGCAGAAAGATATTTTGTCTGCCGACTCTTCCGCAGATGCGATTCTGTGGTTTGTTCAGAAGATTGAAGAAGACCTTGCCCGGCAGACCAGCCCTGCCCGCGTGGACACTGTGCAGCTTCAGGAAATGAAAGAAACTCTTCAAAAGCTTCTTGAACAGCCATCCTCAGCACGTTCAGAGCTTAGAATGTTTATCAATGATCTCGTCCGGCAGCAGTTTGCGATCGCAGGAGTTCCCTTTCTCGATGAACACATCCCCACCGAAGCCGGCGTGTTCCGACCGACCCTGAGCGGGCATATTGATCCGCTTGCCGAGTACGCAGAGTCTTACGAGCCTGTCCGGATTATTGACATGGGAAGCGGGCAGGGAGCCATGGTCTTTGCCTTTGCGCGGGCCAATGACCGCGCCGAAGTTTTAGGGATTGAGTATGATGAAAAACTTTT
>CAYRBY010000104.1:1746-7026 GCA_964422635.1 uncultured bacterium
AAGCGCAATGACACAGCTTTTCCGGAAGGTGAAAGCCGCTCCGAGCTCCGTGCTGAAGCCAATCTTCAGGAGATTGTTAGCCGGATTATTTCAGGCCACCGATGGCCGGACATTATTGAGGTTGATATTGATCCGTCCCTTCGGATCAGGGAAATGTCGTCAGGCATCGGCCTTGCTATTTTTGAGCTTGTGAAAAACGCTATTGACGGCAACCGTGTCTACGAGAAGAAATCCGAGACGGATTCAAAGCCGGATGTGAAGCTGACCGCAGTCAATCGGGATGGCTGGGTGGAGCTTCGCATTATTAACCGGGGTATTCTCGCAGTAGACAAGCTGAGAGCTCAGGCTCGTGAGGAGGGGGTCTGGAAACTGCGCCCGTGGACACCGGACAAGCACCGCTGGCCGTACCCTTATATTATGGAATCCAGCATGCCCGATGAGCCTATGCCTTATCAGCGTATGCGGCCTGAAGAAGTTGATGCGCTTTCCGATGATGATCTTCTTTTTCACGTGAAGGGGTTGACACTTCGCCGTGAGGAGAATCTCCGCCGCATCGGGCTCACTTCTACTGATTTGACCGGGGGGATGGGAATAGGTCTCAAGCAAGTATGGCGGGTGATGGCAGATGTGGATCCCGAAAGGCCCGTTCACTATGAAACGGGTGAAATCGACGGAGTTCCGACAGTTGTTTTTTCAGTGCGGTTTCCCGAAGCTCCGCGCAATGAGCTTCGAGCGGATGTTAGAGACACAGAACAGGAAAGTGCTGCTCCGGGTGCACGTTCGGAGCTCCGCGAATCCTCGAAAGATGAAGGACGCGAAGCGATGCTCCGGCTCCGGGATGCCATGGCGTCTGCGGTAACGACGGCGATGAAGCAGCGGGGGTATCGTGTGGAGCTGCTGCCCGGGTATCCGGAAGGGCTTTATGTTCACATTTATCCGGCTGATCCAGGTCTTGCGGAGCGTTTGTCGCGGATCGATCACACCGCGGATCTGCGGTTGATTGAAGTCCCCTATGGGTCTCTGGGGATGGCCGTGATATCAATGGCTAAAGTCGGCGGTGAGATTGTCCCTTACATTGAACAGATTCAACCGTCTTACTCCTTCCGAAAGGCCGCCTCCGAAGAGCCCGCAATACTCGGTGCAGCGCAGTTTTGGGCAGATCACTTTGTCTCCTGGACAGAGCTTTCGGCCCGGCAGGCCGGCTTCCGGGATCTTTACGCCAAAACACCCTTTATTGCAAGACGCCAAAATATCGAGATGGGACACGGCAAGGCGAACCGCTATTATTCAAAGCCTTTCCGGGCTGCGGGATTTCATTTGCTCCAGAGTTCAATCCACCGCGCAGACATGACAGCGGAAGAGGTTGTTGCGGCCAACCGCTCTTCCCAATATCTGAACGCAAAGGGACAGCCTCAATTCTTTTTTGGCGGTGATATTCCTGTCTGGTACAAATCACTTGATGGAGCGAAGACCTCAGGCCGGGATGCTTTTCTAACGAGGGTTTACAAGCAGCATCACCGTGCTGTGATTTCGGGATTCAGAAAAACGATGGAGGCCTGGGGCGCGCGCCGGTTCATTCTCTTGGACGGCATGAGGTTTGGTGATGAAACGACCTGGTGGAAAGATATCAGCCGCGAAGCGTCTCACGGCGAAAAAAGCCACACAGGTATTGATCTGGCCCTTTATGAAAAACCGGACGGACATTTGACATCGGTTCCTGAGGGGCTTCCGGTATTCAGCGTTATGGACGGAAAGGTCCGGTGGATTTTCCCGGACAATATGCGTCAAACCGTGATTGTTGAGACGCAGATCCACCAGCGCAAGGTTTACTCTGTTTACACGCATATTCAGGTGCGCAGTGATCTGAAGGAAGGGCAATATCTGCTGCATGGAGAGCCGCTCGGGACAACAGCAGCATCAAACAATGATAAATCGATTGTTGCGGCGCATGTTCACTACGGCCTGGGGTATTTCCTTGATGAAAAGGATTCCGAGACCGGGGAGCCGATGAATTACGACACGATCAACCGGCTTTACAAGGAAGGCAAAATGAATTTTGTGGACCTTCTGAAAATGATGCCTGGGCGTATTCGCCAGACGATTTTTGCATCCGGGCCGGAATGGGAAAATACAATGCGATCGATTTTGATTCGGGGTTCCGGTCCCGAAGAAGCGGCGCTTCGAAGAACCTTGTACCGTGCTTTGCCTGGATTGAAGGAGGTCCGGCTGGACACGTCCTCTCCGGTTCGCGATCTTGCTGTCATCCGGTCTGGAGAAAAATGGCGCCTTGAGTTTGCAGAGGCTTCAGCGCCCGAGGAATTTATGGACGCAGCAGGTTTGATTGAAAGACTTCGGACTCTTGAAGCCTCGAGGGCTTCCGGGGCAAGATCGGAACTGAGGCAGAGTTCTCTTCCCGGAGAAAATGCGGACATGGAAGTAGAAAAAATGACAGCGCCTGCCGCCGTTTTTCTGGATGCGTCTGAGCTTGTGAACCTGAAAGAAGGGGAAGCGGATGAGCGCTTTGATGAACTTCTGACTTTCCTTGACCGCCACCCGGCCTTTGACATTTACATTGATCATGGGGACCGCTATCCCGTGCATAATCTTCCGCTGGCAAAACTGCAGAAGCTTTTGAGCGAATATTCCGGACGCATTCACATTGGAGAACAAAGCCGGGCCAATCTTACGAAGAAGAAAATTATCCTGCAGGTGTCTTTACTGGCTTCTGGGGGAAGCGCAGACCAGACTTTGAAAACGCTCGATGGAATTCGCGATCGTTACCACATCAAAAGCGAAATTATTCCCGTGGAGTATCTTCAGGCGGGTGTGCTGAAAGGCTTTCTGGATCTTGCTGAGTCCTTTGGAGCGGCTGATCTTCTGCGCCAGGCCGGTGAGGCTTTTGTGACACGGAACGCGAATGGACGATGGAGTCTTGCCGCTGATTTTGCGGCATCTCTTTGGGCAAAAATGCAGGCCGACTATACGATTCAGTGGTCGGCGTAAGGCGTAGTAAGCGGCTTAACTCACAGAGATTTTTTCAATCCGCCGGTCAGGAATAAGCCAAAGGCAGGCCACCCCCAGATAGAGCGCATCCGACAGTCCCGGGTGAGCCCAGGCCAGAACCACGGCCGCGAGGTAAAGAGCCAGGGACAGTTTTCCCTTCCAGTCCCACCCCAGGCTTTTTGCCAGTAACGAATCTTTCCCGAGCGAAACAATAATGCGATTCTGCAAAATGAGGTAAGCAACCGCGGCCATCAGCAAGACCAGGCCGTAAAGAGCTGCCGGCCATGCCGCGCTTGGATTCTCTCCAAGCCAGCCCGTAGTAAAGGGAACCAGCGAAAGCCAAAAGAGAAGATGCAGATTCGCCCACATGATACCGCCGTTGATGTGCCGTGCTGCATGCAGCAGGTGATGGTGGTTGTTCCAATAAATCCCAATATAAATGAAACTGAGAGCGTAGCTGAGGAGAACAGGAAGCAGCGGTTTGAGGGCGGCAAGATCAGAACCGTGCGGAACTTTCATCTCCAAGACCATGATGGTGATGATGATCGCGATGACGCCGTCGCTGAACGCTTCAAGCCTGCCTTTGGGGAAATGGGCCATAGGATTTCATTATACAGAGAAATAAAACGGAATCCAGAGTGCGGGAAACACGGCTTATGGGGGTAAAGTGAAATGCCGGTTTCCTTCGAGGGGATCCTGGCTTAGAATGAGGGTTATGACTCATGCCCATTTCCAAACCCGGACAGCGGCCCGCGAATCCCGCGAGGACGAAATCTCGGCAAGTATTCAGCTGCTGAAGGAGCTTGCCGCGAACCCCGCTGCGTTTGCAGCCCTTTCCGAAGAGCAGCGGATTGAACTTCTCAAGGCGGCAGGGCAGATCTCCCGGCCGAACCGTGAAGAAGACATCCGGAGGAAAAAAGAAATCCGCGGCCTGGACCGGAAAAAAACGGTTGCTCGTGAGCGAGAGGCTCGCGCTGCAACAGGTATCCGAAGCGCCCGTGAAACAAAAGTTTTTGCTGCACCTGCCCGTTTGTCCAGCACGCCAGCTCTTGAGGAAAGGCCTGAACTTAAATCCCCGCGAAATTGTTATGTATGCAAGGCTGAATATACGAAGCTGCATTTCTTTTATGATGCGATGTGTCCGGCCTGTGCGGATTTTAATTATGACAAACGTTTTCAGACTGCGTCTCTTCACGGTCAGGTTGCGCTGATTACAGGATCCCGGCTCAAGATCGGCTATCAGGCCGCCTTGATGATGCTAAGGGCCGGAGCCCGGGTCATTGCCACAACGCGTTTCCCGGTAGACTCTGCGATCCGGTATTCCGGAGAAAAAGATTTTTCTGAGTGGAAAGACAGACTGCACATTTACGGACTCGATCTACGCCATACTCCGAGCGTTGAGCTGTTCTGCCGTTATTTTGAGGAGCGATACGGAAGACTCGATCTTCTGATTAATAACGCTGCCCAGACCGTCCGTCGTCCGCCGGGTTTTTACGCGCATCTTATGATGAATGAAAGGCGGCCTTTTGAGGGATTGCCCGAGGACGTGCGGAATTTGCTGGGTGATTTTGAAACCTGTAAAAAGAAGCTGATCTTACATGCAAGGCAGGAGTCTTCTGCCTCCGCTTTGGCCGATGAATCGGCGCTCGTAATTACCTGGAATGGAAAAACCCCGGGGGTCGGACTCCGGGCTGCGGCTGAACTTTCTCAGATCCCTTATGCGTATGATCATGCGCTTGCGCCGGAAAAAGTATTTCCCAAAGGTGAGCTTGATCAAGACCTTCAGCAGGTCGATCTCCGGACTACCAACAGCTGGCGTCTCAGGCTCGGAGAAGTTGAAACCTCGGAAATGCTGGAGCTTCAGCTTGTGAACTCCATCGCCCCTTTTGTTTTGTGCAACAAACTTGTACCCTTGATGATGAAAGAGAACACGGGGCAGAAGCACATTGTGAATGTGTCCGCCATGGAAGGAAAATTCCTGCGGTTTAAGAAAGCCGACCGTCATCCCCACACTAACATGGCCAAAGCTGCGCTTAATATGCTGACGCATACAGCCGCCGGAGGGCTTGTAAAGCACGGCATCTATATGAATGCCGTGGACACAGGCTGGGTGACGGATGAGGATCCCGCTCAGCTTGCCGCCTTAAAACAGGAAAAGCATGATTTTCAGCCGCCTCTCGATATTGTGGATGGAGCGGCCCGTGTGTGCGATCCCTTTTTTCACGGTATTCTGACTGGCAAACACTGGTGCGGAAAATTCCTGAAAGATTATTTCCC
>CAYRBY010000105.1:0-6986 GCA_964422635.1 uncultured bacterium
TTTAATGCTCAGTGTATTCCAATGGACCCCACGCTTCTTGAGATTGAAGCATACAAGGCATTTTTATCGAAACGTCGAGAAATGATCGCGGATAGATTGAATACCTTTTTGAACGCAAGCAAAGTTTAATTTTTTTGACCTTAAATTTTGGCGGATGGTGCGGTCAGAGGGAAGATTTGCAGCCAGGAACCACTAAAACACACCATCAGAAAACAGCAGCAATGCAGAACAAAAACTCGCACTGAAATTTTGGGAACAAATTGGGAACAAAACAGGCAGAAAAACCACAAAAAACGAAAAATCAGCATCAAAAACTTTTCGACTTAACTCATGCTCACAGAAACAGTTATAAAAAATAATCAAAAATCAGAAAAATCGTTTCGACCCCTCATAACCCAAAGGTCTCAGGTTCAAATCCTGACCCCGCTACCAAATAAAAAAGGCCCGGTTCATCAGAACCGGGCTTTTTTATTTTTGTATGTAGTCAGGATTTGAAGCGAACGAACGCCGACCTCATGGGACGAAGAGGCCGTAAGTCGAAGACCGGCCGGCAGTGAGTGAGGGGAGGTTACGCAGGCGAGTATATGTTCGAGCCGTAGTGACCAAATCCTGACCCGAAAGCAATGGGCCTTCGGCGTGCGAAGAGCAGAGCCTCAAGCTCTGCCGAGCCTGCCGAAAGCAATGGGCCTTCGGCGTGCGAAGAGCAGAGCCTCAAGCTCTGCCGAGCCTGCCGAAAGCAATGGGCTTTCGGCCTGACCCCGCCTTTTCGCCGGCGGCGAGAGAGCGGAACCAGTTAGAAGTATGAATTTTCAATGCCGGCTCCAGACCTCCCAAAACGGCTATCACAGCCGATAGCAATTCTGATCATTAAAGCGCTGTAATTCGGCAAGGTTTGTAGTTCGGCTTGCCTGAAGGTATTCTTTCAGACCTATGAACTCACGCCGGCTGACCGCGTCACTTCTCGCTGCTGTTCTTGCTTTCCCGCAATTTCAAGCACATGCCGCAGCTGCCCTGTATCCCATTCCTTCAAACTTCGGTTCAATCGAAGAAACCTACACAGGGCGTTCCAACAAGACCGTCCTCTATATCGAGGATGCGCATTCGTCCATCGAGGCACAGCAAAATATTGCAGCCCTTATTGATTCGTTTGTGCGGCAATCGGGAGTGAAAACCGTGTTTGAGGAAGGGTATGAGGGAGCAGTCCCCACCGATGAATTTTTCGGGTTCATTGACAGCAAAGCTGACAAGGAAAAAGTCGCTTTTCATTTTCTGAAAAAACTTGAAATCGGCGGTGCGGAGTATGCACACATTCTCAGAGCGAAAGACTTCAAATTAATAGGGGCGGATAATCTGAGTATTCACCGAAAAAACATTCGTGCCTATAGGCTTGCGGCGCGGTATCAGAAGCAAAATGCACACAACATCGCCGAGCTGTCGGCCGAGATAGACCTTCTCGCAAAACAGCACTTCCCTAGACCGATGAAAGACTGGATGAGGCTGCGTGAGCGTCTGGACCGCGGGGAACTGGGGCTCGTGGATTATCTTAAGCGTACATGGGGAATCTCGAGGCCTAAAGAGAAGACAGCCTATCCGGCGGTAACAGCAATGATCGAGGGCCGTGTAGAAGAACTGGATACAAAAACATTATTTCAAGAAATCGGGCGTCTTGAAGAAGGCGCTTCGAATTTACTGCTTGAAACGGACATCCAAAAGAAAATCTTTGAATATCAGAAGGGGCTTGCGCTTCTGCGGCGTATGAACGCTCTCGCGGTTACTCCGGATGAATATGATTCCGTGAAATCATCGTTACGGAAAATAAACACGCGTGCGATCGCAGAGTTTGCGGCGCGTGAAAATCGCAAGTCTCTCGTGCTCTCCCGTATCTGGGAGAAGAATATCCGGAGAGCCATTCAGTTTTATGAACTGGCGCGAACAAGAGATCTTGCGATTGAGAAGCAGCTCGAAAATTTTAAGCAAACCTCCGGCGAACCCGTTGCGGTGCTTGTCTTTGGCGGTTTTCACCGGCAGCGAATCACGGAGATCCTCAAGCGGAAAAATATTTCCTATCAAGTAGTTTCACCGCATATCACGAAACCCGAACCTCAACAAGAAGCTGCGTATCACAGGCGGATGACGCACAGCCTCGAAGCCTCTCGGCCGCCTTCTGTTTACTTTTACCCCGACGGCGCGGCTCGCGTGCGCGAGGTTCACCGGGTGTTTACGGGCGCAGCGCGCTCCGAACTGCGTACAAAGCCTTTGAGTGTTTTGCGATTGGACGATGAACGGCTGGTGACTGAAATTTCAGCGTTGAATGACGCCGCGGCTTGGGAAAAGACAGTGGGAAATCATATGTATGGCGATTCACTGATTCATCTTGGGGCCTGGCGGCGCAACGATCTGACTGAATTCGATTTTCCCCCTGATCGGCTTATTGTCGAGCGTTATAAAATTGTGAAAGCCTTGAGTGAACGCGGCATAGCCGTGAAGATTGTAGTCGTGCCTTTCCCTGCCGACTCGGCGGACAAAACCGGGAGGCCCCAGCATTACCAACCTCGGCAGTTTCATTACTTTTTTGCTGTTGCGAAGGGAAAGGAAGCTGAGGCGCGTAGTTTTATCAAAGAAGTCAAGGAAGGCCTTTCTCTGGACAGCTACGTTATTCCTGAGACGGCTCCAGATTTTCATGAACCCGAATGGGAAATGCTTCGGCATGTTTCTATTCCGGCGAGTCTTGAACATCAACCTCCTGAGATGCGGGAAGCGTATTTGAAAGAAAAAGCAGGCGACAATCAGGCACGGCTTTACCTCAGCAATCAAAACATTGCCGGCGACGGCACTCGTGAAATCAGGGCTCAGATGTATCTCGCGGGGCATGAATACGCCGTCTGGAATCATCTCGTGGCGCGCGGAATTCCAGCGTCGATCGAAATTGCCCCTTATCCTGGAAACGCGCACCCCGAGCGGCATATGGGATTTTATGATCACGACTTGTTTCTCGTTGTGCCGGAAAGATTTGAAGGTGAGGCGAGGTGGTTTCTGTCCGCGGTCATGGATTCCGTTGTTATGGATGCTTCCGGCAGATGGATAATCCCCGAAGGCGGTATAGCCGGGGCCGCGAGGATGACTTTGGATCAATCCGTCTCGATTGAGACAGAATCCGAGGACTACAATGACAGTACGGGGGGGTTAAGTTCCCATGAGTATGACTATACGCCCTATACCTATTCTGGCTTCACGGGACAATCGGACTTGATTGCCGAAGAGCTTCATTCTATGGGGGTGTACGCGTACGTGTGGACCTATGATAGCGGCAATATGAATTCACCCGACCGGCATTTTACGCATTCGGTAACGACGACTTACATCAAAGTGCGTTCGTATGATCAAGCGTTTGTTCGGCAATACCTGGATCATCGAGCTGAATTTCTTCCCGTTTATCAAGCGGCTCAAAGGCAAAACGCGTACATCAACGCCAGAAAACTCTACGAGAACTACCTGGCTTACAAAAAACTGAAAAATGCCAGTGTGCCGAAAGCACAAGACGGTGATCAGGTTTTGATTTCACTGCGGCATGTCCTGACCCAGGCCGGCCGCGAAAAAGAGTTTCAGGCGAGCTTCGAAAGGCCCGCGCTGCCGATGTTTGACGAACAAGGTTTGCGTTTGGTGCTGGCCGCGCAAGGCATTCCAGAGGCTGATATTGATACCCGGTTCCGTTCGATTTTTTTAACCGCACGGCGCAGCAACCCCTCGCTTAATCTCAAATTACTTTATGAAACCTATGACCGTTTCAGAAGGGAGTTTGCACCCTCTGTTTTGGTGCTTGAAGAGGTCGATGATTATGATGAAGGCGAGGGCCTGAAACATCACCCGGGCAAAGGTCATAAGAGCGGTGAATGGGAGAGTCTCCGTTACGATGATGACCCTGACGCTGTTTATTTGCGTGAACAATACGGAATTAAAGAAATTTACGCCGAGACTCGTGAAGGTGTTTGGGAGTATTTGGCAGGGGAGCGGCATTTCTGGTTTGTCTCCGCGTATAAGCGCTACCTTGTGCCCCCTGAAACAGATCGGGATTTCGTGATGCTCCAACGCCTGGCGGGCGATGACATCATCCGGTCGATCCTGAATCAGCCCATAAAATTTTCAGACTCCAGCTTCCAATCCATTCAAGATGAGAACGAACTTGCCGGCGAATTGAAGCGTCTTGGTTACGAGAATGTTCTTCCAGACAAAGTGTTTTTTTCGATTTTTGAATCCTCTCGCCGTATTGATCCGGCTATGAATCTTCCGCTTCTCTATGAAACCTACCTTAAAAACAGGTCGGAAAAATACAAACAATACAGTCCAGATGGCCGGTTCCGTATTTTTACGCTCGTGAATTACTCGAAACAGTACGCGGGCTGGGATGAACTTGATGATTTTCCGGGAATAAGCGGATTGGAACATGGGAAATGGCATGTGTCGCAGCCCTCGGACGATCCGCAGGTGCATTACTTCCGGGACACGCTCAAAATGAATGACACCTATGTGGTCATACGGCAAGGCACTTTCGATGAATTAAGCCTCCGTCATTATTGGGGGATAGCGGAGTATTACCGCGAGCTGTATGTACCTGTCGGAGACGAGGCCTTTGTTGAACTCTACCTTTCCGCGGGAGACTCCGCGATGCGCCGTATTTTCAATATGGATAATCTTGAAAGCCGTGTGCAGCTTGGAACACGTGTTTTGGGCAAGGGGCCGTATCAGCCCGGCATGGGCGGTAAGGAGGCTGGTTTCCTGCTTTTTGAAAAACTCGGATTGCCCTATCCTCCCGGCATTGCGCTTTCCCCGGAACTCGTGGCTGCCATCCTTAAAGACAATTCAGCAAGCAGGCTTTATCAGCCCCTTCTCGAAGCAAAACTTAAAGAGATCAAAGCCGGGCTGCCGGTCTCGGTGCGCAGCAATCCTAAACAATCGATGCCGGGCATTCTTACCACAGTGACGGACACCACTGACCTGATCGGGGGGATTCGAACGGTGGCAGATGCCTGGGAGACAGATAAGGCCCGGGCCTACCGCCTGCGTGAAAACATCGCCGATGCCTATGACCTGCCTGTCATCATTCAGCAATGGGTTTCCGGCAAGTCGAGTGATCCGGAATGGTCCTCGCTGCGGGCCAAGAACCCCGCGCTGCCCCTTTTTGCTGCGGGTGTTTTCTCAACGCGCGACCCGAATACCGGAGACGACAAGATCACCGGCCGGTATCTTGAAAATGCAAACGGCGAAGATCTTATGACCGGCGGCCAAAAGGGTGAGTCGATCGAAAAGTTAGCGGAGGTTTCACCTGAGATTTACGCGCAAATTGTTGAGGCGAAAAAGAAGCTCGAAGCCGAAGCCGGACCGCAGGAAGTTGAATTTGTGGTCAATGCCGGCAAGCTTTATTTTCTGCAAACACGGCGCTTGAACTTTTCGCCGCAGGCCGAGATTGCCTTCATCCGCGAGCAGCTCCAGGCCGGAAAAATTACTGAAGCCCGTGCCTTGCCAAGACTTGAAAAGCTTCAGAGCCGTCTTGGGGCGCGCATGCTTTATCGGTTGAAATCCGAAGCCGCAATTACGGTTCTTGCGCGTGCCGAGGCGGCAACGCCCGGTGCCCAGCAAGGGCCCCTGATCTGGACGGCTGACACTGCACGAAAACTCGCGGAGGAAAAACGGCCCTTCATTTTAGTTTCGACGCCTGAAAACCAGAATGAGATCCTTCCGGTGCTTTTTGAATCGCCCTTTACGGCGTTGATTACTTCTTACGGGAACGAAGCTTCTCATGAAGCCGTGCTTACGCGGCTCTCAGGAATCCCCTCACTCATTAATCTTAATGGCGTCAAATTCAACTACGAAGAAAGAACGCTGACGCTTGCGGACAACAGCGTGCTGCGGGAAGGTGATCTGGCCGGGATAGACGGCGGAAGTCATACGCTTTTCACCGGTGACGAAGCGGTTGAACCAGACCGCACTGTGGAGGATGCCAGTTACGGCATTTCGATCCCGGCTTTCAAAGAACAATTTATTGCGCCATACGTCCTGCCGGACGGTTCGGTTCGCCCTGAAATTGTGCCGCGGCTGGAAGAATTGAACGAGGCGGCACAGTTGGAGTACGACGCGTTGGCTGCGAGCACCGACAAGAAAGCTGCGTTTGAGGCTAATTTGAAAAAACACTTTTTGCACGAACTGCTCTTGAAACAAAAAGTAAATCGCTCAGAACTGCGCAGCCAGCCGATGCTTGAGGCTGAGCTTGAACAAACGATTCGTTTGCGGCAGGAAATCATTTTCACAATAGGCGAAAAAACGCTGGAATCCCTGGGCAAAATCGACGGGCATGACGTTTGGCTCGAGCTTCTCGGCCTCAAGATGTTAAACGCTAAAAAAATTCATATTGTGATTGATGCCCAGGAAGGCGAGTCGCGGGGTGAGCGTGCCGTTGAGCTTTTAACCGGCCATCCAAACGTGTACTGGGGATGGGATCGGGCCGTGCGAAGCGGTTTGCCCAAAAATGTGCCCGTGATCCAGTTTGAAAAGTTGAGCCAGTCAGGATTAAAAGCAGAAGAGTTAAACGAACGTACAGCCCGCGGTGTTATGCTCACCTTTGATGTCTTCGCAGGGGCCTTTATGACCGCGCTCCGTTACGCGCAAAGCCCCGCTTTGCTGGAAAATCTTAACCGCCAGAATATCAAGGTTGTGACGTCTGCAACTGCGCTGGACATGGGCCTTCTCGAGGAGTTTTTCCGCAGTTATGTCGTTATCTCCCAATCTGCGTAACCTGTCAGCCTCCATGATCATTAAGCGCAGGGGCTTGCAGGGGATGCTTTTGGTCTGACTCCGGTCATTTTACCTAAAATGCCCCCCCCCATGAGCTGATCCCGAGGTTTTATAAATCCCGCTCACTTTTGAAATGGTGCCGGAACAGAGCTGCTTTTTTTGGGGAACTGCTTGAATTAGAACGATTGTTCTAATATACT
>CAYRBY010000106.1:0-6827 GCA_964422635.1 uncultured bacterium
GAAAGCCAGCTCCGCTCTCGCGAAGAAGAAATCAATCAGGATTATTTGAACTTCCGCGGTCAGCTGCAGAAAAAATCCTGGGCAGAAGCTTGGGAGAGTGCCGGAAAGGTGCAGGACAAAATAGCGGGATTTGAACAGTCGGTCAAACCGGACAGCGTTGCCCCTAATTATCCTGAATCGATACGCCAGATTGACCGTGATATTGGCGCGACGCTTCTTGATATTTTAACGCCCCCCACGCCGCCCCTTGGGAACCTGGTCCCTATTTTGGAGGATGTTAAAGCCAAGAAGGCGGCGCTTGAAGCCCTTCTGCCTGAAAAGGTAGGGGAACAGAAGCAGATTTATGATCAGGCGCTGGAGCAAATTCGGCAGCGTAACTGGTCCGAAGCAGAAGCGCTGCTTCAAAAAATACGTTTTCCGAAAGTGTTAAGTGACGACGCCAGGGCCAAGCTGGCAGTCATTCGCAAACTTAAGAATCAAAGCCTTGATTCGGTCCCGAAATCGAGTTAATCTCTTCAAGTGCTTGTGGTTGCGATTTTTGTAAAGCCTAAGGCGTGACATGAGACCTTTTCCTTCAAAGTGCGAAAAAACATTCTTGCTGCAGGACCTTCCCAAAACACTCATGGGAAAATCCTTCGTATCTGATTTCCACGATGACCTTTTCTCTTCTGGAAAAGCTCAGCCGAGTGCGGGGTTAGTGCTCGGGCTTATTTCCAGCGTTCCCATTGCAACCAAGATTGCGACGGCCGCGCGTAAATGCCATCTTCAAGTTCACAACGCGAGCCGTTCTGCCGCTATTCTCCAGCACCTTCAAGACACAAGGCCGGTGATGATGTTTCTTGATTTCGATGGCTGCGAGGCCGAGGCTTTCCGGCTTCTGGATGCGCTTAAAGCGGCGCCATCGTCTGCAAAGTTTCCGATTTTCGGGTTTGTTTCTCAGTCGAAGCGAAACGTCAAAGACGAAGCTCAGAGGGCAGGGTGCGACAGGGTCTACTTTAAAACGGATTTTCTCAACGATCTGGAAAACCTTTTGGCGAGGAGCTCCATATGATGTTCCATCTTGGCACCGATATCCCGCCTGTCAAAACGCAGCCCAGACTGGATGAGCAAGCCCTTCGGCTCACGGAAAAGGAATCGGAGATTCTTCGGGCACAGATCCGTAAGAACAGCCGTTTGATTCACGACTATTTGATGAGAATCGATCTTTTGGTCAATAAAGAGAAGTATCCGCAGGACGCCGTATTCATTAAAAAGCTCCGCCGGCGGCTTGAGCTCCTGATGGATGAGAACGATACTTTCCGTAGGGTGGTTTGGAGCGACTGCCAGAAAGACCAATCACTGTAAGCCCCCCCGGGTTTTTTTAACCGCTTCGTCTTTTCTGACGAAGCCAAGATCTTCAGGAAGGCCTTATGAAAAACCGAGTCACGACGATCATTTTAGGCGGCGGGCAGGGCAAGCGTCTTTTCCCGCTGACGGGATACCGTTCAAAACCTGCAGTTCCTATCGGCGCGAAGTACCGCCTCGTGGATGTTCCGATTTCCAACTCGATCAATTCCGGACTGCGAAGAATCTTTGTCCTCACGCAGTTTAACTCTGTATCTCTTCACAGGCATATCCACAGAACTTATCCCTATGAACCCTTCAGCGAAACCAGCATTGAACTTTTGGCTGCGGAGCAGACACCTGCGAGCCTGGATTGGTTTCAGGGGACTGCCGACGCGGTGCGTAAACATCTGCCGCACTATCATCTGGATGACAGCGATAGTGTCTTGATCCTTTCCGGAGATCATCTTTACCGGATGGATTATACGGAAATCCTGCGTTTTCACGCTGAGCGGAAAGCCGATGTCACAATTTCCACAGTGCCTGTTCCCAAAAAAGAAGTGAGCGGATTTGGAATTATGCAAATCGGCTCGGATGGAAGGGTTAAAACCTTTCTTGAGAAACCTTCCATGAACGACAAGATCAGCCCGTTTATTATTCCCCAGAATATTCGCGAGACCTTTCATGTAAAGGGCAAGAAAGAGCAGTACCTCGCTTCGATGGGGGTCTATGTTTTCCGGGCGCCTGTTCTTGTAGACCTTTTGAAGGGCAAAGAGACGGATTTCGGCAAAGAAATTATTCCCAAGGCCATCGATCGCTACAACGCATTTGGCTATGTTTTTGACGATTACTGGCGTGATATCGGAACCATTGGCGCTTTTTTTGAAGCCAGCATTGAATTGACCCAGAAAAACCCGCCGTTTGATTTTATGTCCCCCAAAGGGCGGATTTTTACTCGAGCGCGGTTTCTGCCGCCGACCCGCATTTTTTCCGGTCAGCTGGACAGGGTGATGCTTGGCGAAGGAAGTTTTATCGAAGGTGCCCACGTTGAAGATTCTGTCATAGGCGTCAGATCCATGATACGAAGCGGAAGTGTGGTCCGCCGCAGCGTCATTATGGGGAATGACTTCTACGAACATGGCAAGGGTAAGAGCAAATATGCTTTGGGCATTGGCCAGAACTGCCGCATCCACAACTGCATCATCGATAAGAACGTCAGGATCGGCAATCATGTTTCGATTACGAACCGTAAAAACGTTCAGGAAGAAGACGGCAAGAATTATCACATCCGCGATGGGATTGTGATTATTCCGAAAGGTGCCGTGATTGAAGATGGGACCAAAATCTAAACTTCTTCCGCTGTTTTTTCTGTTTTTTTTACTGGCCGGAATCAAAGATTCCACAGCTTATTCCACAGAGGAATCTTTTCCCTCTTCCGAGACCACAGATCAACAGCCTTTACCGGCGGTGAGTCTTGTGGATCCCGAAGCTGAGGCCAAACAGGCCCGAATCAAGGAGCTTGAAGAAAGGTTCCGGCTTCTCTCACAAAGTCTCGGCGGAATGCCGACCCCTCCTGAGCTGAAGAATAAGAAAATATCTTTTGGTCAGAAAGAGGAGAAACTCTTAAAGGCTGGAAAAAAGAGTTAGTAGTTTGCTTTGTCGAGGGTGAAAAGGGCGCCTATGGCAAAAACGATATTGGCAGCCCAGGCACTCAGGAATGGGAAGATTTTTCCAGCTTTGCCAAGTGCAAGGCCTATCGCTTCTGTAACGTGATAGGTAAAGACCAGGCCGACACAGAGAAGAACGCTTCCCGCAATAGCCTTGCGGTTGCGGGTGCGGGCAAGAACGGGAATTGCGATCAGCATCATCACGAGACCTTCCCAGGGAGAGGCAAGACGGTGATGCAGCTCCACTTGCTCGGAATCCACATTGACCCCGTTGTCTTTCAGCTTTTTGACGGTGCCCTTCAGTTCCTTATAAGATAAAAAAGAACTTTCTGTGGCGGCCAGCACAAGGTCGTGAGGGGTGACCTCAAGCTCCATATATTCCTTGGAAGGGTAGGTTCTTGGTTCTCCAAGAATGCGTCCCTGTGAATCCATCTGATATTCCAGAACATTTTCAAAAAACCACTTGGAGTCTTTCCATGTTCCTCGTTCCGCCACCATTTTTTGACGGGAGCTTCCTTCGTCAGTATCCATCCATAAAACAACGGCATCCCGGACTTCATTGGTGCCGGGCAGGAACTTCCGGAAGTAGTAAAGCTTGCTGCCGCCCGAAAAAAACGTCACGTTATCGTAACTCTTCGCTTCGGTTTTGCTTTTGCGGTTATCAATGTGTACTTCTTTGATTTCGCTCGAGATGCGGTAGCTTCCGGGGAGGATTCTATCGTTTACGATGAAAACGAGAATTCCGATAAGAAACCCCAGGAAAAGGACGGGGCGCATAATAGCTGAAATCTTAAGACCTGCCGCTTTCATGGCCTGAGTTTCATTGTTCAGTCCAAAGTTGACGAGAAGAAAAACGGTTCCAAGCCATGTCGCCCAGGCGATGGTCTGGCTGAAGGCATACGGTAAAAGAGAGAGATAATATTCTGCAATAATCTGGACCGGGAGCTTATGGTTGAGCAGGTCATCGATGTTATTGAAAAGATCAGCGATAAGAACGAGAAAAACCAGGGTCACAGCGCAGAAAATAACCGGAACCAATAACTCTCGCGTGACGTAGCGGTCAAGAACCTTCATTCATGAATCCTTTATGTTGTGGTCGTGGCGGCGGCAACTGTCCTGGCCAGTGCAACGAGCCCCACCCTTTTTGCGCCAGCTTCCTTGATAAGCCGGCAGCATTCACCGGCCGTTGCCCCAGTTGTCAGAATGTCATCAATAACCAGGACAGAACGGTTCCGAACCTTTTCGGGTCGCAACATCTTAAAAGCTCCCCAAGGATTTGCAAGTCTTTCCTCGCGGGTGAGGGAACTTTGGGGCAAAATCCTGCGGCGCTTGCCTAAAACGCCGGTTTCCACCGCTACTTTGAAGTTGGAGACAGAAAACGCGATTTTTTCAGCGGGATTAAACCTTCTTTCCAGCCAGTGTTGTGTCCCTTGAGGAACAGGAACAATCAAATCATAGTGTTCTTCACTTAAAATAGTTTGGCCAATGCTTTTGAGATAAAACTCAAAAGCCTGCATAAGTCTTGGCCTTCCGGAAAACTTGGCGGCCGTGAGGATCTCCTTGATGGGGGATTCATAGGGAAACACAGTCCAGGCGTTATCCCAAAGCGCTTCCCGGTAAAGTTTTGGGTCAACGAGGGCTTCCAGCGGATCAAAGCGTTTTTCTTCAAGTTTCAGGCCGCAGTCCAGACACAGTGTGCCCTCGTGAATCGCAAGCAGGGCGTCACATAAACCGCAATAGGATGGATAAAAGAGGCGAATAAGAGCCTCAAGGCATGGCTGCATGGTCTGCATTCTACCCCCTGGCGAGCTCCGGGTAAACCGAAAGTGTCTTGAACGCGGCTTGACCTCCGAAAAGATTCCGATATAATAGCCCAACTTTAACCCTACCTATAACTTGCAAAGAAAGGTCTGAAACGCGTGTTAAAAGTCCAGATTACTGATAACGAACCTCTCGAAAAAGCGCTGAAAAAGCTCAAGAAAAAGATTGAGCGTGAGGGCATTCTGAAGGTTCTCAAAGCCCGCAAGCATTACGAGAAGCCCAGCGAAAAAAGACGCCGCAAGCAGCGTACTTCCAAGAAAAGAAAATTCTAAGCGTTTCGCTTTTCCTCTTTTCACTGAAATCTGCAGATAGTTCCTCTCCGGTCCGGATTCTGCCCGCGGCCGGGCTCTCCTTATTTAACTTGTGTGCCAGCATTTATTTCTGCTTTTCCCTGCGCCCATCCCGTTATTGCGGGGGGTGGGGTGCTGTGGTATGATCTCACGTTTTTAACCAGGGGATTTTTGGATGGCTGTTAAATATCAGGCATTCCCGGGTATGGATGATATTCTTCCCGGAGAAGTCGAAAAATGGCAGTGGCTTGAAGAAAAGGCCCGCACACTTTTTTCGGTGAAGCGTTTTCGCGAGATCCGTACTCCGATTCTGGAACCCACCGAACTTTTCACCCGAGCCATCGGGGAAACCACCGATATCGTTCATAAAGAAATGTATACCTTTCAGGATCGCGGCGAGCGTTTTATGACGATGCGGCCTGAAATGACTGCTTCTGTGGCCAGGGCGGTAACGGAGCACGGGCTTTTAAAAACAGCGCCGTCGCTTGCCCTTTATTACATGGGCCCCATGTTTCGTGCAGAAAGGCCGCAGGCCGGAAGAAAGCGCCAGTTTCATCAGATTGGGGCAGAGCTTGTGAATGTTCCGGCAGAAGATGCCTCGAAGGGGCTCTGCGGCGACCGCACCGTTATTCATGTTCTGCGTGATTTTCTCGAATTTTTGGGCGTCAGGAATCTTAAATTTCGCATTAACGATTTGAGCCTCATTAACGGGGCTCAGGGCGAAAAGGTCCGGACGCGTATTCGTGATTACTTTGAGTCTCACAAGTCGAAGCTGGACCCTGACTCCCTTTACAGGCTTGATAAAAATGTCCTCCGTATTTTTGACAGCAAAATTCCCCAGACCCGAGCACTTGTTGATGCGCTTCCATGGGGCGAAGTGGCCCCGCCGAGTGATTACTTCCTTAAACTTTGTCAGGAGCTTAAATCCTCGGGTGTTCCACTTGACATAGAACCCAAACTCGTCCGGGGGCTTGATTACTATACGGGAGTGGTTTTTGAGGTGGCTTCCGAATCCCTGGGTGCGCAGGACGCCCTTGCTGGCGGCGGCCGTTATGACAATCTATATGAACAGATTGGAAGTTCCCCTGTTCCTTGCACGGGATTTAGTCTTGGTGTGGAAAGGCTTTTGATGGTGCTTGAAAAAAACACACCGAGCATTTTGGAACAGATGAAGGAAAACAGCATTTATATGATTCCGCTTTGTGAAGATCCTTTGCACCCCATTGCACTTCAAGTGGAAGAGACCGCGCGAAGTCTGAGACAGTTTGGCTTTCTGCCGGAGGTGGCCAAGCCTTCCTTGAAGCTTGGAGATCAGCTCAAGAAAGCGAGTAAATCCGGGGTTCGCTATGTGTTAATTGCCGGGCAGGATGAAGTTGAAAAAAAACAGTGGAAGTTAAAAAACATGGAATCGCACACCGAAGAGATCATTCATTTTGGAGCACTTTTAAATTACTTCATGACTAAACAAGGGAAAAAGATCGTATGATGAGAACCTCGAATTGCGGACAGTTGAACGGCCGTTCTGTGGACAGGGAAGTGACGCTGGTGGGATGGGTGGATACCCGCCGTGATCACGGGCATTTGCTTTTTATTGACCTTCGCGACCGCTGGGGGGTGACCCAGGTGGTTTTTAACTCGGATCACAGCGCCGCTGTTCACAAGCTCGCGGAAACGCTGCGTACAGAATTTGTGGTTCAGGTGCGCGGCAGGGTTGCGAAGCGTCCGC
>CAYRBY010000107.1:0-2244 GCA_964422635.1 uncultured bacterium
TCATCACCTTTTCGCAAAGACTGTGCGTCAAATCCGTGCTGTGGTCATCAATCACCACAATTTCTACAGGAACGGGAAAAGAAACCGCCAACACCTTCCCAAGCAACTTTTCGATAGTCGGCGCCTCGTTATAGGCGGGAACAACAACAGAGAGCTTCAGCATTTATTAATTCCAAATAACAAGGCGCAGAGCGTCTTCAAGTTAAAGATTCATCGATTCTAGAGGCAGAAATTAGGACTTCTTACCGCTTGCCTTTTCAGGCGCCGCAGGTGTTGTCTGCGTCTGCTTTTGAGCATTCATTTGGCTAAGCGCCAAGCTAAGCCGCTTCAAACTTTCCATGCGGGCTTTTCTTGTTGCCTCGTCTCCTGCGGCGAGCTGACTGATCAACTTCGTGGGAAACTGGCCCGGTGCGGCGGGCGCAGCCGTGGTCTGCGGAGCTGCCGGCGCTGCTGTCATGACTGCGTTGGAAGCGGCTTGGACGGATTTCACATCGGTTTCAGCGACTGCCTTTTTACCATAACTTCCAGCATAAGCATCAACCGTCTGCTTGACCTCGTTCTTTGCCGTATTCGCTGTTGATCGTGCAGCGTCATAGGCAGCAGCCGTTTGAGTTTGTACCTTGTTGGCCGCCGCGGCAGTAGAGGATGCCACTGAAGGCTTCTTTTCATCACGGCTTCCATAGGAAAACCCCATCACTAAAACACTACAAAGGACAATTGCCAGTGTACGCTGAAACATTAGAACCCCCTGTTTTTCAAAGCTTATGTCTTGGGAACCAAAACATCCCATGAAAGAAAGACGGGAAAAACTGTCTGACATTCACATTTTAATAAAAGGTCGTAGGCTTTCAAACTTAATTTTTTCCCAAAAATGCCGCATATACATACAACGGTATCATTATTTTCGTCATCTGTAACCTTTTTATTAACAGAGGTTTTGGATTCTGTGATCGATTTTCGCCATACTGGACAGGTTTTATTGGGAGTGGCTCTGGCTCTCCTCGCCCTGCTCCAGCTGACTCCCAACAAACTTAGGGCGGAGCCTAGTCTTCTGAGCGAACTTCTTAAGGGAACGGAACAAGGCTATTTATTACCCGGCTATGAGCTGGCTTCCCTGAAAGACAAACTCCCTCCACAGGGAGCATTTTCTCTCATAAGCGATGTACCTTTTAATGAAGACAAAAAAAATTGGGAGCGGCTCCAAATCGCCCAAAACTATCTGGCCCCCCTGTTGCTGAACCCCAAACCTGTGGAAGCTCTTGGAATCGCTTATTGCACTTCTCACGACATCGCTTTGAAAAGGGCCGCAGAGACGGGCTATCGGTTTGTTTACGACTCGGGTGATGGCCGCGGACTGCTGGCAAAAAAAATATGAGCTTCCTTCCCCCTCTCTTTGCCATAGGTTTGCTAGGTTATCTATCTGCCTCATCACTTTTTTCCAGCTTCGAAACTCCGAACCGCTGGCTGAAAATTGTCTTGGCGCTCCCTCTGGGGTTTGGGCTTGTCTCTCTTCTGCTCTTTTTTTCATTCCTGATCGCGGGTTCTAAGGGGCCTGAGCTTTGCCTTTCGATTTGTCTCCTCACAGGCCTCTATCTTATGCTGCTGAAATCACCGCCTCTGAAGCAATTGCGGGCTGCTTTTACAAATCCCGTTTTAAAAGCTAAAACTCTCCTTCGTCATGTCCAGGACTACTTTGCACGCCTCCATCAAGGAACGCCTCAGGAACGTTATCTTTTCAAACTGGAATTAGCAGCCTGCCTTTTTTCTGCTCTTGTTTTATTTCATTATTGGGATTACTTCTGGGGACAAGTGACGTGGAATGCTTTCGGCGGCTGGGATGCGCGTTACTTCTGGAAACTGAAGGCTCGGTTCTATTTCCGTGACCCTTCACAATGGCAGGGCATGTTTTCTGCTATTCCCGGTGACTGGGCGCATCCAGACTACCCGCTCATGCTGCCCGGAGCATTTGCATCAATCTGGTTTTTAATGGGCCGGGAAACACTTTTAGGGCCCATCCTTGTCTCATTGATCTTCAGCATAAGCCTGATAGCACTCATTTTCTGGTATCTCTCAAGCGCCATTTCAAAAACTTATGCATGCCTGGCATCAGCCTTCCTGATGAGTGTCTACATGTGGCGGTTTTGGTCCACAACCCTTTACGCAGATATCCCTCTAACCTTTTTCATGACAGCAGCCGGCATTTGCCTGGTTCTCTATGTACGATCTTCGAGCCAAAATCCGCGG
>CAYRBY010000107.1:2344-6819 GCA_964422635.1 uncultured bacterium
ATTAACTTTAAACAATGGAATGGTTTGTGGCTGCTCTTCGCTTTTGCGGCGCTTGCGGGCGGGAAAAAGGCCTATGCGAACGGGCGATGGATTTTCTTTTCACTCACGCTCTTGCTGTGGGCAGGCTACTTTGTCATTCTGCACGTGACACCATACGACCTTCGGTTTCAAATTGAAACCGCACTGCTCCGCATCATGTCGCATGCCATGGGGCTGGGAATTATTTTTGCTGCCGAAGCTCTCTCCGCTTCCGAGCGGGAAACAGCCTAGCCTTTAATTTCTTTTTCGAACTTTTCACCGTCTCGAACGAACATCTCAACGGTTTCCTTAGTATACGGGTGGATAATCATACCTTCCACGAGAGAAGGCCCGGCGGTAACGATGTGGGCCCCCGACTCAAACCACTCGATAATATTCAGCACTTCCCTGCAGGAACCCACAATAATTTGAGATGAAAGTTTGAAATCATCAAGCACCGTGCGCAAACGACGCACTTCTGTCCTTGAGTCATACCCCATGTTGTTCACACGTCCGCCAAAAATGGAAACATAAGTAGCGCCAGCCATCGCCGCAAGGAAGCACTGCTGCGCACTCATCATGGCCGTAACATTGACACGAATGTTGTGCTTGTGTTCAAGCTCATGAATAATTTTAACATTCTCAAGCTCGCCTTTAGGCCCGTGAATCGTAATTTTGACATTGATATTATCTGCCCATTTTGAAAAATCGAGCGCCTGCTGAACCATTCTCACGGGATCATTGTTTGTAACTTCTACAGAAAGCGGGAGCGGATGAATCAATTTCGCGATTTCGACAGCCCGTTTTTTGATTCCCTCCATGCCTCCGGTAACTCCGTCACGGAGCATAATGCTCGGGTTGGTGGTCACCCCCCGAATGATCCCCATTTCATGGTATTTGCGGATCTCGTCCATTTTTCCTGTGTCGAGAAATATGCCGCCGCGGATAGACTCATGTTTGCTCATTGACTCGCTCCTTGAATTCTTATTTCGTGGTTTCCCATTTCATCCCATGCTTCTGCATTTTGGGATGCGATACGATCAAGTGCCATACGACTGCCTGAAAAGCCTCTGCATGAGGCGTCACAGAATCCGGATGCAGGGTTGGAACAATGACACAGGCGTCTGCCACACGAGCGGTATAGCCCCCGTCACGCCCGACGATTCCAAACACTTTGGCGCCCGCTTCTTTTCCAAGCTGCAGGGCCTTCACGAGATTGACACTTACCTGTTTTTCAAGGTTTCCCCCGCCGACCGAAAAGATCAAAAGCGCATCCTTGCCGGAAATGCGGCTTCCTTTAAGCCAGTTGGCATAAGCGCTGTCCCAGCCGTCATCATTGATGCGGGCTGTCAGTTCCGAAACATTGTCCGTTGGCGCATAGGCTTCAAAGCCGCAGATTTTCCGGAAATCATTGACCGCATGAGATGCGTTTCCGGCACTGCCTCCAACGCCTAAAATAAAAAGACGGCCGCCCGCATCTCGAACTGCGGCGAGCAAATCAATCATCTTCAAGATCTGTCCCCGGTCCAGACGGTCAACGATTTGCTTGGCTTCAGTAAGATGCTTTTCGATGTAGTCCATACATGCCCTCTACGCACTCGTGCTTTTTAAGATCAATAATGACAAAAGGATAGCATTAGATAACAATACTTTCAAATCAATGTGAAAGATTTGCCACAATTTTTGCTCCCTCATATTCGAAGCGGAACGGCATCCACTGAAGCCCTTTCTTCTGCATGGCGTCAATAAGGCGCGCATGATCCTGCGGGCAATAAAACAGCAAAAAGCCTCCCCCTCCAGCACCAATGATTTTGCCGCCCATAGCTCCATGAGCCATGGCAGTTTCATAACATTCATCGATGTAAGGGTCAGAAATTTTCGACGACAGCTTCTTTTTGGTCTGCCAGTGTTCATCGAGCATGCGCCCAAAAGCATCCAAGTCTCCTGTCTCAAAAGCCTTTTTGGTCCTCAATCCAATGTCCTTGATTTTGTGCATGGCATCGACCGTCTTGGTCTCAGCTTTTTTAACATTTTCCGTTTGATCGCTGAGAATATCGGACGCGCTCCGTTCAATTCGCGTATAAAATAAAAGCAGGTTGCTCTCAAGCTGATTCAGGGTATGAGCCGCAATCTTGAGAGGTTCAACAATCACATGGCCATCCGGCTCAAAGGTCAAACACGTCAGCCCGCCAAAAGCAGCCATGTACTGATCTTGTTTACCTATGGGTTCCTGAAGAATATCGATTTCAATTTTACAGGCTTCCTCGGCCAGCTGCTCCAGAGTCAAATACTCGCGTTTGTAATGATGCAGGGCATTCAAGAGAGATACTGTAAAAACACTGGAAGACCCCAGACCGCAATTAGCCGGAACGTCGGCGATGGAAACAGCTTCTACACCCCAATGAATATTGAGAAGCCGGAAGGCTTCACGGAATATGCGGTGCTTGATACTGTCTACAGTACGCACAATTTCGGTTTTTGAATAACTAAGGCGGATGCTTTCATCAAATCTTTTGTTCACACACAAATAGATATACTTGTTAATGGCACCTGCGATGAGAAATCCGCCAAACTTGGAATAGTATGAAGCGATATCCGTCCCCCCGCCGCCCAGGGAAATGCGAACCGGCGCCCGGCTGATAATCATCTTTTTTCTCCTTGGATAAAAGCTGTGAAGGTTTCAAGGCCTTGTCTGGATCCAATTTCATAAAACCGTTCATGCGCTTCAAAAGCCCGCAGTTTTTTTTCGCGGATAAGCTTCTGAAAGATCTCCTGTAATCCGAAGACCTGCCCGCTTTGATACGGGTTTAGAACAGTGCGGTTCAGCACGGACACTCCATAGTCAATGTAGACTCTTTTGGCTGAAGGCTCATAGCTGTACTCCGTTACAAATCCATTCTCAACAATCAGATTACTGCGGTCATAGAGATTCTCATTCCGGTAAACGACCATCAGGCCATCCTGAGGGTGAGCTTCGTGTGCTTTCCAAATGAGAGCATAATCAATGCGCAGATAGGTGTCCCCATACATCACCATAAAAGTA
Organism: uncultured bacterium; assembly: GCA_964422635.1. Taxonomy (GTDB): domain Bacteria; phylum Omnitrophota; class Omnitrophia; order Omnitrophales; family Aquincolibacteriaceae; genus ZLKRG04. The sequence goes on from CAYRBY010000107.1 coordinate 5,406, forward strand.
TCGTTCAAAAGCCTCTCTGCGTTTTTCAGACAGCCCCCGGTGCCTAAAAGCGTCCCCGTTTCCTGGCTGTATGCAATTTTCAACCCCAACTGTTTTCCGTCGCCAAAATATTCCCGTATCTGTTCTCCTAAATGCCCGATGCAAAAAAGCACATCTTCGACGCCGGAACGCTTTAATAACTCCAGCTGATAAAGCAAAAAAGGTTTCCCTGCTATGGGAAGCATTCCTTTGGCTGTCTGCTGTGTAAGCGCTCCCAGCCGCGTTGCCGCGCCGCCTGCGAGAATGACCATCTGCATATCAAACCCTTTGCTCTTTGACAGTCTGCTCACGCCAGAAATCCAAAATCGCCCGCGTCGTCTCTTCAAGCTTCACTTTAGGATGCCAACCCAGCGCATGCAGTTTACTGACATCGCCGACTTTGAAGGGTTCGTCAAGGGCGCGGAACAAAGAGGGATCTGATTCAACGGGGACTTTCACTTTTGCATGCCCCAAATAGAGCTGCAGAAGCTTTTCAACGGACAGAGGCTTTCCTGAAGCAATATTAAAAACATCCCCGGGTTGCCCGCGCTCAGCGGCAAGCCAGAGCGCTTCAACACCGTCCCGGATATCCAGAAAATCTCGAACGACGGTCAGGTTTCCGACTTTCATCACCTTCTGACGTCCTGCCTCCACAGCCGCAATCTGCCGGCAAAAACGGGAACTGACGTCATCCTTCTTCCCTGGCCCTATGAGAAAGAAGGGCCGGACCCGGACAATTTTAAGGCCATAGCGCTTGCCATAAAGCACCGCAAGCTGGCCCGCTGCGATCTTTGAAACACCATAGGGAGATGAAGGGTCAATCGGAGCGCTTTCAGGAATGGGGATTTCGGAAACTCCGGACGCATACTCACTGCTGGAAAGAAACATCTCGATGGCCGGAGAAAGTCCCGCTTTCCGTACCGCTTCGAGAAGATAAAGGGTTCCGGTCACATTGATGGAGAAAGTCTCTTCTGGCTGCTCCCAGGATCTTTGCGGAGAGCTCTGAGCAGCCAAATGAAACACATAATCCGGCCGAGCTTCACGGACAGCATTGTTAACTTTTTCCTGTTCCAGAATATCCGCAATTGTTACACGGATCCTGGGGTAGCGCGCTTCAAAAGCAGGCGAAGCGCTGCGCGCCATGCCGCAGACTTCATGTCCCCGTGAATCAAGATACCCCGCAAGCCAGCTTCCAATGAAACCATGAATCCCTGTCAGGAAACAGCGTGCCACGGACTCTCCTAAGGGTTGAGGCGGATGACCCGCCCTGTTTTCTCAGATTCATAAACAGCGTTCGCGATTCTCAAAGCGGCTAAACCATCTCGCCCGCTTCCAAGAGGCTCACGGTTTTCCTGAATTGCGGAAACAAATTCTTTCCACTCCTCGAGCCAGGAAA
>CAYRBY010000108.1:0-6646 GCA_964422635.1 uncultured bacterium
AAACCATAAAGCACATACTGATAAGCCTGATCGAGAAGCTTAGGCAGCCGTTCCGGCGCGAGAAACCGATCTCCTGCCAGCGTGAGTTCTTTTTTCTTCAGCTGTTCAACCCAAGGTCTTATGGCTTTCAGCAGATACCGGTCTTTGGCTTTGTCATACTCCAGCCAGAATTTCGAAATAGACCATTCCCGCCCTTCTTCAAGGATAAAGCTGAAGTCCCGCTCACCTGTTGGATGCAGCTCAATGGGGGTAATCGGCTTCTGGAGTTTCTTTTCTGCCTCCTTAACCAGTTCCTTAAATCTGTCTTGCGCGGCCATTAAATAATCAAACTTGTCACCAAAAATAGCTGCGCCAGGAACCGCAATATCCAATTCCGAGAGTGTGGGCAGCTGATCTTCCGTAACAAACGCGAAAGCCATGGCACGCACAGCCCCTCCAAAGATCCGGACATCAAGGCTTCTCTCGGGATGCTCTTTGTCCTCCATAGCCTCAAACAGAAGCGGAATTTGCGGCAGCCTTTTATCCACCTGCTCTTTGGATAACGGCAGCACAAAGGGCTCTCCCTGAGGCGCAACAAATGGCGCTTCGAGAGGATTTTCAAAATCAGGCTCTTCGCTGCGCAGTTCAGAACGGACGCTTTCATCTGAGACAGTCGCAGAAGACTGCGAAACCAAAGCACGGGCCGCGTCAATCCTGTTCAACGCGGAGGGAAGAATTCCTGACTGCGTCCATTGATCAGCCAGAACAAGCCCAGCACCTTTCGCCTGAATTCCTGATGGCTGCACAAGGCTCATGATGTTGGGCACAGTGAGACGGCCTGCGGCCTGAAGATCCCGGATGCCTGAAATAAAGCGCTCCACCTTAGCAGCATTTCCCGTCTCGTCCCGAACTGCGTCTCCGGAAGAATTCGGCGTGATCTCGTCGATAAACCGTGTGTATTGCCCCGACTGCGCAATCATGCCCTGGTCTGCGAGGTCACGAATAATCTGGTCGCGCCATTCCTTGAGTACATTAGCAGAATCATTCGCCCTGTCTTCGGCCTGAGTTTTTTGACCGGCATTGAGCAGACGGTCCCGGGTGTAGCGCACAAAGGCCTTATAAATATTGATCTGCCCCCGTTCAACCTCGAAATAGTCCTTCCAGGAAACCTGTCCCTGCATTTGCTCCGCGTAATGAATTTCTTCAGGCAGAGCCTTGATTTCCGGCGTGATCAATACATAAGAACATCCTTCTGCCTTGAGCCGGGCTACAAGGCCTTCGGTATGAAAACCACCCGCTACGAGCATGACAGCACGACGCTTCGGTTCCGTAGAAACTGTTTTCAGATTTCTTACAAATGCGGCGTCACGAGACTCCGCGTTTTCATAGAACAGGAGATGCGGAATCATTCGTTCCCGCAAATTAGACTCCGGGATCAACCGCCGCAAATCCACGCCCTGAAGAAGAATATCGCGGGGCCCTTCTTCCCTCCGGTCGGTAACATCAGCGCTCAGCCCGCTCTCTTTGGCCTTAAGTTCGAAAACACCAGTGCGCGCATAATGCATGAGCTGTTTCCATTGCATCCGGGAAAGTTCCATCTTCGCCAAACGATCAAGCAGATAAAGTCGGTACGATTGCTGATCGAGATTCCGCTCCACGTCTTCACGAAAAAGAGACTCTTTGACATCCTTCACAAAGTCTTCGAACTGGTCAAAGAAACGTGTGCCTTCGATATCTTGCAGCTTCTTCTGCTGCAGCATCCGGGCATTAAGATCCGCAGAAAAGCGGAACGGCAGTTTTTGGGTCTCGCAAATTTCTTTCAGGTAAAGCGCGAATTCCTCGGCGCTTATACGCGAAGTTTGAAAAGCCTGTGCCTTCTCATTAAATTCCGCCAGGTTTTGCCGCTTCAGAGCCGCCGGTGAATGATTCAAATAGTCTTTAACCTTCTCTGACAGCGCCCTCACTTCAATTTCAACAGGCACCTTTTGACTTGAGACCTGAGCGGTCTCTTTAAGCATGAGTTCAAGTTCACTCCCCTTGAGCGGGGCCTTAAACTCAACAAGCGTCTCAATCACCTTCATCAAGTACATCTTGTTCTCATGAAAGTCCCGGATCGCTCGATCCACTTTTAAAAGCGCCTCTGAATACTCTTTCTCTTTTTCTTTTTCGAGGGCGTCTCGAAGAAAGTTCAACGCCTGAGCAACCTCAGCGCTATGATTCTGACTTTCAAGATAAAAGCCATACCCCTCTTCGTAGAGGCCCCAGTCCTCAATCCCTTGATATAAGGATTTGTGCTCATTAAAAATGGCGGCCATCGCACTCCCCGTCAGCTCTCCCTTTTCAAGGTATTCCGTCAAGAGGCTTTTAAGCAGTTTTTTGTCGGGGAAGCTTCTGAAAATCTGCGGGTTCAGGCGTGACGCTGCTCCTTCAACAGCCACCCGGTTCAAGCCATATTCATGCTGAAAGAAATCGATCAGGTTCCGGATGTTCCGCTGCGCATCGGGAATTGCGTGGGCATCCTGAACAAGGATGTAGACATTTTCACTCTGCCCCTGAAAGGCTTCTTCAATTTTGCCGATGTTGGAAGGAACGGTGATCTGGCGCAGATCTTTGGGAAAAGCCTTCGGTGGGACGCTCTCAGCTGACGCTTCAATCTCGGCTGCAGAAACAGGGGGAAGGCAGGTTTGGGTCAACGCCAGGCAAATCGCGACCCAGACGGCACCTGCACGTCGTCGGTTATGAATAGCCCCTTCAGACATAGTCTTCCTGTGTTTAGTTGTGAACCCTGTTAAAACTACTTAAAAGATAGCAGATAGATGCCGAAAATTCGAAACAAGGCAAGTTTTAAAGACCTAAAGCACAGGAAATTAATACAATAGGGGGTATTGACCCTTTATTTGGTTTTGGGATCGAGTTAAAACTACCTTTACTTAAGGGCTTGGCTTTATTAGCATTAAAGGCAGTAAGCCCCCCGGATGTTCAGGATTCCCCCCTGCAATCAGATTGCCGCATTCAAAAGATGGTGCCGTGCCTTGAAAGAGGCGGCGTTGAAAGTTCTGTTGAAAATTGCGGCCGCAAGAAATGCTTTTTTTGCGCTAAACGACCCTTCCCTGCCGGATAGGGACCGGCATGAACAACAAAATATCAGATTGGTGCATATGAAAAAGATTCTAAACAGACTTCTTTTTTTAGGTACGTTATTTTGGGGCCAAAGTTCATCTTGGGCTAGCGAAGCAGATCTTAAGATCCCGGATCTACACGAAGGACGTTTCGATTTACTGGGCGGCTTGTCGGGATACCAGATCCTTCTTTACGGGGCACTCGTCATCCTAGGAACCGTTGGGCTGTCTTTCTTTCAGTTCATGAAAATCAAGGCCCTTCCTGCGCACAAATCAATGCTTGATGTGGCTGAAACCATCTTCCAGACGTGCAAGACCTACCTGAAGCAGCAGGTGAAATTTCTGGCAATTCTTTTCGCTATTATCGCCTGCGCGATGGGTTACTTTTTCTTCGGGTTAAAACATGAACCCGCGGCAACGCTGGGTCTGGTTCTCCTGTTCTCCATCATCGGCATGGGGGGCTCATGCCTCGTTGCATTCTACGGCATTCGCATTAACACTTACGCCAACGCGCGAACAGCATTTGCTTCGCTGCGGGGAATCCCCTGGGACGTTGTAAACATCCCATTGCGGGCGGGCATGTCCGTAGGACTTTTTCTAATTTCCGTTGAGCTTGTCATGATGGTATTGATCCTTCTTTTTGTACCCCGACATATCGTCGGTTACTGTTTTCTAGGTTTTGCGATCGGTGAATCGCTTGGCGCCAGCGCCCTGCGTATCGCCGGAGGCATTTTCACTAAAATCGCGGATATTGGTTCTGACCTGATGAAAATTGTCTTTCGAGTCAAGGAAGATGACCCTCGGAATCCGGGAACGATTGCCGATTGCGCAGGCGATAATGCCGGTGACTCTGTAGGACCAACGGCCGACGGGTTTGAGACCTATGGTGTCACAGGCGTCGCGCTTATTTCCTTTATTACGCTCGCAGTGAAAGACCCCATGCTTCAGGCCAAACTGATCGTCTGGATTTTCGCGATGAGATTCTTAATGGACTTCATGTCCGGCATTTCATACTTCATCAATACCCTGATCTCAGAACGAAAATACAAAAAAATGAAAGAGTTCAACTTTGAAGAACCGCTGACGAGGCTCATCACGATCGCGACCCTGCTGAGCATTTCCACTTCTTACGGCATGTCGTATCTTCTTGTAGGTGACCTTCCCGACCCCACACTCTGGTGGAAGTTAGCTTCCATTATCGCCTGCGGTACACTGGCAGCTTTTCTCATTCCTGAGTTCACAAAAATCTTCACCTCTTCCCACTCCAAACATGTCCATGAAATCGTGACAGCCTCTCGTGAAGGCGGAGCTTCGCTCACCATTCTCTCCGGGCTTGTATCGGGTTACTTCTCGGCTTTTTGGAAGGGCATTCTCATTGCGGGACTCATGTTAGCGGCATTTCTTATTTCAGGCTCCGGCCTTCAACATATTATGCCGCACGCTTCCGTATTTGCCTTTGGTCTCGTGGCCTACGGTTTTCTTTGCATGGGGCCTGTTAATATCGCAGTCGATTCTTACGGCCCAGTCACCGATAATGCACAATCCATTTTTGAACTTGCCCAGACAGAGTCCATCCCCGGAATCGAACAAGAGATCCAGAAGGATTTCGGATTTAAGCCCGACTTCAAATTGGGTAAGCACTATCTCGAAGCGAATGATTCGGCAGGAAATACCTTTAAAGCCACTGCCAAACCGGTTCTTATTGGAACAGCTGTCGCCGGCGCCACCACCATGATTTTCTCGATCATTCTGCTTCTGCAGGAACACCTTCATGCGCAGGCTGCAGCGGCTGCCGGCGGCATGCAGGTCCCCGCGAACATCGGAGAGATTCTCCTCGATCAAAAACTATCGCTCACGGCCGCACCTGTTCTGCTCGGATCAATCTGCGGAGGTGCTGTCATTTACTGGTTTTGCGGCGCTTCTATTCAGGCCGTAACTACGGGGGCGTATTCCGCGGTTCAGTACATAAAAAACAACCTCAATCTGGATAAAAGTCAGGCAGACCGCCAGGATTCAATTAAGGTTGTTGAGATCTGTACTCAATATGCGCAGAAAGGCATGTGGAATATTTTTGTGGGCCTTCTCACACTGACACTCGCTTTTGCACTATTCGACCCGTATTTCTTTATCTCCTACCTGATGGCGATTGCAGTCTTTGGGCTCTTTCAAGCCATATACATGGCCAATGCGGGCGGGGCTTGGGACAACGCGAAAAAACTAGTCGAGGTCGATTACGGGGAAAAGAATACGCCCCTTCATGCCGCGACGGTTGTTGGAGACACGGTCGGAGATCCCTTCAAAGACACCACATCAGTATCCCTTAATCCGATCATAAAATTCTCAACCCTCTTTGGCATGTTGGCCCTTGAGATCGCAATTAATATGGATCCCGCTGCAACACGGATCACGGGACTCATTTTCTTCATTGTCGGCTTAGTCTTTGTTTGGAAATCTTTTTACAGGATGCGTATCCCGGAAAAGCTGAAACCTTGAGACTTTCATAAAGCCGCAATGTATCGATTCCCGAAACTTCAGGCTGATTCATTACGGCATCAAGCTTTGGCGTGTGAACTGGAAGCATTGCGTAAGGGTTCCACGAGGAAGCTATAGACAGCTTCCGGCGTCCATTCGAAAGAGCGGTTCTTCTTGGGAAGCGGCGGTGTGTTATCAAAAAAGAATTTCCGAAAACTTTTCCCTTTGGAAAGGTTGCGTTCGAGACGAAGCACATCAAGGTGCATAGGAAGCCCCAGGTTTCCTTCTGCCCCGTCATAAGGCGCCGGCTTACCCACTGACCGAAAAGCAAAGTTGCGGTAAAGGTTTTCGTGTTTGGGGTGTACAGCGATCAACAGATCCGTTACGCCCGAGGTCAAACGCGCATAGTCGAGCATGCTTTTGAAAAGCCAGAAAGAGCCTGTAAGCTTGTGAGAATCCGTCAAGGTGAAGTGACTTTTCCTGAAAGCTTCGCGGTCCAGGGTCAAAAGGCTCACTTCAGCAAGCTTTCCTCCCTTCCTGCGGAGGCTCCGGATCAGACTAGGAAAAGTTCTTTCCATTGGCACACCCCGCGCGGAATCCGCAACCAGAGAAACTGTTCCAAGAAAATGCTGTTTCTTTTTGAGAATAAAGGTGCGGGAGCCCGGAAGAAAAACGTGGGAACTGTAATGCATTTGACTGTCGTTAGGCTTACAGTAGCCCAGAGAAATGTATTCTTTATAGATGAGTTTAAAGGCCTTTTTGATTTCTGAAAGGGATCGGGCGGGACGGGCCGCAAGGTCTTCGGGCGTCATTTTTAGAATGAAATCGCACATGCGGTCGCCCATAAAATAAAGAGGCTTCTCACCCAGCGCCTCTGTCTTTTTTAAATTGTCGAACAAGACCCCGCATTGAACCGGACATTCTGCATCTTGATGGACAGCTTTCCAAACCACATGCCCATCCATGCGTTCACGCCGTTGCTGCCCTGGCATGGAGAAAGTCATTCCGATCCGCATGCCCTTTTCAACAGGCACAGGCACAGCAAGCCGCATTCCGCTGTCGGAAATATCAAGCCC
>CAYRBY010000109.1:0-2891 GCA_964422635.1 uncultured bacterium
CCAAGCTCTCGCCTTGCGCGATTGCCATTCTTTCATCAGGGGTTGCCGTCCCTTCAGGATTGGTTGTTACTGTGATCGTTATTGTTTATTAACTTATTAAAATGATAGCTGATGTTATCAAACTATCAAGTCAACTTGATGTTTTTTTTAAGATAGTTAGTAAAATAGTTAAAAAACTTTTTCCAATGAACTATAAACTGTGTTTCATAAGAAGTCAATCGGGAGGGTTAAAATCTTTTAATACAGAGAAGGTGTGTACCCTCGCCCGAAATAGGGCGGATATGAGGGAAAACAGGCCTGAATCACCCCTTGGGAAGGTTGGCCTCAATGCACTTAATCAAGTCCGGGGTGCTGACAGGCTTGGAGATCGCTGGCTTTATAGTGAACGGCGCCCCGCCCACTAACCCTCCAAATAACTCGCTTTGCCCTTTCTGGGCGGTTGCGGTAAGGAAAACAATAGGGATTTTGGCCATTTTTTCATCCTGACGGATTTCTACGGCAATTTCAGGCCCCCTTTTGTCCGGCATAATAACGTCAAGAATGATCAAGTGCGGCTTGAATGACTTTACGGCGGCAACAGCCTGCGCAGCTTTGGTCTCTACATGAACTTCATAAGGGCCTGCTTTTTCCAGATTTTTTTTGATCATGCTCGCAAATTTCTCTTCGTCATCGACAATTAAGATCCGTTTTTTATCAGCTCCAGCGTCCACACACACCTCCGTTTAAAACTTAAGGGTAACCTTAACGCCGCCTTCAGAGCGGTTTTCAATACGGATTTCCCCTTGATGCATTTCCATAATGCCTTTGACCACCGAAAGGCCCAACCCCGTTCCCCCTCTTCCCCTCCGCGTGGTGACAAACGGGTCAAAAACCTTATCAAGGAGCTCTACCGGAATACCCGTTCCAGAATCGCTCACCTCAACTATAACACGAGAGAGAGAATCTTGCTCACGCCTCGCAGATACACAAAGCACGCCGTTTTCTCGCATAGCATGAATAGCATTTGAAAAAATATTTACGAATACCTGCTGCATACGGTTACGGTCCATAACAACTTTCCCGGAAAGAGCAGAGAAATCTTTCTGAACTTCGATTTTATGTGTCACCAGCAGATGCTTGAGCAGCTGCAGCGATTCATCCAAAACATCTTCCAGATCCTCCTCAAGCATTTCAGGCTCCGCCGGCGCGGCAAAGTCAAGAAGCCCTTTGATCACCATGTCAGCTCGTTGGACGGCATCGATCATGTCATTTAAAACCTCTTGGGATTCCTTCTCCTCCTTAGACATCGCCTGCTGTAGGTACTCAACCCCTTGAAGCAGAATAGCCAGAGGGTTTTTGACTTCATGCGCTACGCCTGCGGCAAGGCGACCGACAGACTGGAGTTTCTCCGCCTGAATCAGCTGGTTTTGAGTTTCATGAAGCTGCTGATTCAGTTTTCTCAGCTCCGACAGCGCCTCAACCAGCCGCTGTTCGTTACGAAGCTGCTCCTGAATCGCATCCTTTAATTTGTCCTCCGCCTTTGCGCCTTCGGAAACACTCTGAAAAACCAACACTCCGCCTTCAACTTTTTTCCCCGGAGAAACAATCGGTTCAAAAACGCAGCTAACCCAGACATTCTGCCCCTGTTTATTAAAAATGGCGACTCTTCCCGCGGTACGCCTCTGTCCATCCTGAAGGCTTTGGGTCACGAAAGCCAAGCCCGATGCGAACGACCTGTCTTCCTGGTGAGCTCCGAGAAGTATGTGCCTAAGCTGTTTATTCGTCAGATCTTCTTTTTTAAGATTCAAGAGGTGTTCTGCGGCAGAATTAAACGCAAGAACTTCACCTTTGGCGTTAACAACCATGATGCATCCCGATACAGCGTCCATAACGCGCCTGCAGACGCCTTCGGCCGCGACACGTTCGGAGGCACTCACCTTTAGTTCATAGGCCTGCCTGAGAAGAAACTTCAAAAAAACCTCATCCATAGAGGTCTTAACAACGCAGCCTTGGACATTCAAAGACTTACACTCCAAAAGATTGGAATCCTCCCCGGGTGATAGAAACAACACCACAGCAGTTTCTGACATCTCCAAAGCCACCTTCGAAACAACCTCCGAAATCGAGGCGCCGCAGACATTTGAGCTCAACACCGTTACGTGATAGGGCTCAATGGAAGCAGCGCGAAACGCTTCATCAACAGTCGAAACAGTTTTAACTTTGAAGGAATTCAGGCTAGATGATAGAAGCGTTTGAAAAAAACGTGCGTCTTCAGGATGCTTTTCAACATAAAGCACGTGAAGCGCTTTGGTGGGATCTGTTGGTTTGAGCATAAGCTCCGCAAAAGTGCTCTAAGATGCACCTGAGATGAAGGCGCAGGGGCTAGGCAATACCAAGGTTTCGTTTAACTTTTTCCATCAGGTCTTCTGGACGGTAGGGCTTTACAATATAATCTTTGACCCCTTCCATTTCAAAAAGATCCTTCATCTTGTCTTTGGCTGTCAGAACAATCACGGGTATGTTCCGCACCTCTTCTTCGCGGCGCAGCATCCTGACAAAGGTGTAACCATCCATTTTCGGCATCAAAACATCAACAATAATAAGGTCGGGCTTTTCAACTTTGACCTGAGCAAGTCCGTCTTCACCATTGTTTGCCGTCGCCACTAGATATTGACTTGCAAGAAGACGTCTTTTTAGGAGTTCTACAATATTGGGGTCATCATCGATAATCAGAATTTTTTTGCTCACCGGTGCCTCTTTCAGGCTAAGAAAAGCGTTTAAAAGCTTGACTATGTTTCGGCTTAAGAATGGGAAAATTTAAGGAGAAAATGGACCCGAGGAGGATCGAACTCCTGGCCTCCACAATGCGAATGTGGCGCTCTCCCAGCTGAGCTACGGGCCCTTTAATCATC
>CAYRBY010000109.1:2991-6602 GCA_964422635.1 uncultured bacterium
AAAGGGAAAATCAAAACTGTCTATGCTGTTAGCTAAGTTCCCCCATTTTATCATTTCGGCCAGCAGCCGAACAGAAATTTTTCGTTTTATAAGCGGGTCTTTCTTGTAATTTTCAACTTCTTCTGGGTTATGTGTCAGATGCGGCGGATAAACCGGATTTTTATAAATAATGCCGGGCATACAACGGTTCAGGAAATCGTTGAAAGCGATAAGCGCCGCAGGCAGCCTTAATCCCAGACACGGAGAGGACAGAATAAGCGTTTTTAATTTATGCGGAAAGCGGACAGCCCAGTGGAGTGCTACCAATCCTCCTAGGCTGTGTCCAAAAAGTATAAATTTATTTTCAAGCGAGTATTCGGTCTTCAAAAAACTTACAAAGGCCGACAGATCCCGCAAATAGTCTTCTAAACTGTCGATAAACACTTCACGGCCTTCTGATTGCCCCGCACCCCGGGCGTCATAAACTGCAATTGAAATGCTTTCCCCTGCAAGATAGCGGCTGAACTTTTCATATCGGCCTGAGTGCTCCCCATGACCATGCAAAATGATGAGCGTTTGCTTCGCATTTTCGTTTTTATAAAACCGGTAGTAGAGCCGCAACCCGTCTTCGGTTTTAAAAAAACCACACTCTGCCTTCATGGATTACCCCCGAGAGGTTTGAATCCTTCCCCTCTGCGGTAAAGCTCTTCAATACGATCTTTGTACTTTTCCATGATCACCTTGCGCTTAACCTTAAGTGTCGGCGTAAGTTCACCGGCCTCCTGGCTTAATTCCTTATCCAAAAAAGAAAAGTACTTGATCTGCTCGTATCGCGCAAGATCACGTGTTTTATTCTGAATTTTTTCATCAATGAGGCGGTAAAAGTCCGTTTGGGCTAGCAGATCTGGCCACGATGTAACCGTGATGCCCGCTTCGCGTGCCAGAGTTTCCGCCAAAGGCCGATTCAAAGCAACAAGGGCAACCAGATAATTTTTCTTATCCCCCAAAATTACAACGTTTACAAAAAGAGGCTCTGAGAGCAGCAGGTTTTCAATATTCTGCGGAGAAACGTTTTTTCCGCCGGAGGTCACGATAATATCCTTCTTGCGGTCAGTAATTTTTAAATACCCGTCAGCGTCCAGCTCACCAATATCTCCCGTGTGGAACCATCCTCCCAGAAGGGCTTCACGAGTCGCTGCTTCATTCTGGTAGTACCCTTTCATCACACAGGGCCCCTGGGTCAATATCTCACCATCATCGGCAATTTTGACCCGGAGATTAGGCAAGGGCTTTCCAACAGTTCCAAAACGAAGGCTTTGTTCCGAGTTCACTGCAATAACAGGCGATGTCTCAGTCAGGCCATACCCCTCCAAAATAAGAATTCCTGCCGCATAAAAAAACTCGGCTAGTTCCCGGGACAACGGCGCTCCGCCAGAAATAAAAAACCGCATTTTCCCGCCCAGCTTTGCTTCGATTTTTTTAAGTACTAAAAACCGCGCCAGTTTGTACTTTAATTTCCATAAAATAGATGCGTGATATTTTTGATCAAGCTTCTTCTTGCCAATCTTTATGGCCCATTCAAAGATCTTTCTCCGCACCGGGGACGCCTTTGAAACAGCTTCCATAATCGCTGCATGCATTTTCTCATACAGTCTAGGGACGCTCGCCACAACAGTCGGCCGGAATAGCCGCATGTCGTCTGGAACCGTTTTCATGCTCTCGGCATAAGCAATGCGGGCACCATTCAACATCATAAAATAGTAACCAGCCAGCCTCTCAAAGACATGACTCAAAGGAAGGAAGGACAATGCGAGATCAGCTTCACTGACTTTAATAACTTCGCGAGCCCCCTCATAATTGGCAATAAAGTTTCCGTGGGTGAGCATAACCCCCTTAGGCGGGCCAGTGGTGCCTGAGGTGTAAATAAGCGTTGCCAAAGTGTCAGCAGAAATTTCTTTCAGTTGCTCATCAAGAAATTTCGCAGCAAAAGCTCCCCCAGCCCCCTGATCTTGAACAGATTGCAGCGTCGAAACATCTCCCGGAGAGGAATCTCTTTGAAAATCTTTCTCAAAAAGAATGACTTGCATCGTATGGGGTAAAATGTCCTTTAGACGATTCAAATGCTCCGCGTTAGAAAGAAAGAGAACACGAATCCCTGCATCTTGAAGAATATATAACACTTCCTTGGGAGACGAGGTCGGATAGATAGGGACAGTGACCGCTCCAAGAGTTAAAACGGCCAAGTCCGCAAAAGTCCATTCCGGACAGTTTTCCGATAAAATGCCAACTCGATCACCGCTCGCAACGCCAATCTTTCGAAGTCCCGAAGCAGTAAGCTGAACAGATTCCCCCCAGCTTTTCCAACTAACGACAGAAACTCGTTGGCTTTTCTTGTCCTTGGAATAGAGGGCAGCTCTTTCTGAATAAAGTGAAACGCGCTCAAAGAAGAGCGCCGGAATGCTGGGTGGGAATTTTGAATTAATCGTCATAGCTCAGATCAGAGCAGATATGATGGAAAAACGGTCGCTGGCCGCACGACAGCGGTGTCTAAAAAACAAAAGCTCAAGAATGGTTCCCGGAAGCAGCTTGAGCACTTGCTTCTTTTCCGGCAGAAATTTGATCCAGAAGATTTTTGTTTTTTTCTGTTTCATTTTCTATGATACGCATTTTTTCCTGGCGCAAAATCTCATCCACATCGGATGTTTTTAATTCTCGGGAAGACTTATTTTTGTCTTCCAACTCCTGCAGCATTTTTCTGTGCATTTGCGCCTGCTCGGTAATCTGCCGTATCTGATCCGTCTGTGATTGTTGAAGCGTCTTAAATTTTTCATTAGCATCAATGATTTCGTTGATTTGCTTTTGAATCTTTACAACTTCCAAATCCTTCAACGGAGAAATGTCCCTCGTCACAGCAGGAATCGCATTTGGAGAAGGAATGTTGGGAACCGCAATAGCCGTCGACTGCTGCTTCTGGATTCCCTGATTATCGCGTACGATTTTTGCAGCATCCGAAACGTTTTGGACACTTGAAGAAGCGCTGCTGACAGCCGGGCTTTTATTGGTTGCTGCAGCAACAGTCTCAGAGGCATTTAATCGCGGAGAAGCCGTCGGCTCCTGACGGTTCGAAGAAACCGCACTCGAAGGCGCTTTCTCTTTTTTTTGTGGCTGAAACCATGTAAAACCCAAGCCAAGCGTAACCGCTATCGCAATTGCCGCAAATTTCTGACCCTTCATGAATCACCTTTACGTTGTTTTAGGCTAAATAGATCCACAATTCTTGCAGCTCATTATCGGCTAAACTCAAGGGCAGTTTATCATTTTCTTACCCCCCTTGTCATGCCCTTAAAACATCATTCCGCGAGGAGGCGCCGAATCTCAGGCAGCTGCTCAAGGGTAGCATCTTCCCCCGCTTTTATAAACTTTTGCGGATAATAAAATTGAGCCCAGTGGGCATCCGCAAGAACGGGGTGGATCAGAACATCCGCTTTCCTTCCGGAGGCTGACGCCATTTCAAACTCCATAAACTGAATGGTATTCATGATGACATTGAAGATATTGCCCGAGTAATGCCGCCGGAGACGGTCCATCGAGTCCCCCCACAAACGCTTCCAGCCTTTCTTTGATGAGGATTC
>CAYRBY010000110.1:0-6525 GCA_964422635.1 uncultured bacterium
CTGGCTTCTCTCATCCCGTCCTTTGGATCCGGACATTTTCCGGAAGTAGTTGCCGTTTTCATGCTGGCCCAAATGGCCGGCCTTATCAGTCAGGTACCTGGAGGTTTAGGCGTTTTTGAGGTTGTGGTTCTCACATCACTAAGCGCAAAAGTTCCTGCAGATTCCCTGTTTGCTTCTATTTTAATTTACCGCCTCACTTACTATTTGATCCCGCTGGCTATCGCCACAGCATCGCTTGGAATCCACGAAATCCGTACCGGGCATCGGCATTTTAAAGAAACATTTTCCAGGCTCGGTGATGGGTTTTCCTATCTGGCTCCAAACCTTCTGGCCTTTTCAGCTTTCATCGCAGGAGCCGTCCTCTTGTTTTCAGGTGTGACTCCGGCCGTTGACACACGGTTGTTTTTTCTGCGCGACATCATCCCGCTTCCCATCCTGGAAGCTTCACATTTTCTGGGCAGCCTTGCGGGAGTCGGGCTTCTCTTTCTTGCCCGCGGCCTTCAGCGCAGGCTTGATGCGGCTTATGCTGTAACAATTGGACTTCTTGTTGCGGGTATTGTCTTCTCCCTGCTGAAAGGCTTCGATTATGAAGAAGCCTTGATTCTTTCTCTTATGCTGGCCGCCTTTGTTCCGTGCCGTCATTACTTTTACCGTAAGGCATCTCTCGTCCGGGAACGCTTCACGTTTGGATGGAACCTCTCGATCATCACGATCCTTCTGGCCGCAGTGTGGCTTGGCTTTTTTGCCTACAAACATGTCGACTATTCAGACGAACTCTGGTGGCGCTTCAGCTTTGATGCCAATGCCCCGAGATTTATGCGCGCCCTTGTAGGAATTTTGGGAGTTTCAAGCATCCTGGCCATGATGCAGCTCATGCGGGCGGCTCCCGCTCCCGCAGCTCACGTTACGCTTCAGGAATTTGAAGAAGTCAGGAAGATCGTGGAAGGCTCGAAAAGCACCGTGGCGAACCTAGCCCTCCTCGGAGATAAAAATTTTCTTTTTAGTGATACCCGGAAAGCTTTCATCATGTACGGTGTTCAGGGAAATAGTTTTATTTCTCTCGGCGATCCCGTCGGTCCTGAAGACGAATGGCCCAAACTTGTCTGGAAGTTCCGCTCCCTGGCAGACCTTCATGACGGACGTACTGTTTTTTCGGAAATTGGATCAGGGTCTTTGCCCCTTTATTTAGACTTGGGGCTTTCGCTGGTAAAACTCGGTGAAGACGCTTTGGTGCCTCTTTCCGATTTCGGACTTGAGGGAAACCAGCGTAAAGAATTCCGGCAAAATCTTCGGAGAATAGAAAAAGGCGGCGCTTCATTTGAAGTGATTCCCCGCGAAGCAATCCCTGGGCTTCTTCCCGAATTTAAAATTATTTCGGATGCATGGCTCAAACAAAAAAATACCAAGGAAAAAGGATTTTCCCTGGGTTCCTTCAATGAAACTTATCTGAGTTTCTTCCCTGCGGGTGTAGTCCGCCAGAACGGAAAGATTGTTGCGTTCACCAATATGTGGCTGGGTGCCGAAAAAGAAGAACTTTCCATCGACCTGATGCGCTATCTCCCGGAAGCTGCCCCTCACGGCGTTATGGACTACCTCTTTACGCATCTTATGCTCTGGGGAAAAACTCAGGGCTACCGGTGGTTCAACCTCGGGATGGCCCCTCTCTCGGGTCTTGAGAACCGCGAGTTCGCGCCGTTGTGGAACCGTCTCTGCGGCTTGATTTTCAGTCATGGCGAACACTTTTACAACTTTCAGGGGCTGCGGAATTATAAAGATAAATACAATCCTGTATGGAAGCCTAAATACATTGCGGCCCCAGGAGGACTTGCCTTGCCCCGCGTTCTCACAGACATCGGAGCAATCAGCTCCGGCGGGCTTAAAGGAATGTTTTCAAAATAAACACAGGATATCCGGCGTGCGCCTGTTTTCAGACTTTCCCTTTACCTTAAGCTGTCTGGCCCTCCTTTCCGCGGTGGCTCTTTGGACGAGCACACACAGAGAAAACCTCACGCCTCACTGGATGGGCCGGCTTGGCTTTGCACCCCGGGACATTTGGCTTTTGCGGTGGGATAGAGTGTTCACCTCTGCCTTTGTGACTCATGGAAGAAGTGTTTTTTGGGGTGCTTTTGGAATGACTCTTTTTGTGGTTGGGGCTGCTGAAAAAATGGCAGGGACCCTTCAAGCCTTTGCTGCATTCTGGATTTGTCATATTCTCACACTTGGCCTGATCGCACTCCTCATCGCATGGCCTTTACATGCCTTTAAAATTCCTTTTGGCACGACCCTTACAGCGGCCGAAGACGTGGGGCCTTCTGCGGGTTACTTTGGATGTCTCGGGCTTTTGGTTTCCCGAATTTCGGGCATCTGGAAATTCGCAGCGGCTTTCATCATTTTGGCAGGACTCATTCTTTACTTTTTTATCCCCCCTTCCAAAGGAGAGCCTGCCATTACCAAGCAGCACGCCGATCTTGCACATATTCTCTCCTTTGCATCAGGATTTTCGCTTGCCGCACTCGGATGGTTTCATCTTTCATCCGGAGGCGCCTAACTCATTCTATTTTTATGAATAATCGAGCGAAGCGCATTTCAAAATTATCCCGCTTTCTCTACGGGATTTTATTTACCCTGATTTTTTACATCTTAGCCGCCTACCTGATTCTTCCAGATATTTGGAGATACTATGAGCAGCATCCTGAAATGGCTGCCTCCCCAGTCACGACGTTCACCCGTGAGGGCATCAAGGGCGATCCTATCAATATAGGCCTTGCGGGATCGCAGCGCGAAGTAGAAAAGGCTCTTCGGCTGGCGGGGTGGGTCTCGGCAGATCCCCTTAAAATTACAACGGATTTTCAAATTGCAAAGAGCGTCATGCTGAACAGGCCCTATCCTTCAGCTCCCGTAAGCAATCTTTACTTGTGGGACCGAGCGCAGGACATGGCTTTTGAAAAGCCTGCCGGTCCAAGCCCAAAATCGCGCCATCATGTTCGTCTTTGGAAGTCTCCGCTGCCAAGCCGGGACTCGCGCCCTTTGTGGATTGGTTCCGCCACCTACGATCGCAGCGTTGGCTTCAGCCGCAACACTGGAAAGATTACTCACCATATCGCGCCCGACATTGATCGGGAGCGGGATCTTTTGATTCAGGATCTTGCGCGGGCAGGAGTTCTCTCAGAAACATATCAGGTCACGGGAATCGGGCAGACCTTCTACGGCCGCAATGGAGGCGGTGACCGGTATTACACGGATGGGGAAATCCTGGTTGGTGTAATTCCCTCTGACTCTGGCTCCGGGGCTGAGCCCGTTGAGAGAAAAGCTGTTCCCCCGAGAATTTTATTCAAAAACAAGATTTGGGAATGGCTTCACAGCGCTCTTCGAAAATGATGGTTTCAGGGAAGGAACTCTTATGAAAGACGCCTCAAAGGAAGAACGAAATCTGGAAGCGGTCATCTCACAGCATATTTTCACGGCCTCATCTGCCATGATTGGGGTCTGCCTTACTGTCATTGGGCTTTTTAAAATCAATGACCGGCTTCGCATGGTCAACACTTGGGGCGATGAATTCATGGCTATCGACGCCCTCGTTTTTCTTGCCGCATGCCTCTGCTCTTACATTTCCCTGCGCTCAAAAAATGCGGCCAAGAAAAAGCAACTCGAAAAAACAGCCGACTTTCTTTTTCTTCTGGGACTATGTCTGATGGCTCTTGTTTGTTCGGAAATCGCCTTCGCCCTTTTTTAAAAATAAAAACCTCCGGGGATGCGTGCCCCCGGAGGTTTTTTGCTGACGGAAACGGTTCCTAAGGGAGGTTAAGAACCGGTCTGCCGTTGGCTTTTAAGCTTGATACAGCTGGTCGAAAACGCCTCCATCTGCAAAGAACTTTTCCTGAGCCTTTTTCCATCCCCCAAACGCCTCATCAACTGTCACAAGTTCTAATTGAGGGAATTTGTTTTGATACTGGGCAGCTACGGCCGCATCACGCGGGCGGTAGAAATTATGCGCAATGATTTCCTGCGCCTGCGGTGTGTAAAGAAATTCCAGATAAGCCTTGGCAACTTCTTCCGTGCCCCGTTTCTTCGCGACAGCATCGACAACAGTGACGGGCGGTTCTGCGAGAATGCTGAGCGACGGAACAACAATTTCATAGTTCTCCGCGCCTTTTTCCTTTTGAATCAGGAACGCTTCATTTTCCCACGAAATAGCCACATCCCCGATGCCGCGTTCCACAAAAGTCGTGGTCGAGCCGCGGGCGCCGGTGTCTAATACAGGCACATTTTTGTAAAGGCTTGTCAGAAATTCTTTCGCTATAGCTTCATCACCGTTGAATTTTTTGAGTGCGTAAGCCCAAGCGGCCAGGAAATTCCACCTCGCCCCGCCGGAAGTTTTCGGATTGGGCGTAATGACTGAGATTCCCGGCTTAACCAAATCATCCCAATCCTTAATTCCTTTAGGGTTTCCTTTGCGCACCACAAAAACAATCGTAGATGTGTAGGGTGAACTGTTGTCAGGAAGCATTTTCTGCCATCCCTTTGAAATCAATTTCGCTTTCTCGTAAAGCGCATCAACGTCATACGCCAAAGCCAGCGTCACAACATCCGCATCAAGCCCGTCAATCACGGAACGCGCCTGCTTTCCGGAACCGCCGTGGGATTGGCTGATCGTGACTTTCTGACCCTTTTCCGTCTGCCACTTTTCTGCAAAAGCTTTATTGATTTCTGTGTATAGCTCGCGCGTCGGATCGTACGAGGCGTTGAGCAGTGTCACTTCTTTCGGCTCCGCATAACCGGTTCCGGAAAAACCGGATACCAGAAATGCGGCTGCCAAAACCAGGTTAAACCACTTGATGGACTTCATGACGAGATTTCCTTTCACATTAGAATTTTAGAAGGCTACCTGGGTCCGGGTAAGCAGGGCATTTTCAACTTCCCTGTCTTTCGTCAGACTCTGCTGGCCGCCGTCAAAATAGGTTTGGTCGAAATTGACTTGAAACTTAACGCTTTTATTCAAATACCAGTTCAAACCAAGTCCCCATGATGTTGCCTTATTCGCTGAGGTAAGCGGGTTTACCATGCCTTTATTGAAAGCATCGTCTTCCGCAATCAGCTGCCCAAAACGGGTTGCGATTTCAAAAGCGCCCCATGTGCCGTTGGCCGGATCAAAGCTGTGCCTCGGAGCCACGCCAGTATACGTTGCAGCCTCTCCTGTTAAAACGTAGGAAGGTGCGATCTGCCAGGATTTTGTTAAAAGATCCGAGGCAACCCCGCCAAGGCGCGTTGTCTGGCTTGAGAAAACATATTCTCCCAAAAGCCCAAACGGGCCCCAGGAGTAATAAGTCTGCGGCGACAACCGGATTCTAGAACCATCCGCGAAAACTCCTGATGCATACGAATAAAATGTATTTTGTCCCTGGCTCTTATAGCTTCCAAGCTGGGAAGACGAGCTGGTGCCGTGCGCATTCCCATAGCTGCCGGCAACACCAAAGCCGAGGCCATTGATCCAGTCTTTGTCGGTTTCCTTGAACGGCTTTGTGAAGATGCGGGCTGTAATGTCTTTGTCATCCGCATTGTCACCATCACTAAGGCTGCCGTCCGCAACACCGTTAAAGGCTCCGACCTGGTATTCCAAGCGTCCCGTAAAAAGCTCTCCAAACAACATCACGCCCACATCACGATTGGGAACCAGGTTGGTCGGCAAACCACGTTCAATGAATGTCAAAGCGGCCCCAGATTGTAACCTTTCCAGGCCAAAAGGCTCTTTAAATTTACCAAAACGAAGTGAGGCTGCCTTCCAGTACTTAAAATCAATGTAAGCATCCTGAATCGTGGTTGTTCCTCCGCCAAAATCAGGCATAAAACGGAAGCCGACATACTTATAAACAGTCCCCTCGAAGATGGGACGAATACGCCTAAGCAGAAACTGATCGGTTAAATTAACCCGGTCAGCATCGGCAAAAGCCCGGCTGTCCGCCTGAATATATCCTTTAAGCTTATATTCAAAATCACCGTCTTTTGATTTAAGCCCAAAGCCCTGTTTGCCCGCCAAAACCAGCGGCGTTTCTTTTTCTTTCTTCGCCTGCACTTCCTGTTCAACTTCCCGCTGACGCTTTAAAGTCCGCACTTCCTGCTCAAGATCGGCAAGACGCTGATCAATCGTCTGTCCATTCGGAAGCACTTCCGCATAAAGCGGACTTGCAAAGACTGTAATAACAAGCGCAGCCGTAAAGGCTCCGCCTGGAAATAACCGTAGTGTTCTCATGATAATTCTCTCTCCCTTTTTTTCTTATCATTTGAACCTCCGGTTATCCGGTGAGCCCTTTTTGTGCTTTGATTTTTTCCGTCCATTAAAGGACGGCCTTACTTTGGCAGCTAAATTCCGCCGCCGCTTTCCATAACCCAAACGTCATCAAAACGCTTGTTTTCTGTGACTTCAATTTGAACAATTTTATAATTGTTCACCTTGATCGTGATGGTTCCATAAGGCAGTCGGTGCAAGGCTTCACTGATGTCTTTCAGAATGGCATCGTTGACGATATG
>CAYRBY010000111.1:0-6402 GCA_964422635.1 uncultured bacterium
GAAAACGCATGGCGCTGACACGCGCAAAGTTCGGATGCTCTTCATCCAGGGTTTTAGTCCCGGTTACTTCAAGAATCGCGGAAGCTGAACGGTCAAACTCAGCCTGGATGGCCCCAAAAATGCGGGAGCGGATTTCCTCATCTGTGCAAAGTGCCGAATACCACCCCGCAACCGTCATATCCGCAGTCAAAAGACTGGTCTTGACCGACATAATCAAATTGATAAAAAAACGCCAGTCCTTATACATACGCCTGATCACAGCCAGCCTCTGGGGATCTTTTATCGCCTCCGTAAGCGCACTGCCAAGACCGTACCAGCCGGAAATCAGGTGCCGGTTCTGCGTCCATGAAAAGACCCACGGAATGGCGCGGAGATCCTGTATTCCTGTTGTCTCTTTTCTTTTCACAGGCCGTGATCCGATATTCAGAAGCCCGATCACATCAATGGGGGACGCTGAACGAAAGTAAGACACAAATCCTGGATCCTCAACAAGAGAACGGTAAGCGAGGTAAGCAGACTGAGAGAGCTTCTCCATCTCATCAATGAAAATCTGGGGAATGGTCAGCGGATGAAGTTTGTTTTCAAGACTCGCGGCCATGACACTCCCGGCCAAAAGTTTAAGGTGATAAAGCGCCGTCTCAGGATTCGCATATTTTGAGGAAATAACTTCCCCTTGTTCCGTGAGTTTAATACGGCCGTGAAGGGTTCCGGGAGGAAGGCTGAGAATCGTTCTTTGTGTGGGGGCCCCGCCTCGGGAAATCGATCCTCCCGTACCATGAAAGAATTTCAGATCTATCCCCTTCTCTGCCGCAGCGCGGCTCATCTCCCCCTGAGCTTTGTAAATTTCCCAGGCAGCAGTGGTAATGCCCCCGTCTTTGTTTGAATCCGAATAGCCCACCATCACTTGCTGCATGAGCCTTCGGGGCGTCAAACTTTCGCGGATGATCGGAAAGGAAAACAGTTCTTCAAGAATCGCTGGTGACCGGCGCAAATCATGGATGGTTTCGAATAATGGAACTACTGAGACCGGGCAAATGCGTCCTTCAAAAGCACCCGCCTCTTTCATAAAAAGATAAACCATTAAAAGATCCGAAACGTTCCTGGTCATGGAAATGATGTAAGAACCCATGAGTTCGGGATCCAGACATTTCCGAGCCCAGGGAATCACCCTGAAGGTCTCAAGAATTTCGTGCGTGGCCGGAGTGTACGGCTGCCAGGAAGCGATCAGCGCGCGGGGTGAAGCGATTTCCTTTTGAAGCCAGGCGCACCGTTCAGCCTCCGATTTTTCCAAATAAGAACCTGCACCGGCAAGACGGGCAATTTCGTCCATGGCGCGCTCCAGCACCTCGCTGTTTTCCCGGAAGTCTAGCTTGGCCAAATGAAAGCCGAACGTCTTGACGCGGAATTCAAACGGACGAAGCCAAACTTCTGCAGCCCGGTTACTGGCATTGTGTTCAAGACTCTGACGGATCACCATCAAATCATCAAGAAGCTCGCGCGGGTGACGGTAAGCATGCGCAGGCCACTGCTCCGGATCAATTTTTTTCTCAACGGCCTCCTTACGCGCTTCGATTTTGACTCGGATGATAGAGAGCTTGATCCTGTAAGGCTCATGGCGGTTCCGCATCTCGTATTCGGGAAAAGACGGCACAGTCTTCCGGTCTTCGGCAAGGGACTGCATGAGCTCTTCACTGCGTTTCATTTTCCAGGAGGAATGGGGAAATTTCCGGATTAGATCTGAAACTTCATCGCGGTACAATTCGAGAATGAAAACCGACTGCCTCCGGAGTGTCTGCCTCGTTACGGCGGCGGTAACAAAAGGATTACCGTCACGGTCCCCGCCGCGCCAGCTTGAAAACTGAATGAGTGCCGGAATATCAAAACGCTCGCCCGGGAAAGCCTGCTTTAAAGCGCGGTAAAGACGGCTGAGAACAACGGGAATCAGAGGATAAAACGTGTTCTTGAAATAAAAGAGACCGTTTTCAACTTCATCCATGACCCGGGGCTTTTCGAGATAAATATCCCCGGTCTGCCACAGGATTTCAATCTGGGCTTTGACCCGTTCGGATATTTCCTGAACTTCCCGGCTTGTCAGATCCGCCTGATTGAGCCGTGACAGCTCATCATAAATCCGTTTGTGCCCTTCCAGAACCGTAACTCTCTTGGCCTCTGTAGGATGCGCCGTCAGCACCGGCTGGATTTCAAAACCCGACAGCAGGTCCTTGATCTGTTCAGACTGAACCCCTTGGCGGACCAGCATATCAATGGCCGAACGGAAGGCCCACACGGGCGAGGCTGAGGATCGTGAGTTTTCATGAAGTTCGGTTTCTTCGCGCGTACGCCTCGAATGAGCTCCACAGAGTTCTTCCGCAATATTAAAGAGATGGAACAAAATGGAGTAGGCCTGAATCACGCCTTCACGCTGAGGCATGTTTTCGAATTGCTTCCGCCAGGAGGCTTCGGTTTCTTCGGCAGATGCAAGCGCGGGGAGCATCGCGGCAATACCCGGCGCTCCTGAAGCGGCAAGCACCTCGGCAAGAAATTCTTTGAGACGAAAAGATTCCTTTTTAAACTGCTCCGGATCAAAGTCCGCAGCATTGTATTGAAAAATAATCGGTTCAGGATGACTGCTCATATCTACCTTGTTATTGTTCCCGTGAGAAGAAAGCCTTATACTGCCTGTCATGCGTACACAATCCGGGCATTATAGAACAATTTGGCTTCATCCCCAAAAGGAAGATACGGTTTGCGTTATTGACCAGCGGTTTCTTCCCCATGAGTTTACCATTTCGGAACTCCGCTCGCTGGAAGACGCCTGCCGGGCCATCCGCGACATGCAGGTCCGGGGGGCCCCCTTGATCGGGGTGACTGCCGCCTTTGGAATGTATCTGGCAGTGCTTGAAGCGCCCCAAAATTCCGCCTTTGATTCCTTTCTCCAAAAAGCGGCTTGCCAGCTCAAGGCTGCCCGTCCTACCGCGGTCAATCTGGCCTGGGCCGTAGACCGCCAGCTTGAGGCCATTCTGCCTGTTCCTTATCCTGAAAAACGACAGATAGCCCTGAAAATGGCCTCCCTGATGGCCGAGGAAGACGTAGAAACCTGCCGCCGAATCGGAGTCTCGGGCCTCCCCCTTATTTCAGATCTTCATCAAAAAAAGAACGCCCCGGTCAACATCTTGACCCATTGCAATGCCGGTTGGCTTGCCTGTGTGGATTGGGGAACGGCAACTTCCCCCATTTATCAAGCCCACGATGCAGGGATTCCTGTTCACGTGTGGGTGGATGAAACACGGCCGCGCAATCAAGGAGCCTCACTCACTGCCTGGGAACTCGAACAGCACGGAGTCCCGTTTACTCTTATCGCCGACAATGCGGGCGGACATTTGATGCAGCATGGCAAAGTCGATCTTGCGATTGTAGGAACTGACCGCACCACGCGCACCGGGGATGTTGCAAATAAAATTGGTACGTATCTGAAGGCCTTGGCGGCTTATGACAACCAGGTACCTTTTTACGCGGCCGTCCCCTCTTCCAGTATTGACTGGAACCTTCGCTGCGGTGTTCAGGAAATCCCCATCGAAGAAAGAAGTTCTGAGGAAGTTAAAACCATGACCGGCCGCTCAGAGGGCGGAAAATTAACGACTATTCTTATTACCACTCCGGGAGCCAAAGCTTCCAATTACGGTTTTGACGTTACTCCCGCGCGGCTGCTATCAGGCCTCATCACAGAGCGCGGAGTGTGCAAAGCCGACGAACAAAGCCTCCTCTCCCTTTTTCCCGAACGCAGGAATCCCGAAGCATGAGGGACGAAGGCGTTATCAAATTTGAATGTGTCTGGGAAAAGTCAAAGCCCCTGCCGGAGCGTGACCTCGGAGACCTGATCAGGATCCGCAAAGAACTCTTCGGTCTTGCCCTGATTGGCGTGTATCCTGACGGAATTGGCTACGGAAACTTGAGCCTTCGTGACAAAAAACATCCGGGGCAGTTTATCATCACCGGCTCGCAGACCGGACACCTTAAAGATGCGGGGCCTGAACACTTTGCCCTGGTCACGGGGTATGACATCGCACGCAACCGGGTCGAATGTAAAGGGCCTGTCAAAGCCTCTTCAGAATCTCTGACTCACGCCATGATCTATGAGATTTTCCCAAGAATGCATGGCATCATTCATGTTCACTCTCATGAAATGTGGCAGCGTCTTCAGGGAAAAGTTCCGACAACCTCCGCAGAAGTTCCGTATGGCACACCTGAAATGGCAGGAGAAATGAAGCGTCTGGCTTCAGGCGGCCACCTCTCGCAGGACCGCATTCTTGTCATGGCGGGACATGAAGACGGCGTCATCACCTTCGGGAAAGATTTGATGGCGGCGAGGAAAGTCCTTCTGTCGTTTCTAACCCCCTAAATCAAGCTCCGCATAAACGCCAGCGGTTATGCATCCAGAGCGTCCAGTCTTCAGGCCGTTTACGAATCTGCGTTTCCAGGCGGTGGGCATACTGCTGGGTGTTTGCCGTAAGGTCTTCCCGGAAATGCCCGGTTTTGATTAGCTTGAAGGGTTTTTGAAAAACCAGCACAGAGCGGGTCTTTTCCTCGCGGTAGTAAAAGGTGGAAATCACGGGGGTGTCATACTTGAGACTCAGAGTTGCCGGAAGACCGGATGTAGCCGCTTTTCTTCCAAGAAAGTCCACCCAGACCTCACCCTTTTTGACATGCTCATCAATCAGGACCGCAACCACCTTGTTCTGTTGAAGCAGTTTAACCATCTTTCCGACAGCCCCTTTTTGATCAATGCTTTGAAGGCCGGTGGCTCCCCTGAAACGCTTGATGAACTCATAAACAAACGGATTCTTCACGGGTTTTCCGACCGCATGGATGGGTATTCCCCGCGCCGCGGCTGCCACGGCCATCAATTCCCAGTTTCCAAAATGCGATACAACCAGAATCACGCCCTTGCCGCCCTTCAGAGCCTCCCAGACATTTTCCTCCCCGCGGATCTCAATATGTTTTCCGGGATTTTTCGCAATCACCGGGATCCGTAGAAACTCGAAAATAACTTTCACCATCCCCTGCATTGATTCGCGGCCTATTTTTTGAACAGCCTGGGTGGACTTTTTGGGGAAGGCTGCCTGGACATTTTCAATCGAGATTCGACGGCGGCGCTTGCGGAGAAAAAGAAGAGAACCCACACCCTCGGCAATTTTCATGGATGTGGCTTTATTGCAGCTTCTAAAAACAAAAACCAACCCTAGGAAAAATAAGTACTGAAAATAAAAATAAACTTTGCGCATGCCCTTGCCCCCCTCCGGTACTCATGGAGTTCTTCGGTTTCGGAGCATGCGTTGTCAGGGCCAACCCCGTTTTTTTAAAAATGAGTCTATCCGTTTCCGGAAATGATTCTGTGAGTTCTGTCACACAATCTCCCAAAAGGGCCTTTAAAACCCTATGAATATCTTAATGTACGCTTACTTTCGAGGTGTGGATACTCAAATATCTCGGAAAGAGGGAGCTTTGAAAATAAACATGCAGGGAAATTCCGGTCAAAACTCTTTTACGTGCGCCCTTTGAATCCGGAGAACATCCGGAATAAACCATTTTCTTCTCCAGCTCTTGAGGACCCGTGCGTCAAAAAGTTTTTTGGCACTGTGGTAAAGTTCTGCATCAAGCGCATTGCGTTTCAATACTGCGCGGCGGGTCGTTTGACTCATTTGAAAACCCGCGTTATTTTCCCATCCCCCGTTCAAAGGGGTGTAAGCCTGGTTTTTCCATTGAAAGACGTCCGAAAAATGCCGGATGGAATCGTCAAACTTCTCCAGAATTCCAAACGCGGCCATATTCTCATTTAAACATCTGAAAGCTTTTTGTAAATCTTCATCACCCAGCGGTCTTGCGTACTCTTCCATGGTTTCGGACAGCATACGAACCTGAAAGTTATCCGCTTCAAGCGTTAGGTCGCTTTGAGCAAAAGCATCAAAAGCCATCCCCGACTCCAGGAGTTTTGCATGCAGATAATGCCCCGGATTTCTCAAGGCATGGAAATAAAATGAGGTTATCCTGTCAGCCGGCTCGCGGAGCATCGTCATCATACGCCAGGCTCGGAAAGGAAGTTCCCGCTGGATTCCGCAGGGAAAATGCCCGGAAAGAATCCGGCATCTGTTTTTTTCAGTTTCAGGAAGGGCTAGAAATTTTTCTTTCTCACTGCGGGAATGGAGGTAATAAATCTTTTCTCCGGGATAGTTGCTTTGAATCAGCGCGCTCAGCGTGGTTCCGCCGGTTTTGGGAATGTGGAGAAAAATCAGGCCTCCGGCATTTTGATCAGGCTTTCCCAAAGTCATGAGCCGGCACTTTCTGGGGGTTGGCGATCTGAATTTTTTCGGAATGACTGCAATTAATTTAAACGCTGTTCACACC
>CAYRBY010000112.1:0-6371 GCA_964422635.1 uncultured bacterium
GTGGCCGCGGGCGGGGGCTTCATGCTTCAAATGGCTTCAAGCAACACCATTCTGCAGACCATTGTCGATGATGACAAACGCGGCCGTATCATGAGCCTCTACATTATGTCCGTCATGGGTACAGCGCCTTTCGGAAGCCTGTTCGCAGGATTTCTTTCGCAAAGGATTGGCGCACCCAATGCGCTTTTGATCTGCGGTTTCATTTGTATCGGCGGGGCAGTCTGGTTTTACCGGAAGCTCCCTGAAATCCGCAAAGCCGTTCGTCCCATCTATGCCAACCTTGGCCTTGTGCCCCCAGAAGTCGCAGCATCGTAGGCATTCCCATATAAAGTTACGGCGCAGCAGAGCCGCACGACCCCTTTCTTTTAAGGTCCGAGCCATTCTTTTGAAGAAAAATTTTGATCGATTCGAAAAGTCATTTATGAGCGAACCCATATTTTGAAGTTTAATTTGACAGAAAAATAATTATGGATATTAATATCCATAATAGGAGGCCGATATATGTTTTGTCTTTATTCGAAGGGTTGCGAGTATGCCATACGCGCGCTTGCTGAAATTTCAGTAGCCGATACCGAAAAAAAATTTTTAGCGCGTGACATTTGCCGTAAAGCAGGGATTCCCGAGGCCTATGCCCGGAAAACCTTTCAAGCGCTTGTTCAAAACGGGTTTTTAAAAGCTGTGACAGGGCCGGGCGGTGGATACTCCCTGGTTCGTGACCCGAAAAAAACCAGTGTTCTCGATGTGATTGAAGCAGTCGAAGGCAAGGCGCATTTTTCAAAGTGTGCGCTTGGGCTTCCTTCCTGCAGCAGCCAGAGTCCCTGCTCTCTTCATTTCACTTGGATGAACCTGAAGGCCTTCATGCTCCAAGGACTCGCGGCACATACGGTTTCAAATTTATCCAGGCCCGCTCAAAAGCCTGCGAAGAAAACAAGAAAAGGGAAGCTAATATGAATCAACAGAGCAGCCACGATGAAAAGATTTCTCCCTGGTGGAAACACGGCGCGGTTCTGACCATCATTGTCGGAATCACGGGGCTTATGTTTATGGGAAAAACAACCTATGAAGGTGCTCCGCCAATTTCAGGGGCGGCGGTGTCGGACGGCGGTATCACAGTCTATACGGGGGAGGAAATTCTTGCAGGCCAGTCTGTGTTTCAAAAGTATGGGCTGATGGATTACGGAAGCATTTTTGGTCATGGGGCTTATCGGGGGCCGGATTTTACGGCCGACTATCTGCATCGGCAAGGCGCGCTGATGCGGGAATTTTACGCTGAGCAGAATTTCCGCTCATCCTATGACAAAATTGAACTCGATAAACAGGCCGTTATCGACCGGCAAGTTATTGCTGAAATTAAGCAAAATCAATACGAAGCTTCTTCAAATCAGCTGAGATTGAATCCAGCCCAGGCGTTTGCACATCAAAAAATTGTAGAGCATTATCAGGATTACTTCGCGAATGCGGACGCAGAAAACCCTTTGCCGCCCAATTATATTGCAGACAAGAAGGATATTAAAAATCTGACCGCTTTTTTTGCTTGGTCATCGTGGGCTGCATCAACACCGCGCCCCGGCAAAGACTACTCGTATACCAATAACTGGCCGCCCGATGACTCTGTGGGGAATCGTCCTTCAGCCGCGGTTTTTATCTGGAGTGCATTAAGTTTAATTTCACTTCTGGGCGCAATCGGTCTGGTTCTTCTTTTCTTCGGACGTTTTGATTTTCTTGGCTGGGGGCATGGAAAACCTACGGATGTTGTGACTCCCTCCATTTTGAAAATGCCCCTTACGGAAAGTCAAAAAGCGACTTATAAATTCTTTGTGGTTGTTGCCGCACTTTTTGCCTTTCAAACATTAATGGGTGTTATCACGGCCCATTACTTTGTTGAGTCGGGCGGATTTTATGGATTTGATATCCGTAAAATTATTCCGATTTCGATTACCCGAAGCTGGCATCTTCAGCTCTCCATTTTTTGGATTGCCACAGCATGGCTCGCGACCGGGATATTTGTGGGTCCCATGGTCAGCGGCAAGGAACCCAAACGGCAGGCCTTGCTGGTGAATATTTTGTTTGCTGCAGTGCTGCTTGTTGCTGTCGGAAGTATTTTTGGAGAATGGCTTGGAATTAACAACATGCTCGGAAAACTCTGGTTTTGGTTCGGGCACCAGGGCTGGGAATATCTCGAGCTCGGGCGTGTTTGGCAAATTCTGCTGACTATTGGGATGCTGCTTTGGGCTTTTATTGTCTTTCGTGCCATCAAGCCGACGCTAAAAGGGCAGGATGCCGGGAGCATGCCCTACCTTCTTCTTTATTCCATCCTTGCCATTCCCTTGATGTATTCCTTTGGCATGATGTACAAACCGAGCACGAATTTCGCGGTCGCTGATTTCTGGCGGTGGTGGATTGTGCACCTATGGGTCGAGGGATTTTTCGAGCTTTTTACGACCATTGTGGTGGCCCACATTCTTGTATTGCTAGGCATTGTAAGGCCGGCAGCGGCCCAGCGCGTGGTCTATCTCGATATTATTCTATATCTCGGAAGCGGGATGATTGGCACGGCCCATCATTATTACTGGACAGCGCAGCCTGCAATTAACCTTGCACTGGGTGCTGTTTTCTCGGCGGCGGAAGTCGTGCCGCTCGTGCTTCTGACCCTGGAGGCCTGGGATTTCATCCGCCTGAAATATGACAAAAGCGTCATCAGTGTTAACCCCGAAGAATTCCCGCATAAGTGGGCGGTGATGTACCTCATGGCCGTCGGTTTCTGGAACTTTCTCGGCGCAGGCATTTTTGGGTTCCTGATCAATTTGCCGATTGTCAGTTATTATGAGCACGCAACGTATCTGACTTCCAACCATGGACATGGCGCCTTGATGGGGGTTTACGGAAACCTTGCCCTTGCGGCGATGGCCTTTTGCGCACGCGTCACGATAAAACCTGAAAAATGGAACCACAAGGTCTGGGCGGTTTCTTTTTGGTGCATTAATATCGGGCTTCTTGCCATGCTGGCGATCAGCATTTTTCCTGCCGGAATTTATCAGCTCATCCAAAGTTTTAAATACGGTTTTTGGTATGCCCGCTCAAGCGCCACGATTAACTCTGTTTTTTTCCAGGGTTTTACCTGGGCAAGGGTTGTGGGTGATTTGGTTTTTGTTTTGGGCGGTACCTTGCCCGTGCTCTATTTCATGGTGAGCCGCTGGACAAGCTTGCGTCCCGTAACAAAGGAGTAGCTTATGAAAGTATGGAATGTGTTTTTCTATGTGAGCATGGCTGCAGCGGTTGTTGGGGGTGGTGTGGAAGCTTCTTGGGCTGCAGAGGCGGCCGCTGGACAAGCCCTGCCGTCAGCGCAGGAAAACAAACAGCAGGCCACAGGATCCATGACCTCATGGCTCGACCGAGCTGCCGCGCCCATGCATTTAAAGGGCGATGAAGTTACGCTGAAATGGGGTGTGGAATCGCGTTATAGGTTTGAGTACCGTGATGACTTTAGTCTGATTGACGCACGTTATGAAGATGATGCGGTTAACTTATTCCGCAATCGGCTGAATGCTGATTTGAAGATAAAGCCCAAAGACAGCAAAAGCACTTACCGTGTTTTTGCGGAAGCGCAGGCGGCTCAAAGCTTTGCCGAAAACGGATTGAATAAAACCAATCTTTTCGTCAACGAGATTGATCTTCGCCAGTTGTTTGTCGAAGCCGACAAGCCCTTTCGTGAAATCCCGGTCACGATCAAGGCGGGAAGGCAGGAGCTTTCCTATGGCGATGAGCGTTTCGTGGGCCCCCTCAACTGGAGCAACACAGCCCGTGTTTTTGATGCTGTAAAAACGGTTTATAGTCCTTACTCATGGCTTCAGCTGGACGCCTTTTTTTCGCAAGTGGTCCGCAATGAGACCAAGACAGCAGATAAAACCATGCATGATGACAATTTTTATGGCCTTTATGCGGCGTATAAAAAAATAAAAGATCACACCATCGACAGCTTTCTTTTTATCCGGAACAACCGGGATGAATCTCTTGTAGGAGAAAAGGGCGGTGAGCGTGGTGGGCTTCGCGAATACACTTTCGGTAACCGCTTGAAGGGGAAAAAGGGTTCTGTGGATTACGGAACCGAATATGCTTTGCAGTTCGGGCGGCGGGCTCAGGATGATATTGAAGCCTGGGCATTTCACCAAGACCTTGGCTACACTTTTTCAAAGCAGCTTTGGACGCCGCGTGTTTACACCGAGTACAACCATGCGTCCGGCGACCGAAACCCAACGGACGGAGTGGTCAGTACGTTTGATAATTTGTTCCCGACCAATCATAACAAATATGGTTTGATTGATTTTGTCTCTTTGAAAAACATGAATGACATCATGCTGGGAACCAGTGTCAAGCCAACAGGCAAATTTCAGATGGCCTCTGAATTTCACTGGTTCTTCCTGGACGCCAAGGAGTCGCCCTGGTTTAACGCATCCGGCTCTGTGTTTCGTTCGGCAAATGCCAACGCCAGCATACAGCTTGGCGAAGAGCTTGATCTGTACTCAACCTATGCGATTAACAAATATCTTTCCGCCCTGGTCGGATACTCCCATTTTTTTGCCGGCCCCTTTGCTCAGGATACAGGGGGCGATGACGGTGCAAATTTTCTTTATACACAGATAGCACTCAAACTTTAACCTTGCCGCCTGATCATGCTGTTCGATATGAGGCGGGGATATAAATTGTCAGGAAGGTATCTATGGAAAAAGTGAAATTGATCACAGCTTACTTTGAAGCTGATCATGACCGGCTCGACATTATTTTTAAACAGTTTCAACAGAGAAGAAGAATTTCCATGGCCGAGGCCAAACCGTATTTCAAAGCCTTTAACAATGGCCTCAAGCGGCACATTATTTGGGAAGAGGATGTCTTGTTTCCCGCCTTTGAAGAGAAAACAGGAATGAAAGACAGCGGCCCCACTTTTGTTATGCGTGAAGAGCACAGGCGCATTGGCGCCCTTCTGGAAGAGATTCACAATAAAGTCCGGAGGGCTGATCCGTCGAGTGGCGATGAAGAGGCCAGGTTGGTTGAGATTCTGACAGCGCATAACCATAAGGAAGAACAGGTGCTCTACCCGGCAATTGATCAGATGCTCACGGAAGAAGAAGTTTCTGAAATGTTTTTGGCCATGGAAAACATTCCAGCTGAACGCTATCAGACTTGCTGCGGCGCACATCACTAAAAACCGTGAAGGTCAAGCGCGGGAAATGAGCCCCCGTGCGAAATTGTGCCTTGGCAGCGGAGATTTCCTTAAGATTTTTAAAACACGAAATTAAAAACAAGGGAGTTTTTATGCGATTTCCAGCCGTACTTTTTATAAGTGCCGTTGTCTTTTTGTCTTTTCCTGCGCTGGGCAGTGCGGAAGAAATCAAAGGAGAAGAAATTGCGGTATTAACTCATGCGCCCGAAGTGCCTCCGCCCATTACGCGCAAGAAATCGACCAAGGTGATTGTGAACATTGAAACCCGGGAACTTGTGAGCCGGCTTGCTGACGGCGTAGAGTATACCTTTTGGACATTTGGCGGCCATGTTCCAGGTCCTTTTGTCCGAGTTCGCGAAGGCGACCTTGTGGAAGTACATCTTAGCAATCATCCCGAAAACAAGATGCCGCACAATATTGATCTGCACTCGGTAACTGGGCCCGGCGGCGGAGCCGCCTCAACCTTTACGGCCCCAGGGCACACTTCAGTTTTCTCGTTCAAGGCCATAAACCCGGGCTTATATGTTTATCATTGCGCTACCGCACCTGTGGGTATGCATGTTGCCAACGGTATGTACGGTTTGATTTTGGTTGAACCTGCCCAGGGCCTTTCAAAAGTTGATCATGAGTATTACGTGATGCAGAGTGAGTTTTACACAAAAGACAAGTATGGTACGGCGGGCCTTCAGCCTTTTGATATGGAAAAGGCTCTCAAAGAGCAGCCGGACTATGTTGTTTTTAACGGATCGGTTGGGGCATTGACAGGAGATGCTGCATTGCAGGCAAAGGTTGGAGAATCAGTGCGTTTGTATGTTGGCAACGGCGGCCCGAATCTCGTGTCGTCCTTTCACGTGATTGGAGAAATATTTGACAAGGTCTTTTCCGAGGGTGGATCAGCGGAAAGCGGAAATGTTCAGACCACGCTGATTCCGGCAGGGGGTTCTGCAATCACAGAATTCAAGGTGCAGGTGCCGGGCACCTACATCCTTGTGGATCACTCTATCTTCCGCGCTTTCAATAAGGGTGCTGTGGGGCAGCTAAAAGTCAGCGGTCCCGAGAACAAGGAAATCTACTCTGGGAAAATTGGCGACGAAGTTTATCTTCCGGAAGGCTCAGCTCTTCAAACTATTGCAGCAGAATCTTCTTCCCCGGC
>CAYRBY010000113.1:0-6342 GCA_964422635.1 uncultured bacterium
GCTTAAGATTGGGACAGATCCCTCCCGTATTCCTCCTGTTGTTTCTGCTTTTTTAAATTCGATGAAATGAAGGGGTTGGCAAAGCGGTGAAGACTGGCTGATTCCCGCAGGCCGGAACTTCAAAGCAATATTCTGCACTAAGCACAGGTTCTTTTTTTAGAGCCCGGCTGTCTACGTTCCTGCTCAGCGGCCGTTGATGTAGGTGTTCAGATAGTCGAGATTTTCTTTCTGAGCCGTGATGAGGGAGTTGACCACATCCCCAATCGAAATGATTCCCGTCAGGACGCCGTCTTCAAGGACCGGGAGATGGCGGATTTTTTTTGTGGTCATGAGGTTCATGCAGCGTTCGATGTTTTCCTTCGGGCTTACGCACTGAACACCGCGTGTCATGAGATCCTTGACGCGGTTTTCATCAATGCGGAATGACGGGCTCGCAGCCCTGCGTGCAAAATCGCGTTCGGAAAAAATTCCCTCGATCATTCCCTGGCTTACGACGGGCAACGCGCCGACGTTTTTTTGAGCCATCAGGGCAAGTGCCTCACGAACCGAAGTTTCGGGGGAAAGGGACCAGACCTGAGTTCCTTTATTCTTGAGCAGATCCGCAACTGTAAGGGAAAGCGTCATAGCGTCCTCCTCTTGGGCATTGGGTACAGGCACAAAAAAAGCGGGCCACGATAGGCCCGCCTTTGATCAAAACATCTCTCTTTCAGATGAGTTGGGAAGCACTTAAACAGTATAAACCTGTGTATATAAATTCACGAGCCTTTTTTTGTGCCGGAAGTACAGGTCCCAAAGGCCCCAGCGGGCGGAAGCATCAGGCAGCGACTGATTATTCGGAGCAGCGGTCGGCTTGATAGGAATCAAAAAGATCCGCGAATTTGCGGGCGTTTTCCTTGATCCATTTTTCTGCGGCTTCGTGCTCTTGGATGGGGCGCCCCAATTTCCTTTCCAGAGATTTGTGGTATTTTTCGATGCAGGTTAACTCCTCGGCCATCTTGAAGATGAACTGGCTGGAAGGATGGGTGAACGCAATGCCGATTTTGAAAGTGTTCCAGGTGGCTTGGGAATAGCAATAGGATACGCGGCCCTTGATTTTGAAAACTTTCTTGCTCGCAGCAACGGATAGTTTCACGATCTGGCCGACAGGGTAGGACTTTTTGTCTGTGATGCAGATGCCGCCAAAAGAAACGTCGCGGGTAATTGTGCTCAGAGGGCGTGAGGCGCCAATCTCCTGAACCGTGATTTTCATCCCCAGGGAATGCCTTGTGAACTGCCGTCTGTCCATCATTGCGTTTCTCCGGTAATGAATACAGAGCTATTTGCCTGCCTGCTGATAAGCCAAACATTACCATCTGGCCAAACTCAGGCAGTGTGACTTTCCTCACAGCTGTATAAAAAGCCTATCCGTAAAGTTTCACAGATTTTTACCGCCCTTCAGTCCCGGGCGCGGGGGGGGGCCTTCAGCATCATGGGCCGGCAAAGCCGCTCACGGCAGCACATTTCCTAGAGATCTCCTAGTAGACGGATACAGGAAATCTGCCTATCATATCGGAATGCCGGTGGTACCAGGCTGGCTTTAGACTGGATTTTTCTACCCAAGGAGTCAGGTGTGACTGAAACTCAGGAACAGCAGAAAATACTTTGGTTTTTTATCACCAGCGCGCTTCTCCTCACGTTGCCTTATATTTTTATTTACTGGTATCTAGGCGCGCACATCGCCAGCGTGGCGATTATGGGGACCATTCCTTTTTTGCTTCTGGCAGTCGTTGTTTGGAGGGTTTCGCACTCTTCTTTTTTTGCCGGCAACTGGGTTGTGGCCGCCGGCTTCTGTCTTTTTTTAGTAAGCTCTTTTTTTACGGGCGGCATTGAAGCTCCGGCGCTTTCCTGGAGCATTGCGATCCCGATTGTGGCAACCCTTCTTTGCGGCTGGCGCTCCGGTGTTTTTTGGCTTGTTCTGGTTCTAGTCAAAATCAGCGGTTTTTACTGGGCAGAACGGGCCGGCTATCACTTTATCCAGCAGTATCCGGATTCAAAGAGCCTGAAAGCATCCTATTACTTGACCATTATGGGGATTACGTTTTTTACTTTCTGCCTCGCATTGGTTTCGGAGTATTTCAAGCAGCGCTACCTTCGGCGGATCGAAGAGAGCAACCGGCTTTTAACGGAGGCTCTGGAAAACATCAAGACACTCAAGGGTCTTCTGCCCATTTGCGCCTGGTGCAAGAAAATCCGGGACGACAAAGGGTATTGGTCGCAGGTGGAGACTTATGTTTCAGGCCATACAGGGGCTACGTTCAGTCACAGCATGTGTCCGGAGTGCAAGAACCGCGAAATGGGCAAAATAAACAAAAATGGTTAAGCTGTACAGCTGAGGCGTTTTAATGTCAGGAAAAATTAAGACTGAATAAGTACTGTTTTAAGTGCGTCATGAAGGTGAAAGCGTTATAAAAAAGCGGGGAAGTTACTGCCGCGCTTGTTCCGCGAGCCGTTAACACAGTGGTCCTAAGAAAGGAAGCCTGATGAAAATCGTTTCAAGAAACACCTGCTTTTTATTGGCTGCATTTCTGCTTCTGAATCTGCCGTCAGGATATTCGGCGGATGCGGCTGCATCCAAAGAGAAATATCCAGTGGGAACGGTGTTTGGAAAAGATGGAAAGCCTCTTCCTCCTGCGGGAGTGACGGAGCTGACCCAGCGTAAACCTATCACGGCTACAGGCGTTACGCCGGTTGCTGAGGGGAACAGGATTGAGCCCGCAAGTGTGACGCCGGATGCTCCGCCATGCCGTGACTTTGAATACTCGGGAGATGTAATTCTTCCAGTGAACAGGGGAAATGATTACGAATGTCCTCCGGGTTATGAATGTAAAGGCGTTGTGGGCGGGGTTCAGTGCCGCTGGCGGAATCTGACCAATGTCCGTTCCAATTCTCCGGACTGCCATGTTTCGAGCTGTGCGGCGGAACTTATTGGAAAATCTTTCGAAGATTTACAGCACCACTGAGAAAAACCTTGGGGGGAGACAGGCTTCTTGCGGGGCAGAGGAAGATTCATTATACTTCCTGCATGAGCCGATCCCCCCGGTGTAATTTCTGATGTGTAAAAATTCAGTTGAGTCCGGAGCGGTTTTTTTAAGTTTCTTCCGGATAATTTAATTTCGATGAAAGCGGACCTCGTGTCCGCTTTTTTTATTGGGGGACGGTCTCTAATCACTTTTTAAACAATGTGAGAGGTGACAGACCGTGACTAAAAAAAGAGTCGTTCAACTGCTTCTGGGTGCTGCTTTTCTGCTGGCCGCCGCACATGCTGTGAATGAGGCCTTGGGCTGGCCCTCATGGCTGATGCGGTATTTTTTTGATATGGACCGGGAGTGTACGATTCAATCCTGGTTTTCCAGTATGATCTGGTTTTTCTGTGCGCAGAAAGCCTTTGCTTGTTCGCGGATGAAAGCTTCCGCGTCTTCAAAACCCTGCTGGATGCTGCTGACTTTCTTTTTTGGATTGTGTTCCCTTGATGAAGTGGCCATGTTCCACGAGCGTTTTGGGAAAGCCTTTTACAAATTCCTTCACCCGCATGTTTCAGAGGCGCTTGCTCTTCACGCCCACTGGGTTCTTGCCTTGACCCCGATCTTGCTGATTGGAGGGTTTTGTGTTTGCAGGGCCTTTTTGCGCTGTTTTGAAAAATCTCCGCAAGTTGCCCAAAAAGTCTGTTTCGGGTTTGCGCTTGTTATAGTGGGTGCGGTTGTTTTAGAAGCTCTCATGGTTCATGACGGTCAAACACCCGACCTCATGGTTCAGCTGGAAGTTGTGTTTGAAGAAACCATGGAAATGCTCGGCGTTATTACGATCTTGTCAGGCGTGTTAGCATATCAAGAGCAGGAAGAAAAAGGGACTTTGTCGAGCAGAGTTTAAAAAAGACATATGGTAAACAAAAACGCGTTTTTTAAGGCTTTAGGTTTCGCGGCAATTGCAACGGGGATTGGCATTGTTTTTTTTGGAGCCAAGCCGCAGGCGAGTGACCTGGATGCTTTTGAAAAAAGAGGCGCAAGTGAACGCAGTGTCCATAAGTCGATTTTTTCGGTTTATCCCGAGCGCAAAATTAATTTTGTCATGCTGGGAGATTCCCTTACTAATTTTGTGAACTGGAATGAGCTGCTGGGACGTCTGGATGTGGCGAACCGGGGACTAACTTATCAGACCTCCGCAGGCATTCTGGAATTGGCGGAATCGGTGATTTCACTGGAGCCCAAGCTGTGCTTTATTATGATCGGGATCAATGATTTGAGGCAGGGGCGTTCCGTGGAGGAAGTTTTTGAAAACCAGCGAAGGCTTGTCACGGCCTTGAGGCAGGGGGGCGTGGAACCTGTGCTTCAATCCGTTCTTTTTCCAGGAGGAGATACTGCGCAGGTAAAGAAGACAGCCTCTCTGGTAAGAAGTTTGAATCAAAAGCTTCAAAGCTACGCTTCCGAGGAGCATCTGGATTATCTTGATCTTAATACCGTGATTGCCCCGCAGGGCGTTTTGCCCGAACCGTTGAGTTACGACAAGCTTCATCTTTTGGGGCCCGGCTATGCGCTTTGGGCCAAGGTGCTCAACGCTTATCTCGAATCGCGCGGGCTGGCTCACGAACCAACGGGAAGCGCTGCATGATAGACAGCTTTGATTTGGGAAAAACCGTGTATTTTTGTGTGTTGGCCTACCTTGTGATGGAATTGTTTTTAAACGGGCTGTCCATCGGGCTGAATGCACAGGACCGGGAACCCAACTTCTGGTTGTACTCCTATTTCTGCCGGCCGCTGATGTGGTTTTATTTTTTAAAGAACTGGAGAAATCACAAAAACCAGCTGGTTTTAAATTATACGCTTTCTTCCCTTGTCCTTTTCATGGTGATCCTCGGAAGCAAGCTTCATTATTTGCCCGTTAGTGAGCGAGCCGGAAACATTAAATCGGATAGAGGCGGAGGCCAACTTAATTCGATTAAGCTTGGTGCTGTTTCCCGGGCGGACGAAGAGAAGTTTTCAAAAAACCTGACGGTTGCCTTTGAGGGCGGGCCTGTCTTTAAGGTGGATAGGGGCGATCCTCATGCGAACAAGGCTTTGATTGAAGCCGTAAAGAAAGGTGATCTTGAAGGCGCTCGAATTGCTTTGGAAAACGGCGCCCGGATTGATTGCGTTTCGGAGGAAGATTACACGGCCTTGATGGAAGCTGTGCAGTACGGCTATTTTGAACTGGCGGAATTTTTGATTCGCAAGGGAGCAAACACGGTCTACAAGGCTCCCGACGGGCAAAGCGCTTTAAGTCTTGCTAGAATGAACTTCCGGAAGGATATTGAAAAACTACTGGAAAACAAGACTTGAAAGAAGTGTCTTTCCCAAAACACGGATTGATTTGATATAATTTTCTCTCCTTCCCCCACAGGAGATGTTCGATGAAGCAAGTTTTAACGGCCATGTTTTTAGGCCTCCTTGTTTTGGCTTTTTCCACAGTTCTTTCTGCCTTGCCGTCCGAAGATGATGCTTCCAGCCAAACTCCTGAGACTCGATCAGCCCGGCTGCCCGTGCCCATAAACACAGATCCTGATCAGGTTCAGCGCCCGGTTCAGGGGATGGGTTATTTCCCCGATGCACAAGAGGTTCACAGGCTCCGGAAAAACGCGAGTTCTGCATCTGGGGATTCCCGTTGTGCGGACTTTTCTTATCAAGGCGACACGATGAGTCCTGTTCCAAAAGACGGCGGGCATGTCTGCCGTCCAGGGTACAACTGTCATGCAAACGGTATTTTCTTTGAATGCCGCTGGAGCGGCGGTGACCCAGAGCAGATCATGACTGCCGCTGACCCAGGCTGCCGTGACGAGGTTTGCGGGCAGGCTCTACCCGATGTTGCAGCAAACGGTTAGTACAAATCAGGAATCGTTCTGCTTGTCTGAGTTTTGACAGGCGTCATTTAAGCGACCCAAAAGGAGTTTCCATTGAAAGATCTCGAGTGGACACAAAAGTTTAGCATGGGAAGTGCTGTCATCGATGGACACCACCAGGCACTGATCCATTACATCAATGAACTAGACCGGGCGATTAATTTGGGAAAGGTGAGCACAATTTATCTGGCCTCGCTCGCCAAGAAACTCGAAGACTATACGGTCTATCATTTTCAGGTTGAAGAAGGCTATATGAAGCGCTACGAGTATCCCGAATTTCAAGCGCACAAGGAAGAGCATGAGGCTTTTATTGCTGAGGTGAAACGCCTGAAGGAGTCCCTGGCAAACGATGCGGTCAGTACCGCTCTCCGCTTTACTTCCTATTTGAAGAGCTGGCTCATTCATCATATTCTCGTCATCGACAAAGAGTACGC
>CAYRBY010000114.1:0-2983 GCA_964422635.1 uncultured bacterium
TCTACTTTTGTTTTCTCAATTTCCTCTTTTGTAAGAACTGCTTCGAAGGGAAAGCCCGCAGCCGCTAAAACAGAAAGGAATTTCTCCCCCGGCTGGCCAGAAAGATCGGCGTAGGGAGGCGCTGATCCAATAATTTTACTGAGCGACGCACGGTTAATCGGAACCTGCACGCGGTCGAGTTCGGTTTTCTTGGCAACAACCTCTGCAAGAAAAGACTGGACCGCTGAACGGGAATTAAAATCAATCATGTCAAAAGCCAGAATGCCCTGAAGCGCAGGGTCATCTGTTTTCCTGCCGTTCAATCCTGCCCACTCCGCAAGCGTCTCACGTGCGTTTGTGACCACCTGGTCCGAGAAAAACATCGGTTCCTTGACGCTGGCATCTGGAACCAATGCCGGCGCCTGGGAAGGATAATTGCGGACAAAGCTCGATTTGTTTTCATTCAACTCTTCTTCACCCAGCGCCACAAGGATCTGATCCGGCCGGCCGGTGATTTCTGCGCGGTCCCAGACCCCGCGGTAAAAGAACATCCGGAACCCGTCAGGCAGAGCCCCTTCTTCATAGAGTTCCTTCACGGCAACTTTGACAGTCATCTCCGTAATCGAATGCGCACCGTGATCCATAAACCCTTCTCCGTTTACAATCACCATGCGCGGTTTCTTGGTCCGGATCACATCTTTGATCACATCAATATCGCTTTGCCGGGCTGTTCCCTTGCGCTCAAGCGCATACCAGCTGGACTGAAAAGGAAAGAAAATGTCTTCATATCCGACACCGCGGCTCATGAGCTCCGTCTGCTCTTCCACAAAACGAAGGGCTACTTTCAGCTTCTGCATGACCACAATTTCAGAAGAACCCCAGTGAGGTTTTGCTTGGATATAAATTTCAAGAGCCTCCCGGAGCGCAGAAATTCTTTCTGGCGATGAAAGCTGTCCTTTCAGAGAGGATTCGAAATTCAAACGGAGGAAAAGAAGCTTGGCCCGGAGCTTCTGCTCCTCTGCAGGCATTTGAGACCATGTGTCGTAATTCATGGGGTCGTAAGCAAGGCCTCGGGCCGCGAGAACCTTGATCAACTGGCGCAGGTATTTTTCCTCATTTTGCTTGAAGGCGAAGACGGAACTTGTTTCCCCTGCAAGGTCCGCAAGCTCATCGGCCTTGAAGTCCTTCAGCGTTCCAAGCGCACTTAAAACATACTCATCTGAAACAGCCGTGTAGCCTGGTGCCGTGTAGTAGGAATAAAGACGGTGGCCTTGTTTTGAAAATTCCGAAACCAGAAACTGGGCAGCCAAGGAAAGATCATCAAGATGCGGCCCAATGTGTACAATTTCATCACCGGGACGAAGTCCAAGACGAGCTGGGACCTGTTCGGATTTAAGGGGTTCCTTGTTGAGGGTCTTAACGACTTCATCCCGTAAAACTTCCCAGGGTTGAAAGGTTGTCAGTGCTATAAGGTTCTTGGTGCGGATCGCAGCAATTTCGGACTGGTCTTTTCCCTGTGACTGCAGCCAGTCATCGACGGTCAACGCCGCGACAGGCTTGCCGGTTTCTTTTGAAAGACGGACAAACAGCTTTGCCTGAAGATCCGCATTCCAATCCCTTGCTGGAATTTCAACAAAATCCCAGGTGTTCGTAAAATAACGAAGCGTACTCCCCGAAGCTGATTCCATAATCAGGACACTGCCGGGGGCGCCTGCCTGCAAGGCCGTCATGGGGTACTGAATATCCGCTTCTCTTTCCACGAGACTGCGTACGGATTCGCGCTTTTCCTTACCGTTAATAATGGTGATAAAAATCGGGTGGCTGCTTCGTATTTCTTTGGGCCCCAAAGTCGCGCCGCCAATTTTAATGGCGCCCTCTTGCGTGCGGAAGTGCTGCATACCTCCACGATCTTTGATATTCCCTGCCGCCGCGTGGTAGCTGAGAAGCGACATCACGAGACCTTGATCAAACGGCGTCCCCGCTTCATTAAAAGCAAAGTGGCCTTTTCCTTCATAGGAAGGTCCGGCACTGAAAAGCGCAATGTCAGGGCCCTTGGCCAGAACAAACTCCGCCATCTTCTTTGTGTAGCGGTTGACGGCATCAAGGTAGGCATACTGGGGGTGATCGCTGGCAAGCTGGCCCTTCAAAAACTCATCAAGCTTCAAACCTTCTTGATCAATCGAAGCCTGAACTTTTTCAAATGCGGCCTTGTCCATTTTGTTATCTGCATCAGGTTCAATCTGATCATTCTTCACGTCCCCGTAGAACATGCGGCGCTTCTCACGCGAAATTCCAAGCTTATCAAACATATTATGGAGCTCATTCGCGTAGGAGTAATAGTCATCGCGGCTTTGCGGGAAAATGGTATCGAGGTGTGTCGCAAAAATCCGGCTCATGTCCGGCTTATCGGAAAGATCAACTCCGTTTTGTGTAAGAAGCTGACGGGTTTCATCATCCCAGCTCCCCCAGCTGTCCAGGATACTGGCCAGTGTTGTAAGTCCGAGCCACTGCGTGTTGCCGGTTGCAAAGATAATGAAGACATCACGGTCTTTCTGCCCCGCTGCGTCATAGGCCTTCCTCTTGGCCTGAATTCCTTTAATGATCGCCGCAGCCTGCAAAGCTCCAGTATGCGCGATATCGCGGCCCACACGAAGCGTTGTATCCGGTGCCTGGCTGAACACCTTTTCATAAAGGTCGAGGCCCTTCAAACGGCCATCCAGACCAATCGCCTCTGATTCTTCTGTTCTTAATTCTGAGCGCACCGCCTCTCCAGCAAAAACCGGCTGAAGCTTGAGGAGGTTATACCCCTGATTGCGGCGTTCGTAGGTTTTGGTCTCAAGAACCTCAATGTTCCACTTGCCCTGGAGCAGCTCCTGCAAGTCTTCCATAGCGCTTTGAGAAAAAATCATCTGGATACGGCCGCCTGGGGCAAGATGCCGGGAAGCCCCTTCAAAAAAACGTTTCAGGACATTCCTCTGATCATCATAAATGGATCTCTCCAAAA
>CAYRBY010000114.1:3083-6313 GCA_964422635.1 uncultured bacterium
ACCTGTCCCAAAAGCGGACTGCTTACATTTTTAATGGCTGGATTGAAGACATTCCGGTGAACATACAGACCTTCAGGAATCCCCTCAACCTCCACGAGAATTTGGTCACGATCACCCATAGCACGGCGGGAAGCATCCAAAAACTTGAGCCCCAGAAGGTCTTCCCTTGATGGAAAAATCACCGTGGATAAGCCCTCAGGCATCACACTCGGATCACCCGCACGAAGTTCTGAGCGCACCCACTGCCGGAGTTTTAAAGAAGGAATCTCTGAGATTTTTTTGCCCGCGTGCTGTGCTAAATGATCAAGCACCTGCGCAGTTCCCGCCATTTTATCTTTCGCAATAAACGTGCCTTCGGGAAGACGTGAGGCATAAGAAGGGAGGCTTCTTAAGAACACTGGGACAACGGCTTGCTGAAACCCTGCGGGGCCTTTCAAGCTGAAAGTCGGAATATCATTGTCTCCGTCACCGATTACAATCATCAGAAGCGGCTGCTTCGGGTCAAGCTGCTGATAAATCTGTTCGTTCAAAGTTTTGCTCACACCTTCAATCTTGGATACACGCGCCATATCGACAGCGCCCGGGACAGACACCACGTAAAGGTCTTCCGTGCCTGCGGGATACTTTTTCTGAACTTCCGTCATGATTCCCGGTGTGAATTCTGCGGGCAATAAATCTCTCAAGGAGGGCGCGTCAAAACTGACCTTCGGTCCCACATCGTAGACAAAAACCCTCCCCCAGCCTTTCAGAAAATCCTGCGGAAGCAGATCAAAAATGTACTTGGCTTCATCGGCCTTCTTTTCTCCCCAGGCTTCAGGGCCAATCGCCTCAAGCGCTGCCATACGTTCATCCCTGATGGCATCAATTTTCGAGTCAGGTATATCTTTTAAGGCCTCTGCCAAAAAACCTTGCCGCTTTTTGAGTTCCTTATAAAAAGCATCTGCCAGCGTTTTGGCATATTCAAAACGGCGGGCCTTGGGCCAGGATTCAAGCTCTTCCCGGTAGCGGACCGAGGCATCTGCCGCAAACCCGATGCGTCTCGATCCTCCGTCAGCCACAATGTGAAAATGTTCCCGGCCCGAGGCGGAGATTCCATCAAGAAGCGGGGTGTATGTTTTTTCTGCCAGGTCTTTGAGCGGGTCTCCGGAATTCACGAGCAGGAAAAATCCGTCCCGGCCCAAGAGTTTGATGCTGTCCTCAAGAATAGTGCCGCTGAGCGGATCCCCATACCCCTGAACCATCGTGCCCGTGTTGTCTGAAACAAAAACAATCTGATTTAAGGGCTTGTCCTGCTGATCCTCAGGAAAAAGCGTTCTTACATCCAATTCTTTTTCAACCAGCTCATAACCGGTTTGAGTATCCGCCGTCCGCAATTCAGCGCGTCCAAGCGCTTTAAAATCAATACGGTGCAAGAGAGGAAACTGTTCGTGAACCGGAGAGGTGTCGCCTTCCTTGCGTATATCCGAAAGGATTGTCCAAACCCCCAGGACAGTACCAATGGCCATCAGGAGAAGCGAGTCCACCTGTTCGAGGTGAAAACCATAAGCAGCGCTTAGGTCAATATAAGAAATACCATTCGCCAAGACGCGGCCGTCATTTCCAAGCGCGTCGGCAAGCTCATT
Source organism: uncultured bacterium (assembly GCA_964422635.1). Lineage (GTDB taxonomy): Bacteria > Omnitrophota > Omnitrophia > Omnitrophales > Aquincolibacteriaceae > ZLKRG04. The sequence continues at coordinate 4,706 of CAYRBY010000114.1, forward strand.
GATTCCGGTGATGAATTCTTCACGGTGCGCCTGAATAAACTCCGGGTTCAGCTGCGCCACCCAATCCGGATCATTCGGCCTCAAGGGAACATCGAGCTGCGGCCCGCGGGCGCTGTGAATGAGCTCTATGAATTCCTGCTCGTCCATTCTTAGTTCCGAACGTTTCGAAAGGCTCTCTTGAACGGCCGCAAAGTAAGGCCCTTTCGTGTCTACATCAAAGCCTTCTTCCCGGAGCGCCTGCCTGACCGCTGCACTTTGCCCCGCTATGTCCCAACCCTGAGCCAAAGACGCTTCAGGGGCGTTGGTCAGAAGCGTTTGTTCAAGGCCCGCACTGCGCATCATGATTTTCCGGTAAAGATCATTTCCAAAGTCGCCAGAAACATGCGGTGTAATCACGACAAGTCCCATGCCTTTTGAACGCAGACGGTCTTTTATGCCAGAACTGTGAAAACCACCGGTCACGAGCACCGCTGTTTTGTGTTTTTTATTTTTAAAGCCCTCGACGGCATGATCCAGAAACGCCTCTTCACGCCGATCCATTCCCCTGTAAAAGTTTTCCGCCTCAGCAATGCTTTCCTTCAAGGAAGGATCCGCTGAAGCTCCGGCATCCGAACGAACCCAGTCCTCCCAGTCGCGTGGTGACATCTCAAGATTCAGAAGTTTCCGGGTCAGCATCAAATCCTGGTACTGGCGGACGATCTGTCTTTGTTCAGGGGTACCCATTTCGTTTTCAAGAATATCGTCAAACAGCTTTTCCATTTCTTCATAAAGAACTCTGGAGTCCAGCTCGTTTTCCAGCACCTTCCGGGCTGCGCAGTAAAGAATCTGCGGGTAATCACGCAGGGATATACCGGCCTTTTTGGCCTCAGAAATAAAATTCTCCACGAGACGGCGGGACGGTATTTGCGGAGCGCTTGCAGATGGAGAATCGGTTTGTGAAGTCACCAACGCCAGAAAATCCTGAGCCGGCCGGTTGACTGCAGCAAACTTCATTTCAAGCTCAGCCTTTTCGGACTTCAGCTTCTCTTCATTGCGCTTCTTTTCAAGATCCGTCATCAGGACAAGACGTGTCAGCTGCGGCCACTCAAACTGGGCAAAAGGTGTTTGGAAATCGATTCCAAGGGAGCTTTGCGCTTCAGCCTGAAGATATTTGACCGTGGCTAGAAAATCGCGGCGGCCGGAATTGAAGTTCAGCCATTGAGAAAGGAGGTCTCGAGACTCAGCATCCAGCACCTTGGATGCTGACTTTTCGAGTGCCAGGCGGCGTTCTTCAAGCAGGGATTCATTTTTGCCTAGGCTGCCGACAACTTTTTTAAAACTTGCAAGGGACATCTTGTAGGCCGCCGTATCCTCAACCCCCAAGGCTTCAAGGGGGCCATCGAGCAAAGACAGGTCAACGCCTGTGGCTTCCCCTTTTTGAACAAGCTTATCCACAGCCCGTGCGTTTTTTTCCGGATCCTGCACAAAATTTAAATATTCAGGGTGGAGCTTTCCGCTGGCTCCTTCAGCAAACAACAGGTCCACACCATACTGTTCTTTTAGAAAACGGATAATATTCCGGACCTGGACCGCTGTTTCATAATGACCGTGCAGCGTCTTGATTTGAAA
>CAYRBY010000115.1:0-6162 GCA_964422635.1 uncultured bacterium
GCGTCTTTCGACTTTCCACGCCATCCCGCAGCAGTATCTGATCGATGGTTTTGAGGTTGGAGAAGGTCCGAAGCGCCGCGACCTGGTTGCTCTGCGTACTTTTGCAGAAAAAGAGGAATTCGCAGTCAATCCTGATGGCAGTATGACCTCCTTTACGCACAAGCGGTTTGCTGAGCGCAAAACGTCTTCGGGCATGGAACTGACCGAGCTTGAGCGTATCGCTGACCTCCGGCATATCGAAGTCATTGAAGAAGGCGGGGAACTTGTTGGATACAGAGATATGCGCAAGGTTGGTTTCTTTGACCGAGGCACGGGTACGATCAAAATCCGCGTCGATTATCCAGGGCCCGATCATACGACTATCACAGTTCTTGAAGATCACAGTCTTCGTGAGCTTCGCGCTCTTGCCGCACAGGGCTATTATTTTGATTCCCGCGGCAATCTCTACAAGCGCGGTGTTTATGAGTCCGATTATGAGCATCGCGGTGAAATCGATGCGCTTAAGGCTACGGGATACACCTTTGTTTATGATCACGCGGGACACCGTCTTTGGAAGCAAAAAACAGTTGCAGATCCGGGTACATATGAAATCCTTGAAACCGGTAAAGCGTTTGTGAACGGAGAAATCCTGAAATCCGGCGAAACAAAGTACTACGGACCGGTGCTCATGAATCCGGAAACCAGCCAGCCTTACATCGACAAAGACGGCCTGCCTATGGAACCGGACCGCATGCTGTCCTTTATCCACCAGACCGACGGTGATGATATTTTCATGCCGCGCGCAGCACGTATGAACCAGCTGCACCTTTCGATCGCTCGTCTTGATGGTGTCGGATACGGCCAGGCGCAGGCGAATATTTCCTATCACAACCAGTATGAAACCACTTTCTCGGGCACCAACAAAGATGCGCACTCCATGCTGGAGCATAACAATCTGGAATCGTTTGCGATCTGGAAGAAGACAAACCCGTGGGGCAAGATGTCGGTTGTTCTTCATTCGGAAGGTAATCCTGATAATTACGTGATACAGGAATTTGAAACCTTTAATCTGGAAGGGCGCAGAACTTCAATTCCTGCAGAGGACGGTTCGGCTCGGACTGTCGCGGGTGTGGAGATCAGCGAGCTGCACCGCCTTGAACTGCTGTCTGACGCGATTGTATCCGCTGCTGATGTGAGTGACGCTGACCGCGCTCGAACCCATCAGTCTGTCGCGCTGACGCTTAATGCGCAGTCTCAGACAAAGCCGCTTCCTCGTCCTGAGCTTCTCCGCCGTCCGACGAAAAAGACCGTTTCTGTGGAGGGTGGGACAGCTCTTGTCTGGAATGAAGCCGTTCAAAACTACGAGCCTGTCACAGCTGTGGAGAAGGAAGTTCTTGATGCTTCACACGAAGAGAAACCCGAAGGTTTAAGCCCTGAGGCCTCGGTCCTTCTTCCGCGGTTTATTTATGTCCGCGATGCCAAGACGAATGTTTACCGCAAGCTCCCGATCGTTCATGACGGTCAGGACTATCCCCAGAACGTCATCGATAAGGAAGCTGTCTTTATCGACGCCCGAAGCCATGACCACTGGGAAGGTATGTCGGTGCTCACGCTTTTCGTTCCGGGCCTCAAAGACAAGAATATCTATGTTGGCCCTGAAGCGCGTATGGCTATCGAGCGCGTGGTGCAGGAGCTTAAGGACCGCGGCCGCTGGAACGGCGGCAATCCGGCAAAAGCGGATGTTCTGGCGATTGTGCAGGTTCAGCAGGACCGGCCGGTGCAGCTCGACAAGATGGGTCAAATGCCGATTGCCCGCATCAAGAACTTCTATGCGATTGCCGGTGTGAACGAAGACGTTCCGGGAACGGTTTGGGGATTCAATCTGCGTGCCGGTTCCTGGATGGGCGGCGATCTCCGCCTGATCGTGGCTGAGTCGCAGGGTGCGGGTGCGCTTATAGAAATTGTCCGCGGCCGTGAGGAAGGTGCGATCAAGCGTATGGCCGCAGACCATCATTTGGCTCCTGGACATCAATGGACCATGGGTTTGATTATTCTCGGTATCGTCAGTGCGGCGGTTTTCCTTTTCTACTCCGTTGTGCTCGGAACTCTTTCAACCACGATTACGGGTTTCCTGACCACCAAGGAAGCCTTCATGTCTTTTATGCCGTTTTCATCGGGTATTTACAGTGTGTTCCTGACTGCGATTCCGATAGGTGTGGGGCTCTATTTGTTCGTGATGTTTGCCCTCATTGCACTGCCTAAATTTATTACGCCGTCAACAAAAGCCATTTTCCTGGATTCTGGCATTGCGCGCGTGGGAAAAACTTTCTGGAATCTCGGAGTTTTTGGTGCGCCCATCCTTTTTGCGGTCGGTTTGCACTTCGCGGGAATGACGACCGCGCTTGCGCTTGGCGGTGCCTATGCGGCCATACGTTTACCCGGTGCAATACGGGATTTTGTCCGCAGTCAAACGCCGCAGACACCGGGTGAGACGGCTCAGATCAAAGTGCCGTTGCGAGTTCGTTTTGCCGATTTCTGGAATTCCATCCGTAATCCCTTGTTCTTCACGATTTCGTTCCTTGCGGCCTGGGCCCTTATCGCATCCAATATTGATGCCATCAACGGGTTTTATGGTTTGTTCTGGAACCTGGTCAGAAATTCTTCGTGGCTGCAAATGATCGGTGCCACACGTGATGCCTGGTCTCTTGAGCTTTCGGCGCTTCAATTCGTCATGACGCCGCTTTATTACTTGTTCTCTTATTACATTCCGTTCCGTATTGTTTTCAAAATCATCTCATCCTGGTCTTATGTCGGCCGTGAAGTAACCCGCTATGCAGGAAGAATGGAACGGGAGAGCGTGATTTCGACATCCATTCTTTTGAATAATATGACGCTAAGCCCGATGAACGTTTTGAAGGCAGCACCAAACTTTGCCCGCGGTATCCCCATCGCCTGGCTGCGTTATGCCGAAGCCAGTGCTTTTCTTGCAGCCATGTCGCCGGTACTTGGACGCTCTTACGGCATGGGACGCCGCGACCTTTCCAAGATGGTTGTTGACGGCGGCAGTCATCAGAGGACTTATTTCTTCGCACCTTTTATCGGAATTGTGGTGATTGCGCTCACCTACATGGGTCAGTTGGACCCGGCGTTTCGCTTTGTGAGCTGGACCATCTTTGGCTTGTCTTTCGTGTTTGGAAATGGTCTCGGATTTTTCCTCTCGCTTTACGGCGAAAAGGTTTTTGCCCGTAACCTTGAAGACCGCGCTGTCGGCGGCTATTTCATTGCCTGGAAAACAGCGTTCATGAAGCAGTTGAAGGAACAGCTGGACCGTGCGGAGGAGAGTTTACGTCTGGCGGAACAGGCTCTGGCTGCATCTGCAGGCCAGCCCGTGAGTGTCAGAAGACCTCTTCAGGCAGCGGTCAATGCGCGCCGCCAGGATGCGGACGCTCTCCGCCAGATGTTCGAGTGGAACGAAACCAATCTGACCTGGGACATGATTGTGGAGGAATTGAATAAAAACTTTGCCCGTGTCGGCTATACCAAAGAAGAGCATGAGCGCAACAAGACGCGTGAACTGATTCAGGCTGTGACTTCCAAAGAAATGCTTCCGGGTTTCGATCTTGAAGAGGGAGGTCTCTATGGACCTGTAGGACAAGCTGCCAAGGATTTCAATCTTCTTTTGCAGGAAGGTTTTGATCTGGTTGCCCCCACAGAAATTCAGGGCAACCAGAACACTCTGGACCGCGATTGGCCGATGCTCGGCTATCACTACCGCCTCGCTATTCTGGATGCGGCGCGCCGTTCTGCTGAAGGTGTTGATCCGACGCTGCTTCCCCGCGGCTACTTCCGGGATAAGGTTTTTGGCGTGATTGGCAAAGTTCTTTTGTACTCTCTTTTCCCGCCGTTCCTTGTGATGTACCTTGTCAGCTCTTTGTCCTGGGGTATTCAGGGTCTTTCAACCGCCATCCGTACTTCGCCCGCAGGCCGCTGGCTGAAGCAATGGTTTGCAGGCATGTCTGTTGAACAGATCCGTGAAGCTGAAAACCGGCGCAAGGAAGCGCAGCAAAATCTTTTCCGTGAAGGCCGTTTTGATGATTGGTTCTTCGAGTCTGTTCATACGGTTCAGGAGATCTATGAACGCGCCATGCCGCCCAAGAGCCTGGCGCGTGACATCGCATTGACCATCACGGGATATATCCATCAGCCTTTGGCAGCGCTCGCGCTTCCTTTCCGGATGCTGTTTTATATTGCGTTTAACTGGCTTTCGAGTCCTTTCAAGTATCTCGCGAATTTTTCAGGCGGTATTTTTATCCTGTTCCCAATCCTTTATTTGACGGTTGGGCTGCCGATTGCATTCTGGGGTGCTTTGGCGTACGGAGCATTCCTTGTTGTCGCCCGCGCTCTTGACTTCATTCCATCTCTCAATTTGAGCTATTTCGAAGGCCAGTTCCGACCGTACTGGATCGGCATGCAGGGGCAGTCACTCCGGGTCAAAGCTGTGCGTATGGTTCATTTTGCGATTCAGTGGGTTGTTTGGGCGCCTTATATTGTTTCCCATAACGTGGCCCTTTTCTTTGAACAGATTTACATTCGGCTGGAACAAAATTCGTTCAGGATCGGACGTGAACCGCTTTTCTCAAATTGGCTTGGGGATTGGGAAGGCCTTGACCCCGCTGAAAAACTTGCCCGTATGCGCCGTGTTGCTGACCGGTGGATAGGGCGGCGTGATCCCATTGCGCAAATGAACCTTGCTGATTTCACGGATGAGGCGATTTCCCGTCTTAATGCCCGGGATGCCGCGGAACGCCGCCGGGAGAGGGAGCTTCTTCTTCAGCGTTTTGAGCCGCTGCCGCGTTTTCAGCCTGAAGCTGCAAAAGCCGGTCAGGTTCGCGAAGACTGGCTCGGATCGCTGTACAAGGAATTGATCGCGGAATTGGCTAAACCCGTGAACAACAAAACTGGACAGCTTCTTCCGACATCGGTCCAGAATGCAATTGCCAATAACAATCTCAATCAGGTGCCGGTTGCAGAAGTGCTCAAGGCGCTTACAATTTACCGGGTTGCCCGAAACGGAAACATGACTCTGCCGCCCCGCTCGGAACTTCGTGCAGGTCTGCAGGACTTCATTACCCAGCAGGATCTTATTGAGGCCACCAAAAACAATAATCCGGCCGCCCGCGAGCGGGTTGAAAAAGGCATTCGGAATTATTTCCTGACGCTTGGCGGTTCTCCGGCGGCTCTTGGCGTGCGCAGTGCCATGGAGGATGAGACCCGTTCTTTTGGTTCAGTTTTTGATGCTGTTCGAGCCATCTACCACTGGAGTGCTGAGAATGCACAGTCGCCCAAGTCTGTTGTTCAGAATGCCGGTGCTGCGTATGAAATTGGCGGCGGTCAGAATCTGACTTTTGAGCAGCATCATGAGGCCATTCATACCGCTTCCGTTGCCTTCAGCAATTTGATGCGTAGAGACGATGCTGGCAAACTTGAGTTCAATGAAGCGGAACTCAATACGCTCTTGAAACGTTTTGATCCGGGAGTCGATGTGGAAGCAGCCAAGACCCATCTCCGGACACTTTGGGAAGCTTTTGATCAGCTTTCTCCGCGCGAGAAAAAACTGCTTGAGATGGGTATCGCGCTTCATGATACCGGACGTCTGGTGTCGGTTGGACCTGATCATCCCACGATTGGGGCCAGAATGGTTCGTCCGCTTCTGGAGGCCATTGGCGGTTTTTCGGGAGCTGAAATTCTGTTGATGCAGCAGATCACGGGCGAGGAACTTATTTTCGGCGCCCTTCATTGGGGTGAAACGACGCCTCGATCTCTTTCCGCAGGGGTCGAGAAGTATCTTCCGTTTATTCTCCTTTTTGATATCGCAGGAGTTCCCCGCGGCAATCTTGACCAGATGGGGCGCTTAACGATCACAGCTCTTGGCAACATGGTTGCAGCAACCCCTGCAAATCTTGAACGGTTAAAAGGGGATTGGGCCGTCAAACGCATGGAAGGATTTTTCCTTCCGGGCCGTCAGGTGTTGAATCTCGGCGCTCCTGCGGGGAGCCAGGTTCCGATTCCGGATGTGATCCGTCAATTTGCTGAGGATTCCCGGTATCATGCCTTTGCGGGAGAAATCTGGTTCCAGAAGATTATCTTTGTGCTTCGCCAAATCGCACAAAATCCGGACAATCT
>CAYRBY010000116.1:0-6039 GCA_964422635.1 uncultured bacterium
ATGGTGGTGGATGCAGAAGCGAAGCTCGCGGCCTTGAGGGCTTTTAACGAAATGTCCGGTCCGGCTTTTAAAATGCAGAATGATCCTAGAATTACGCGCTGCGGGGGCTGGATGCGGAAGCTTAGCATCGATGAATTGCCCCAGCTTTTTAACGTGCTTAAAGGGGATATGAGTCTTGTGGGGCCCCGCCCGCCGATTCCTGCTGAGGTTGAACAGTATCAGCCCTGGCAAAGACGCCGTCTCAGCATGTCGCCGGGGATTACGTGCCTCTGGCAGGTGAATGGCCGTAACAGCATTGTGGATTTTGATGAATGGATGCGCCTTGATCTGCAGTACATCGATAAGTGGTCTCTCCAGCTCGACTTAAAGATTCTCGCCAAAACCGTACCCGTGGTTCTTTTTGGGGTAGGGGCAAAGTAACTCAAAGGTACCTTTTTTTCATTCTACCTTGAACTCTTTCGCTATTGCCTTACCGGGTCTTTACGCCATTCCCGACTGATACTTCGGGAACGTCGCTACCGACAAATCGTGCATTTGTCGGTTGTCTACGATTAGTCGGCTACATTTCCCCGAGTAGGTACCCGGTACCTTTTTTTTGTTTTTTTTTGTTTTGTGACAGTTGTCACAAGTGAGGACGCCTCTATTGTCGTAGTCTTTTCATGCAAGGGCAGTGCCCAGGAGGTCGTTATGTGGTGTCCTTTCGAATTTATCCGCAAACGTGATGGCCGTATCGAGAAGTTTGAACACTCGAAAATCACGGATGCCATCGCTAAAGCAGGCCAAGCGACCGGAGAATTTGAAGAGGATACTGCCCGCAGGCTCTGCCGCCGCGTGATTCTGCTTGCCTGGGAACGCGATGAAAACGTTATTCCTACCGTAGAAAAAATTCAGGACGCTGTTGAAGAAACGCTTCTCGCCTCGACGTATAAAAAAACCGCAAAGGCCTACATTCTTTACCGCGATCAGCATGCGCGGATTCGCGAAATTGTTGCCAAGTCCAAGGTCGAGCTTGTGGACAGCTATCTGTCGCGCCAGGACTGGCAGGTTCGCGAGAACAGCAATATGAGTTATTCCCTTCAGGGGCTGAATCATTATCTTTCTTCCGAGGTCAGCAAGAATTACTGGCTTAATAAAATTTACCCGCCCGAAGTGAAAGATGCTCATGAGACGGGTGATTTTCATATCCACGACCTTAATCAGCTTTCGGTTTATTGTGTGGGCTGGGATCTTGTGGACCTTCTTGAGCAGGGGTTCCGCGGGGTTTCCGGTAAAATCGAAAGCCGACCCGCCAAGCATTTCCGGAGCGCCCTGGGGCAGATAGTAAATTTCTTCTATACCCTCCAGGGCGAGGCGGCCGGGGCCCAGGCCTTCTCCAACTTTGATACGCTGCTTTCACCCTTTATCCGCTATGACCATTTGTCTTTCACCGAGGTCAAACAGGCGCTTCAGGAATTTATATTCAATATCAACGTGCCGACGCGTGTGGGATTTCAAACCCCTTTCACCAATGTCACGCTTGACCTGCGTGTGCCCGCAGCGCTTCGGGACATGCCTGTCATTGTGGGGGGGGAACGCAAGGACGCGACATACGGAAAATTTCAGCATGAGATGAACATTTTTAACCGTGCCTTTCTTGAAGTCATGGAAGAGGGCGACGCGAAGGGACGTGTTTTTACTTTTCCGATTCCGACCGTGAATGTGACGAAGGATTTTGACTGGGATGCTCCCGAACTGGAGCCTCTGTGGCGCGTGACGGCGAAATACGGAATTCCGTATTTCTCAAACTTCGTCAATTCGGGAATGTCTCCGGATGATGTCCGCTCCATGTGCTGCCGCCTGCGTCTGGACACCAAAAAGCTTGAGAAGCGGGGCGGTGCGCTTTTTGGCTCGAACCCGCTGACGGGTTCCATCGGTGTGGTCACAATCAATCTCCCGAGAATCGGGTATGAAGCTGCGACGAAAGAAGATTTTTACCACGACCTTGAACACATGATGAGTCTTGCAAAAGAAAGCCTTGTGATTAAGCGCAAGGTGCTGGAAAAGCTGACGGATCAAAACCTGTATCCCTACTCGAGCTTCTATCTTCGCAATGTCAAAGCCCGCATGGGTAATTACTGGGCGAATCATTTCTCCACGATCGGAATTGTGGGGATGAACGAAGCCCTTGAGAACCTTCTGGGTGTTTCGATTGCGGACGATGAGGGGTATGAGTTCGCCTGCGACGTGCTGGATTTCATGAATGAGAAGCTTGTGGAATATCAGGAGCAGACAGGCCAGCTCTTTAATCTGGAAGCCACGCCGGCAGAAGCCACGTCCTACCGCCTGGCACGGCTTGATAAAGAGCGTTTCCCCGATATTATTTGCGCCAATGAGGCCCGGTGTCAGGAGGGCGCAAAACCGTTTTACACGAATTCCACGCACCTGCCTGTGGATTTTACGCAGAATCTTTTTGAAGCGCTGGATCTGCAGGACGATTTACAGTCGCGCTACACCGGCGGCACCGTGTTTCATATGTTTCTGGGTGAACACCTGCCGGACACCGCGGCCGTTAAAAATCTCATCAAAAGGGTGCTGCATCATTACCGCCTTCCGTACATTACGCTGACGCCGACCTTTAGTGTTTGTCCCAAACATGGGTATTTGGCAGGGGAACATCCTTATTGTCCGCGGTGCGAACAGGCAGAAAGACTTTTTGTAACAGACGGGGCCGGAGAAGAAATTCATGTGAAGGAGCTTGCGGGGCATCGTCAGCCCTGTGAAGTTTATTCACGTGTCGTTGGGTATCTCCGGCCGGTGTCGCAATGGAACGAAGGCAAGCAGGAGGAGTTTGTTGAGCGAAAAGAATATGCGGCGGCCAGCTTAGGCCAGGAGGCGGACCATGATCAGCATTGGAGGCTTTCAAAAGCTTAGCTTGATCAATTACCCGGGAAAGATGGCGGCTTGTGTTTTTTTAAACGGCTGCATTTTCCGGTGCCGGTTTTGTTACAACACCGAGCTCGCGTGTCCGCCTTACAGCCAGAGCCTTCCTGTTGAAGATGTGCTGGCCGATCTCCGGAAATGCCATTGGGCTCTTGATGGTGTTGTGATTTCGGGCGGTGAACCGTGTATGCATCCGGATCTTCCGGAGTTCATCCGTCCGATCAAGGAAATGGGGTATCTGATCAAGCTCGATACCTGCGGATATTTTCCCGATATGCTGAGGATTTTGCTGGATCTTGGGTTTGTGGATTACATTGCGATGGATATCAAGGCGCCCTTTCGAAAGTATGATGAGCTTGTACAGGTCAAAGTGGATGACCAGCGGTTGAGGGACAGTATTCAGATCATTCTGGAATCGGGAATCGAGCATGAATTTCGCAGCACGCTCGTTTCCGGGGCCCATGAGGCAGAAGATCTGAGAGAAATGGCAGCCGAAATTTCGGGAGCGCGGGCGTATTATCTGCAGCCTTTTCGGGCCAACGCTCCTTTGATGGACCCGACATATTCGGCTCGGATTGCCCCTCCAATGGAAGAAATGCTGAGGGCGGTCAGGTCATCAGGTTCAAAAATAGGTTCGTGTGAAGTCCGGGGCTAACCGGGGGGAAGGTTCTGGACAACACGCGGCTAGGGGGCAGGTGTAAAAACCTGTCCCCTTTTTATTTTTTGGGAAGAAAAGAAGTGATTCTGGAAAAGAGTTTTTTCAGAGAAGCTTTGTTTTCAAGAGGAAGAAGAACTTCGTAGGCGCAGGGAACAACAAAAAGAGTCAGGATCGTTGAAACGGTCACACCGCCGATAACGGCAATGGCCATGGGAATGCGGGTTTCGGCGCCGGGACCCAAAGCCAAAGCAGGCGGAACAGCCGCTGCAATGGTTGCAACGGAAGTCATCAGGATAGGCCGAAAACGGATCGGGCAGGCTTTCTTCAAGGCTTGCAAAGGTTCGAGCCCTTGTTCCCGCAGCTGGTTCGTGAATTCCACGAGCATGATGGAATTCTTTTTCACGATACCCATCAAGAGCAAAAGCCCGATCATGCTGAACATATTCAGGGAGTAATTCCCCCAGGCCAGCCCAATGAAGGCCCCTGACACGCTGAAGGGCAAGGCCAGCAGCACCGTAAACGGGTGAATGATGTGGTTGAACTGCGAAGCAAGCACCATATACGCCACGACAATTCCCAGCCAGAGAGCAAACATCAAACTGCCGAAAGATTCCTTGAAGGCCTGGCTTGTTCCGCTCAGCACAAGGCGGTACCCGCCGGGAAGGATTTTATTTCCGATTTGCACAGCGCGATCCAGCGCCGCAGCTTGTGACTGTCCGGGGCCCAAGTTCGCGAAAACGCCGATGGCGCGTTCACGGTCACGGCGGGTTATGGTCATGAGGCTGGTTTTTTGATTGATATCAACCACGTCTGAAAGTTTTACAAGCTCGCCGCGGTTGTTTCTCACCAGAAGTTTCTCAAGGTCTTCCACACGGGTGCGTTCTTGTTTCGGAACACTGACGCGGACATCGTAACGGCGGCCGCCGCTTGTGTATTTTCCGATACGTTCACCGGCGATGAGGGAATTGATCGTGGTGGCAATTGAGTTGACCGAAACGCCGCGGGCGAAAGCCTTGTCGCGGTTGGGGACAATCTGAATTTCAGGCATGCCCTCGACGTAGTCCGTATCGACGTCACGGAAAAAGGGATCCTTTTTCATTTCTTCCATAATCTTGTGCGAGTAATCCACCAGCTTTTCCCAATCTGAACCGCGCACCGTGAACTCAACGGGAAAACCGCGCTGGGCCGTGAGTCCGCGTGTGGAAAGATCCTGAAGAAAGATTTTAACGTCCGGGATTTTCCCGACCTCGGTGCGGAAGTAACCCATCATGTCATCCTGAGTCATGCGCTTTCCGGTTTTTGCATCTTTGGGCCGGTCTTTGGGATTAAGCAGCGTGACGAAAAGCATGCCGGCATTGGATTCACCGCCGCCGAACCCGCCGACAGCGGCAAAGTAGCGGCGCACTTCAGGGCGCTTGGAAACCAGATCTTCAATGAGCAGGAATTTCTGGTTGGTGAATTCCATGGAAGAGCCAATAGGAGTTTTGATACGCGCAAGAAACATGCTCTGGTCCTGAGCCGGTACAAACTCTTTGCGGATTTTGGGAAGCAGCATCAGGCTCATAATAAAGAAGATGCCGGCGCCGAGCAGTACCCACCATTTCCGGTTGAGACAGAAGACAAGACCTTTGGCATAACTCTCCGTAAGCCAGTGGACACCTTTCTCAAAAGAACGTCCGAAGCTCGTTTTGCGTTCGCCGACTTCCAGGAACTGTGCGCAGCGCATGGGGGCAAAAGACAGAGCTTCAAAAAGAGAAAGCATGACAGCGACGGAGATCACAACGCCGAACTGAAAGAAAAATTTTCCAATCACGCCCTGCATGAAAACAACAGGAAGAAAGATCGCAATCACGGCTGTGGTTGCGGCCAGCGCGGCCAAAGTGATTTCCTTGGCACCTTCAACTGCGGCGGCAAGTTTGTTTTTACCCATTTCACGGTGACGAACAATGTTTTCCAGCACCATGATGGCGTCATCGACGATGATTCCGATGGCGAGGGTGATGCCGAGCAGCGTGAAGGTGTTCAGCGTGTAGCCCGTGAATTTCATGACAATGAAAGTCCCGAGTATGGAGAAGGGGATTCCGATGACAATGTTGAGCGTCGAACTTAGAGAGCCCAGAAAGAGCCAGCAGATGACCGAGGTGAGAAAAGCGGACAGGAGAAGGGAGAACACGAGCTCTCCCACGGCTTCTTCAATGAAATTCGTGCTGTCAAAGTTGATCCCGATCTTGTAGCCCTCAGGCAGGGACTTTTTAAGCGCCGCCACTTTCTTTTTGACCTGATGGCCGGCTTCTACGGAATTGGCACCATGCTGTTTGCGGATACCGAGTCCGACGGCGCGTTCACCGCCAATGCGGGTAAAACGACGGATGTCCGCGAGGCCGTCTTCAATGGTAGCAACTTCGCTGAGCGGAATGGGCTTGTACATGGGCTGACCGCCGCGGGAATTGATCATGATCTTT
>CAYRBY010000117.1:0-5945 GCA_964422635.1 uncultured bacterium
GGAAGGGTTAGATCAAAACGGTACCGTTTATATTCCGTACCCCTTCCAAAAGTGCCGGTTGGAGCAAAGAGCGAAAGCGCTACATAAGAAGATAAAGTCCGTAAAATGGTACCCAGTGCCATTCGGCCATTCGAACAAAATAATATCAGAGGAATATGGCAACTCTTATTAACTTGGCTTGGTGGTTGTGCGCTTTTTATATTTGGTATCTTGCTTATAAATTGAAGAAGCAATTTGAAGACAGACTTCATAGTGAAATAAAAAAAATAGATTTTATTTTTTCTTACGAAAAATTCAATACGTCGGAAAAAAATGTGGCGCATTTAATCGTTGCTCTGTTTTTAATTCTAATCATTGGGTTATTTCTATGAAAAGCCTTTAGCAAAGGGACAGGTAACATTATCCGGTTCCACAGAATATAAACAGGTACCCCTTCCAAAAGTGCCGGGTTCAATTAGCGTAATACTCCGCAGTCTTTTCTTTATTTTTGCCCCCCCTCCACCCAGCCTTAAAATTCCACTAAATAACCGGACCGGGTCCGGTGGGGAAGGGTTAGCTCAACCTGTCCCCTTGGTACCCGGTACCATTCGAATTCTGTTGTTAGTTCTCAATAACTAAGCTCCTCAGCCGATAAACGTATGGTTGACCGGCTATTCGATTAGCCTGTGCGCCTTCCCCGTAATGATTAACCTCAAGGAGAAATGCTAATGAAGAAATCGATTGGTTTTTTGCTGGGTTTGCTGATGATGTTCACTCTTGCCGGGACTCCCGTGTTTGCGGATCATGATTGTTCGGGCGGGCGGTGTTCGTTCCATGACAAGCAAGGGTGTGATAAAGGGGATGATTGCGAAGGTGAGGGGGAATGCCCGATTGCCGCTAAAATCATGAAAAAGTCAAAATTCTTCCTTTCTAACAAGGAAGCGATCGGGCTTTCTGACGAGCAGGTCTCTCAAATCAAGGCCATTAAGAGCGCGACCAAGAAGTCGATGATCCGCTCCAAGGCTGAAATGGAAATTTTCCAGATGGATCTTATAGACAAAATGTCAGAGCCCGTACTTGATATGGCGGCTTTAAACGCCTTCATTGATCAAGCTTCAGCTGGTTGGGCAACCTCGGCCAAAGCGTCACTCGCTGATTACGCCAAACTTAGGGCTGTTCTCAATGAGGGGCAAATGAATAAAGCCAAGGAGATTTGGGCCAAGAACGACAAGTAAGAGTTCAGTGATTGCATCTTACGAAAAACGCCGGGGAAAAACCCCGGCGTTTTTTTTGCCCGCTTTTGAATGCACGGAAGGGGAAAACAATCCTGGCCGTAATCCAAACTTCAAGCCAAGGGATTAATTTTTAGATTTGTTTTGCTTGTTGATGAGTTCTTTAGCGGATAACGCCTTCTTCGGAGTTTCGGTTGTGGTATTGGTCCCTCCTGTGGCATCGACCTCCACTTTGGTGATCTCAATCACATAGCCGTCAGGATCGTAGGTGTAATTGGTGACCGTTTTGCTGCCATCGGCATATTCGATTCCTTGTTCCATTAACCAGCCCTGACTGTTAAAGTCGTCCCAGGTTTTAAAAACAAACTGGTTTTTATCATCGAAAGAGCTCATCTCCGAATGCGTGAGAGTTCCTTCGCTGTTGTAGACAGAGGTTGAAAGTGTACGTGACTTCTGGTTGCCTTGGTCGTCCTTTTCAATTTCCTCTGTTATGACCGTCTTTGTGCCGTCTGGTGCGACTGTGACTGTTTGAGTCTTGTTGGACTTGTTCATTGGAGCGGCTTCGGCAGTCCCTTCCTGGGAATCCTCAGTTACTGCAGTTATGCCGTCCGAATTCAAAAAATCAGAAGATGTTTCGACAGTGTCCACGGGCTCGTCCATTGAAGAACCGGGCGCGCCGGGATCTACCGCAGTCACGGGCTGAACAGGTTCTGCGCCCTGTCCTGCAAAATCCATTTCCCCCTGAGCGTGAGCAGAATAGGAAAGCATGGATAAACAAAAAACCAGACTCAAAGAAAAAATGTCGAAACGCTTCATCGCGACCCCCGGAATTTTCTGTTCGGAATTTAGGACTCTCATAATAAGGTATGAGGAGTATCCTTAGTTTTGAAGTTAACACATCGCTTGATGAATGCAAGCACGGCCGCATGTTGCTTTTGTTCGTTTTCCCGAGATAGTCCATGCTTTTCTTTGCTCCTTTTTTGCATCCCGTGGAATATGGTGTTAAGGTTTTAAAACAGACTTTTTAAGGAGTTGTGAAAAGTTCCAATGCAGCGGGTGGAAATCGAAATTATTCCTGAAAGATAGAGAGGGATCTCATTCATGAAAAACACTTTCGAAAATCGGGCGCTGGCGGGTTTTCTCGCAGTGACCCTTGGCTTCTTTTCAGTTCCGGTCATGCCTCAGGCTCTGGCCGACGGCGGTTCACCGGCAGGGCTCGTTGACCCGCTGCAGGCGAATTCTGCCACAACGGATCCGAATCAACAGAAGCCGCAGCAGAACCCGAGTGACATTCCACCCGCGGATATGCACTCCCTTTCTCTGGACGATAACCCTCTTTCTGTGAGTGAAGGCCCAAGACCCGTGGTGCGGGCATTTTCTGCCAAGGCCGCAACCTCCCCAGAAGGAGACACGCTGAGCGTGGACGTGAAGGAAGGCGGAAAAGCCGTCGTGACCTGGAAGCAAGCCTGGCAGACGCAGACTTACGAAGGTCAGTATGACGATGCGACCCAGAGCATCAAAATCGACAACGTGCAATATGGGTACACCTGGAATGTTGCGATTGAGAAATCGGGCTCGGAATCTGCCTTGAAGCGTTTTGATGTGATTATGAATCAGACCGGCTACAACTATGAGCAGCGTTACGGTTTTTCAGGACAGCGTCTGAGTTATATCGAATATGCGTCAAGCTCAGACCGCTACGGGTCCTATGATTCGCTTTACCGCCGCGCTTTCACTTATGACGCCGAGGGCCGCTGGATGGATCACACGGTTTCCGTGAATCGCTCGACTTACACCCCTTCTTTATATGCAGATACAGGCGTTGTGAGTAACTCTTTGACGATGGCGGGCGGTGTGCCGGGATCAAAGCCGGTCACGCAGTATTCCATTTGGACAGACATCGGCACTGTGGACGCTTCCGGAAAACCCGTCAAAACATCGATGTCGATTTATGGCGGAGATGAAGAGATTCAAGGCATCAAGGATTTGTATTTGAAAGTAAAAGCGAACCTTGAATCCGGCAGCCTTGATTTCGCGGCGCTTGGCAAAATCATGGAATCGCAGCCCTCGGTCTTTATGAAAACAGCGGTCACTTATGCGGGCTTTCCAGTTTCCTGGAACAACCAGCTTTACAGCGTCGAGTCGGTGCGCAATGACGCCGGGATTTTTATGCCCCGTCTGGTTCGTTATAAAAATGATTACCAGAACGTGGATATTGTGGTGAACAGTGATGGGGGGAATTCGCCTGACCAGTGGAAGAAGATACGTTTCAAGAACTGGCAGAGTGTTGCGGTGGAGGGACGTAATTACAACGTTTCCTTCGGGATGACATATTCGGCCAAGAACGGCCTCAACGCCGCGGGCACCTATGGTTCTGACGGGCGCCTCGGAAAACCGGTGTACGGGCTGACTTTCAGCTCCTGGTTTCAGGATCCGGTCAGCAGGGTTTGGCAGCAGGATCAGGTGATCGTTGAAAACTTTCCGGAAAACCGGAAGGTGAAGGTTGGCGGCAAGGCATGGGAGATTGAGCTTATGGCAGACGGCGTGCTCCGTCTCAAGCCCGTGATCGACAATCAAGGCGAGCTTGAGGCCTTGCGCGCAAAAATAGCGGCGATGATCGAGGCTGCGTCCGGTGAAATTGCGGAGTTTGAAAAATCGGCTGCATCGAAGATTCAGCGTGCCGAAGAGATGGCGGGTGTCATGAACCCTCTGGCGAATGAAGAGGGCGGACTGTTTCAGAAAATCGACGGGTTTGAAAATATTCCGGGAATGGATGCGCTCAAAAACGAAGCGCGGGGAATTCATGCCAAGGCGAAGCAGGACATTGAGGGTGTGACGTGGATCATGAACTGGATGAAGAGTGACGCGGCCTTGGACCAGCAGGACATGAGAGCCCTGCTGGTGTATGTTTCGGATTTGAAGAAGGTTTTGGAGAAGCTGGTGCCGGGAACCGATCCTTCAGGCGTTCAATTGCCGGTGCATCCGCCGCTTTCGCTTCGGGCCATGGGACGGCCCTCGGTCAATTTTGAGGCGGCTGTTGAAAACGTGAAGAATGCGATTGTGTCGGAACGGGGTTTGATTGAGAAGGCGGAGATTTTACGGGCCGCCCTTCGTCACGAAATCGAAGCTGCCGCGGATTTTGCCAAGAGGATAGCGGTGAAAGCGGATGGGACTTTCTCTGTGGATTTGAACCAGGATGGGATCGTCAACGATATGGATTTTGATGCGGCCAAGACCGGGTATGCGCAGGCGCTGAGTGTGCTGGGCTATTTACCCAAGGAAACAGCGGCGCTTCTTGACCTTAACTACGATGGGGCGATGGATGACCGGGATCTTGCGGTTTTGATTAAGCGGATTGCGAACGCGATGGATAAGGAAGGGCCGGTGATCGCCAATTTGAAGTATCCGGCTTTGACCAATCAACTGAAAGTCATGGTGACTTATACGCTGGATGGCATTGCCAAAGAACAGCCGTTTGAACTGACTTTGGAAGGGGAAAACAAGCTTGTCATTACAGCGCAGGACGAAAATGGCAACAAGAGCGAAATGCCTTTTGTGGTCATTCGCGACACAACGCTGCCTGTGATCAAGATGAAGAGCGATGTTCCTAAAGTTACGAATGCCGAGGTTCTGACCGTGCTCTATGCTGTGGACGGAAAAGATATGGAGAAGAAAATTGACCTCAAGCCCGGAATGAATCAGTTTCAGATCACGGCCCGGGACGAGGCCGGCAATGTGGCTGAAATGAATTTTGGAGTGCTCAGGGACAATGAGGCGCCTGTGATCCGGGTGCTGACTCAGATTCCTGCGTTGACCAACCAGAAGCATCTTGTGGTGGAGTATGTGGTAGACCCGCAAATGGCCACAGGACAAAAGCTGCGTGCTGAGTTTGATTTAAGCGAAGGCGAGAACAAGCTCAAGCTCCAAGCCAAGGACGAGGCGGGCAATACAGGGATTTATGAATTCAACATTACACTGGACACGACACCGCCCAAAATAGAAGGGCTGGAGTATCCGGCTCTCACCAATCAGCTCAAGGCGGCCGTGAGATACAGCGTGGAGGGTGTCGTAGTGGAACGCACCTTTGAATTGCCGAACGAGGGCGACAACAACTTTGTGCTTCAGGCTACGGACAAGGCCGGAAATACTACCGCCCTGGATCTTGTGATTCGCCGCGACACAAAGGCCCCTGAAATTGCGGTCAAGAGTCAGATTCCTCCAATTACAAATGCCCAGGTGTTGACCGTGCTTTACACCGTGGATGGAAAGGAAATGGAGAAGAAGTTTGAACTTGCAGCCGGGAAAAATGAACTGCGCCTCTCGGCCAAGGATGAGGCGGGAAATGCCGCGGAACTGAGTCTTTTTGTGGTTATGGACAATGTCGCCCCGGTGATCCATGTGATTTCCGAGATTCCGCCGCTCACCAATCAGAGTCACCTTGTGGTGAAGTATCTGGTGGATGCCGACTGGTCAAACGGGAGCGCGCCGCGGCAGGCCGAATTTGATTTGAAGGAAGGCGGGAACGAGCTTGCGATTGAAGCTGTGGATGCCGCGGGGAATAAAGGCGTTTACAAGTTCAAAGTCACGCTCGATACCAAGGCTCCTGAAATTTCAGGTGTGGAATACCCGTCTTTGACCAATCAGTTGAGCGCGCTTGTAAAGTACAAGGTGGACGGCGTGGTCAAGGAATTAAAGCTCGCGCTGGATCAGGAGGGCAAGAACCGGCACGTGATT
>CAYRBY010000118.1:0-5855 GCA_964422635.1 uncultured bacterium
ATCATAGGCCTTTGGAGAAAATTCATCAACAGAATTCTCTGTTTTTTAAGTTTTATGATGCTGTTACCGGCCTTACGCTGCGCTCGCAACCGCTTTCCTGATGGCATCTGTCTGTGCAAGACGATTAAAGAACTCGGCGAGCACCGTCAAAGCGCCGGGCGTGACAACGCGGAAAGCCTCTCTCCCTTGCGTATCAGGTTCGAGTATTTTCCAGAGGTATTCCGATTGATGAACAACCCCCATAAGACGGACAAATGACGAGGGGTCAAGCCTGGACAAATCAACAACGGCAGCGTCGGTTAAAATTCCGTATCCTTTAAAACCTGCTGCTATCACTGGGACATCGCTGCTAAACAGCAAAGATGCTTCAAGATAACCCCGGGACATTCTGTTTGCCATACGGTTCAAATCAACGGGGTCATGATCACCGTAGCGAAGGGAATCCAGGCCGGGCTCGTAAATTTCTTTAATGACATCACCCCGCATGCGCTGAGGAAAGGCCGCCGCCACACGGCTGTTATTCTGGAGCTGGTCTTTTATCAAGGTTCTCAATTGCCCGGTTTTTTGTTCTTTAAAAACGTTTTCAAAAAGCGCCAAGTCTATGACCGACGCGATCACTGTAGGAACACGGGTTTCTGAAGAAAATAGTTTTTCCGGGGCTTCGATTCCAAAATATTCCAAATGCCATTTTCTGAACCCTTCTTCCTGCAAAGCTTCTTCAAGAATAGTCTGAAGGCCTTCCTGATTATTTTGAAATGCGGAAAAAAGAACTTTGAGAGTTTGATTAAATTCGGCCTTATCTCCAGCTTTCGCAAGCTCTGCCGAAGAAACGCCCGATTCTGCACCCAAGACCATGGCTCTTGCAGCCGAGCCTTCGACGACATCCCGCAAAAAAGGCGCATCTAATAACTCTCCTTCAAAATTCAGATTCTCTTGCAGCTTTTTCAAAGCCTCATCAATGATCACTTCGAGCTGGGCTGTAGTACTGCCTGTGCCCTGCATCTCTTCGGCCGCTTTCGCAATCCCGTTAAGGGTTTGTGTTACAAGCTCGGCGACCTCCGGTTTTTTTGAATCTGCACGCTTGTATAGTTCACCGATCAACGTTTCTATGTTCTGCCCCGCGCGGGCATAAAGAGCTTCGGCTTCCGGCCCATTCAGTCCTAAAAAAAGACCGAGTTCATTTCTCGAAGGAGTCCGTTCCGAAGCAGCCTGTTTTGCGGCGCCCTTTATCTGCTGTAAGACAGCTTGGACGGCAGCTTCTTTGTCCGGGCGTTCTTCTTTTCTCAACTCTGACCTGCTGATAAAAAAGTTCATCACACTTGATCGGGGCATTATAGGAACAAAGCCTTGGGCTGTTGAGAGGGGGTCTGTCATGCTCGGAGGGTCTACGTCCATTTCAAGGATCCCAAAGCGCACCAGCGTCATCTGCACGAAGTTAAAAAAATCATTATGGACCCAGGTCTCGTTTCTAACCACTTCGAGAGCCTGCGTAAAAAGCTGTTCATACGATGCTGTGCCACCGTATCCTCCGTCTATAAATTCCTGGATAATCCACAATTGCGCGCGAGCGGCTTCATGTTCTTCATCGCTCAGATGCCCTCTGCTAACGGCCGTGTCGTGGTTGCTTTTTGCCCTTAAAGTGTTCAGGTAATCACGCACACTCCAGTTCATTTTCTTGGCTAGAGAAAAGGCCAGGAGATCTGCCATGAACTCGTGGATGGAAGCGCGGTCGAGTCCCTGGGCATGGAAGCCATAATCGACTTCAAGAACATTGTGCATCCATTCATGGGCCAGGATCATCAAAAGCTCCCGGCCCGTGACCTTTCCCATCAAAGAAGTTCCCATTTCAAAATCTGAATTTGCGCCATCCTGCGAACGCAGCACGCTTGTGCGCATGGATTTTTGCATCCCGGAGATTAAGGCACTGTCCGTTTTCATCAGAGGGACATTGAGGTTGCTGCGCCCCCAAACAAGCATGGCCAGGACATATGTTTTCATTTCCTCGCGGGATAAAAGACCTGAAAAAATCTCTGCCGTGATCGTTTTATTCGTTTCAAGACCCCCGACTTTCCGGATAAGTTTTACAACTTCGTCCTGAAAGTCTCCGGCCGGGTAGGTCAACTCCTGATGCTGATCTGCGAGCAGCCCAAGCGCATAAAGCCGGATTTGAATGCTTATCCCGCTCTGGTTTATGGTCTGGTGCAGTAAGGCTTTATCGTTTGAGTGCCGCTTCAGGATCAAATACGCAAGCGGCCTGGTTTTATCATCCAGCATTTTAAAGAATGCTCCTGCCGAGCCCCTGATTTCCTCAGGACTTTGCTGCCTCTGCAGAAGCATCTTCAGATGCAGCTGGACATCACTGAGATCGTCGGCAGCAGAAACAAGATTGGCAATCCAGTTGGCCGTTGCCTCCATCACTTCCCTGTTTCCTTCACCCTCAGCCTGTTTATGGATCGCAACCAGCGCATCTGCTGCAGCCCCCCGGATATCCATGTCCAGATTTTTATTGCGCGCCATCCGGGTCAATCTCGCCAGACCCACTTTCCATTCAGGATGGCGGCCTGACAAAACAAACTGCTTGAGCGCTGAAAAGAAAACGGGTGCGAGTTCATAATCAATGATTGTTGCCGATGGCGATGAAATGACTTTCTCAAGATCCTGGGCAACTTCTGCAAAAATGCTGTGGGCAAGCCGGTTTCTCTGCCTTATCAGCCGCGTTAAGAGCTCCAATTCTTTTTGCTGATCTAAAAAAAGAGCGCCGGGATCTCTCAAAATTTCAGCTGCGTCTTGAGCTTTCTTATTTTCTGCAAGGACGTCCTGATACATATCTTCATACGTTTCGGAAAAGGACGTGAATTTCTGCTGGTAAAATGTGCTTTTTATCTGCAGGGTACGGAGAGCGTCAGCCGGAGCACCGTTCTGAAAGTTAAATTCCCGGTATAAAAGATAAAATTTCATCGTCTCGTTTTTAATACCCGATGCATCCAAGACATCGAGGCTTTGCCGGATGGCCTCCGCCAGCCGAGGGTCGATTTTTCCTGAGGCGGGTTCGGACAAAATCCGCTCCAGGACGGCCGCGACATCGCCACGGCCCGGCGTTTCAACCCCCACGGCCTTTTTGGCTTCTTCAAGCCTGCGCATGGCGGCTTGCAGCCGGGCCTCAAGCGCTTTATTGAAAGCCCAGGAGCCCTGCTGTGCAACGGGTGAAACCTCTTTCCTCATCTCATCAAAGCTTTCCTGAATCAAAAGCCGGATGATCCCGGAAGAGTCGATTCCCGCACTGACGAGCATCTGGTTTGCTTTCTGTATGGCATCATCAAATTGACCCGAAGAAACGGCAAATCGCTTTCTGAGAGAAGTTGCGGAACTGTAAAGCAGATTTGAAAGCATTTCTATTTCTACCGGAATCTGTGACCGGAGTTCGGACCGGGGCTCCCCGGCGCGAGGCAGCCTCACTCGCGGACTCGATTTAAATTCGCCCGGTGAACCGGCTTGGGGGGCTATATTGCTCAAATACCAGTTTTTCAAGAATGCCTCTTGTGATGATGGGAAGTTCGCTGTCATGGCTATGTGCGGGACCGCTTGCCCCAAGGCCCCTGGTTTCAAGCCGCCCGTCTTACCCATAAGTTTTTCAATATTTACGGCTGTTAGCTCATTCTGGATGGCAAGCAGCCGGAGACCGTCCGCAAAGTTAGCGAACTGGCTTTCGAAACGCTGCCAGAGACGGTTCACTGAACTTTCTGAAACATGCTTCAGATCTTTGTCTATTTGATCAGCAATGACCTGTGACCCGGCCGAAACTTTTTGGGATTCATATTTGTCCATGTATATCTTATAAAGCAGATCAATATAGCGGGTATACTCACCTGCCTCCGCAACACGACCCTCTGAAGAAAGCCTCCGGATGACCTCATCACGCCACAATTTGATGTTCTTTTTGAATCCCTGTTCGTCGAGCTCCTGCATCAAACTGATGGAAGAGGCCTTGGCAAACCCATCGTAAAAACTCGATTCAAGATATTTCTTATAGGACAAATTGCCTCCCATGACTTCAAAGTACGCCTCGTGCCCAACCAAGGAATTTATTTTGGGGGTGACGACAGAATAGGAATACCCGTTCTTTTTTAAGTTTTCCTCGATCCCCGAAGCATGGAACCCGCCCGCAAGAACAATCGCTGAGCGGGCTTTCCTTGTTTCCATAAGACTGCGAAGGTTCTGGTAGAAAGCGTGATCCCTTTTTTCAGCGGCTTCATAAAAAGCAAGGGCCGGCATGATTAAGTCCTTGCTGTTTCCGAGCATGGCCGAATATTCTTCGGGCTCGGATCTGTAGTCTTTGAGCTGATCCCGAACCAGTTCCAGCGAAGCCAGATCTTTAAGCAGGCGAATTCTGTCATACCTTTTGGAAATCTCTTTTTCCTCTGGATTCCGGATCATCCCGGACTCCGTCTCACGAAGCAGCTCCCACAGCTCATCAAAGACTTTTGTTCCCTTCAACATGGAAAGGCTTTCCGCCTCCCCCAGGAGTTCTCTCATCTCGGCAGGGAGATTCGCCTTAAGGCCTTTTGAGTCAGCCAGTTTGACCAAGAATTTAAGAAAATTTCCGGAGTCCATCCTGCCCGTCCTGAAGTTCTGGTAATTTTCGTTAAAATCCATGATCTCTTTCCTGTTCAGCTTCTCTGCATATTTTCTCTGAAAAGACTCCGCCATTTTCTGGATTGTAAAAGCCAGTTTTTCCTTGCTCAAATTTCCCGATTCTGTTATCGCGCTGAAAAGAGGTGCCAAATGAGGAAATTTCGAGGTTTCATTTTTGAAAACAGGGTTGAGCGTATTGAGATATTTAAGAAGATCCATCAAACGACTCTTCTCTTCTTCGAACGCATCCACATGCTGATGGAAATCATTAAGCTGGGGCGAGTAAACAGCCTCGCGGTCACGGTCAATCAGAGCTTTCAAATGACTTAATTCTGTGAGAATTTTCTGTTTGTTTTCAGAGGCTTTCAGAAATGCCGTGAAGTTCTCCCGGTATAAGTCCCAATCTTCAATTCCGTAATACGCTGCTTCGCCAGCATTAAAAATAGCCGCCATTTCAATGCCGGTAAGCTCACCCCGTGCAAGATATCCGGCCATCACTTTCTTTTTTATGAAATTATCCGGAAAGGCCCGAAGAAGGGTGGGGTCAAGTTTTCCTTTGCCTCCCTCAAAGGCAACAAGGTCCACTCCGTATTCTTTTTGAAGGAGTTGAATCAGGCCCTGAATATTGTTTTGTGCATCCATAACAGCATGCGCGTCTTGAATAACAATAACGAACGGTTTGGATCCAGACGCATAGTGCTGAGTCTGGATGCTTCCCATTTCAGAGGGAACCGCAATCTTTGTAATCACCGGAAAATCCCGTGAAACGACGGCGGGCGGTATCGAGGAAAATGGCTGTGCGCAGATACCGCTATCGAATGAAAACACAGCGGCCATTATCCAAACACAGAGCCGTCGTTTCCGGCTTCCTCGTTTTGAGGGGTTACGCCACACTTTTTTCACGCCCTTTTTTCAGTCTTATATGAAGTATCGCATTTAAAACACTTAGAAACAGAGAGAGATACGCTTTTTTGTTATATGCTGCTCTTTTTTGATCTAAGTGAGCCCCTGCTTAAATCGCTAACTTCTTACGCTAAAAAGGTTAAAGAGAATATCCCCTTTCTAGAAGAAAAGGGCGTCCAAGGTGGGCCGGGCGAGAAAAAAACTGCAGAATAGCCAGGGAAGGTTGTTCATTCCCCTAGCAGAAAAGGATCATAATTTTATAAATGGCATGGCAAGCGTCAGCACAATGTAAACCACAATGAGCAGTGTGATCGAGCGCT
>CAYRBY010000119.1:0-5830 GCA_964422635.1 uncultured bacterium
GGAGAATATGAGGCATAACGAGGGTCTACTTCCGTAAGCTTCTGTCTTTTTAATTCTTTTTGGAAAGCAGGGTCACATCCCGACGCATGAAAATTACCGCCCACGGAGACAAACCTGTCCACAAGGTCCGGACGTTTTGCCGCCAGCCAATAAATAAGATTCGCCCCGTCACTATAGCCCAGAACACGGGCTTTCTTAATTTTCAGGGAGTCCATAAAAGCTGCGGTCTGCCGGGCCAGAACTTCATATTTATAGGGCCCCTCTTGATCGGCTGTATGACCGTGCCCCGGACGTTCGGGAACAATCACTTTGTAGTGTTTCGAGAAGAAAGGGATTTGATAGCGTAGCCCGTCAATGCAGGAAAGCCCTCCATGGAACAGCAGAAAGGGTTTTCCTGTGCCATAAGATTCATAATAAAAACGCGTTTTGCGTCCGGCGGCGGCATAACTGCCGCGCCTGCGCTTCTGTGTATTCTCAAAAAATTCAGGAGTGATTTTTTTCATCATGAAACCGGGTCAGAGAAATAATAGAGCGGTGAACTTCAAGCATTAACATCGACGCTCCGTCAGCTTTCTGTAGAGGTGCGTTTTTTAAATCTTCAAAAATTACTCACGGATGAGAAAGTCGTCTGCAAAAAAATCAATTTCCTGTCTGGAGTCGTTTCCAAAACCAACCTGCCTTACAAGAGATAGATTTTCCTGTGTAATGCCAAGAGTTTGCATCGGGATGCGGTACTTGTGCCATCCCGGATTCAAAACCATTTGCCGCTTTCTTTCTTCTTCTGTTGTTTTAACAATCACATCCAGCGGCACGGTCTTTTCAGCATCAGCCCAGAAATCAAAGCTGTCAGAGGGTTTCACTCCGTTATCTTTCCAATGTACCGGAATGACAGAACGGCGCACCGATTGCCCTGGTTCAAGCTTGATATGCGCAGCTGCAGTGGACTCAATTCCGGGGGGAAGATTTTCTTTTTCTCCCTTAATGGAACCTGTCCCCGTCCACCGGACAGAAATGCCTGGTTTCGCCTTGTCAGGATCAAATGACGACGCAGCGGCTCCGTCCTTTGGAAGATCAGAACTCTGCAAGGTTTCAAAAGAGTCAACGCCTGAGGCAAGGTCACGCAGTGCGGCATAATAAGGAGTCGCCCTGTCCCCCCGCTTGTGGTCGAGCAGAAATGTAAACGAACTGGATCCTTCGACACTTCCGGCCCGCCAGACGTAAAAGGCTTCAAGGTCCGGAACCAAGGCATTGGCCTCACCTTCATAGTTATAGGCCGAGTCATAATCATAAATCACGGCGGAGTCATCAGCGCCTTCTTCCCACCGGGATTTTACCTTCTGAAAATCCCCTGCTTTTTTCCACGCATCAAGAAACGTATAAGTCAAAACGCCCTCTGTCCGGATCCTTGGACGCCCCGGATATTTCTCCACTGAAGCCATAAGCACCGGTATCCCCTGACCGGAAATCCTGTCCATAGTTTGGGTCCAAAAATAATTCAGATCCTGCTTTCCATTGTTTTCCCATACATACTTTTCATATCCGGCTTCAGAGCTTCCATTTCCTATAATCAAAAACTGAGATGCCCGGAGCTGACGCATGTATTTTTTGACGGCCCGTGTAATCATAAGCACACCTTCCCATCGGCTGTCAAAATCAGCGCGCCCCTTTTTATCTTTAACATACCAGTGGGTTGCGGCCACCGGTTCATTCAGAATGTTGTAGCCAGCTACTGCAGGATACCCCCGGGTCGCATCCACCAGCCTTTTGAGATAGGCCATATGCTCTTCACGAATCCCTGGTTCGGTTAAAACAGAAACAGAGCTTTTGTAATGACTCTTGAGGCGTATCCAGGGAGGTATGGTCCAATTTCCGGAGTGTTCCCAAAAAGAGCAGTGGCTGGAAAGAATCACCTTTATTTTGTATGCATTGCAGTAACTCAAAACGGGAGAGAGCTTTTCCCGGATGAAGTTTTCATCGATATGCCCTTCTGAAGATTCCCATTCCGACCAGGGAAGCGCAAACATCACGGTATGAATCCTGTCCCTCTCAAAGCGCTTTAAATCGTTTATCACTTTTTCGGGGTATTCCGCCTTGGGTCGGTTGTACTTGATTCCTACCTCGGCGGCATGAACTTGCGGGCACGGCAGCGCACATAGAAAAATGGAAAACGCTGCAGAGAGACTAAGACGGCGTTTTAAATAAAGGGCTTTTATAAAACTCATTTGGGGTTTTCGTCTGTTCGGTTGTTTCCTTCGATTCAATGTGATGCTCAGAGAACACCCGGTGAGCACCCGTATTTTATCGGCATGCTCAGAAGCTTCCGCACAAAGTCCTTGGCTTTGAACAAAAAAAAGCGGAGCCGCCAAACCGGCAGCTCCGCCTAAGCCTTGCCAGACCGCTGAACTGTCTACGCGGTCTTGTGTGTTCTGAGCGACTTAAAGGTCACAAGATCCCAGACGCCATTAACAACTGTCTTTGTGGCATCCACCGAGGTCTTGAGAACCTTGTCGATTGGATCGAACAGCATGGGCCGGACTTTTACACCCGGCACCTTATCCAGCGAAGTGTCGATACCGGTATTGACCTTCTGATAAATCTTTCCGGTATCCGCCACGGGCTGAATCCCGCTTTGCGTATGACTTACCACATAACCGTCAACTGTGGGTAAGAGACACCACCCTGGCGCCGCTCCTGCAACCAGCATCACCATGAGCAACATCGCTATCTTTCTCATAACCGTGCCCCCCTTTTTCCGAAGAGAATTTCTTCTCTTCAAAACTCTTTCCCGTTCATCCACCCAATTCAACAGTACTCGAACCGGAGGGCTTTGCAATGAGACGAAAAGTGACACCCCCGGCAACCCGAGCGCCCGCAAGGGTTTAACGGGTCTTAATAAAGTTGAAAAAGGAAGCTTTTCAGGGCATTCCGGGGCTTTTCAGGAACAACGGGGACTTTTGAAAAGAGGCTGAAAAACCCTGATTTATCAAGGGTTTCAGGGGCATTCGCCCATTAAAAATTCAGGTTAAACGCCTGCTTAAAAAACCACAAATCCAGAGGCGCATCGGGGTCGGTCATGACATAGTAAGGTACTTTTCCATAAAAGGCGGCCCATCCCGCGTAAGTGCTGGGCGGGCTTATCAAGTAATCGCAGAGTGAAAGCGCATACCGATTTTCAAGATCATGCCCTTTCCGGAATAAAATATTCAAGCCCTCGAATTTTCGCTCATCCTGCTCCTCATCAGAGCAAATAAAGAATCCCGTCTTTTTTCCCGGGAACAGTTCGGCCGTCCGGCGCATGACGTCCGCATAGCGGTCCGTATCAAAAAAATACTTTCCGCCCCGCCACCAGCGGTAATGCCCGTGCCGGATGGCAACACCCACAACGATTTCATTATCCTGTCTGAGTTTCTTGATGGGCTCTTCAATCGCGCCTGAATACCCGCTGAGAGGTTTAAAATAATCCAGGATACGGCTGTGGTGTTTTGCCATGCTGGTTCGGCTCATCAGCGGCCAGCCCTCAATGAAAACAACCTTCTTTCCCCGGATCACCTCATGAAAATCGGGTCCGTCCAAATCGTAGATTTCGCTGCCGCTCTGAAATTCGAAAGTTTTCCAAAAAGGATTTTGGGGGAACCTTCGGGCGAAGTCTGCAATCTTCATAGTCACTTCATGAAAATACTCTGAAAGAAAAAAACTTCTTCTGAAAAGGCGGGTTTCTTGATGCGGATAACGGCAGAAAAAATCGTTCTGCGTGCCCTTAAAGCAATCCGCAAAATCATAAAATGTTGGATTGTAGACCTCGAAATTATTTTCTATGGCAAACGCCAGAACGTTAGAGAAAAGAAAAAGCCGGTTCCCCATGTTCCCCTTTTTAAGGGTGATTACGAATATTTTCTTTCTTTTTAAAAGCGCTTCCATCAGAAAGAAAAGGGCCCACAAAATGGCTAGGGGCGGTAAAAAAAAGTTGCGCAGCGAATTTTTGTCTGAAGATTTTTCAGAGTGTTGCTGCTGATGCTGGAGCGTTGGGAGCTGAGGCACTTTATGCGGCAGAAGAAGGCGTTTTTTCCCGGCAGCACAAAAGATAATGCAGCGGAGAGCAAGTCACAAAAATCAGGGCCGCCGAAGCGAGGCCAAAAACGAGGCTTACAAAAACCCATCCCAAAGTCATCACCACCAGCCCCAGGAGCAAAAACAACCTCCATCTCTGGAATGGAACAATGGTGTACTTGGGATAAGTGATTTTGCTGGCCATGAGCATGGCAAAAAAGAAGAGCAGGACTTCGCAGAAGGTCTTGGTAGTCTCCTGACGGGTTCCCGGGACGCTCATATACGCAACCATCATCATCACAAGCGTAAAGGCTGCCGCGGGTGTAGGGAGCCCCTTGAAATGCGGATCCGTATCGCTGTGGCAGTTGTAGCGGGCAAGCCGGTACGCCCCGGCCCCCGTATAAAGAAGCGCCGCAGCAAGGATTTCCCATCCGGTCACGGTATGAACCGCGAGCAGAGCAGGCGCAATCACAAAGGAAACAATATCTGAAAGTGAATCAAGCTCCTTGCCAAAAGCACTTGTGGCATTCAGGAGGCGCGCGAGGTTTCCGTCAAGGGCGTCGCAGATCAGGGCAATCGCCACAAACGCCGACGCTTGAAGGGGCTTGTCCTGCATGACGAGGTAGAGCGCAAGAAAACCCGCCCACAGATTGCAAAGAGTGATAAGACTTGGAATAAGGCGGATCGCACGGGGCATGGATCGAATAATAGTGGATTTCGAGTCTGGATAGCAAGCCTGATTTGGCAGGCAAAATCCTACGGAGCCTTGGTCAAAAAACGAAGCAGGGTCTTTTCAAGTTCGGGAGGCAGCTTTTGGATGGAAAGCTTTCCCGAAAGCTCAATGGTCTTTCTATAGGTCTTGATAAATTTCACGCAGTTATTGCAAAGGCCAATGTGATAGTCCATTTCCTTTTGAATATGCGGAGGAAGTTTTTCTTCCACATAATCAAGCAGCAGATCATTGACTTCTTTGCAGGGGTAAAGTCTCATAACATGAGCATTCTGAGGAATGCGCTCCAGGGTTTTTTACCGTATTTCTTTTCGAGCTTTTCACGCACTGCCATGCGCGCACGGTGAAGCCTTGTTTTCATGGATGCTTCGGGAATACTCAGCATCTCCGCTGCTTCCTCACCCGAAAAGCCTTCGATGTCGCGCAGGATCAGGACCTCCCGGTACTCTTCGGGAAGGCTGTTGACAGCCTTTTCGATCTCACGTTTAAGAGCTTTCTGGTCAGCCTCTTTATCAGGACGCTGGGACCAATCGGCAAACTCTTTTTTATAATGCCCGTCTTCCGTAAATTCAGGCATCAATGCGTCAATGGATTCGGTTTTTTCTTTTGATTTTTTGGAGGAGCGGATCCGCTCAAGGCACTTGTTGGCAGTAATACGATAAATCCATGTTCCCAGCCTGCTTCCGCCGCGGAACTCCGTGAGTTTCTGGGAGATCAGAATCCAGACTTCCTGAACTGCGTCCTCGGCATCTTTTTCATTGGAGAGAAAACGGAGCGCCATGCCGTACATTTTCCCGCCGTACTGATCCAGAAGGAATTTCCAGGCTGCGGCATCCCGCTGAATCGCGGCCTGAATAAGTTCTTCCTCGCTTTGAAGCGGCATGGGCAAGCAGGTCTCCTGTAGAGGGTAAAATTCCTGAACAGGCGCTAGCGTAGAATTAAAAAAAGAACGTGTCCAGGATTTTATTTTGCCCGCAAAAGCCGCAAAACAGACAACTGACAGAAATGAGCAGGATGCCATGCACATGCGTGAACTTCCTCCTTTTTTAAATT
>CAYRBY010000120.1:0-5815 GCA_964422635.1 uncultured bacterium
ATAAATCACTTTTGCGGCCGATTCTCCCATTTCCCGGCGGAGCAGGGCCGCAGCATCATCAAAGTTCAGGATCATCTTTTTAAGGAGTTCGTTTCGTTTCTGTTTTTTCTGAGCTTCATTTCCGCGTCCCGGGATCTTTTCCATGCCGTGCAGGCGGTCAAGGTCGCGGTAAAGATCAGCTGCTGTTTCCCAACGTTCAACCCTTAGCTCCGAGCGGAAAGAGGGGTGATATTTTGGGACTTTCACATTCTGAAAGCCTTCACCCATAACATCCACCCCGGCAAGGATAAGACCCGGATTTTCGATTGCTGCCCTTTTAAGCTTCAAAACCACGGATTTTTTTTCAGCCTCTTCCATCCATGCCCAGACATTGTTAAAGCTGATGATCCCCGCTTTAAGGAATAATTTCTGCAGTTCTCGAGACTCGGCTTTGCCTGTCACAACACGAATAGTGTCTGCAAAATCCTGCGGCCGGGTCTGGGTCGTTTCCATCAGCTGAAAAGCCGATCGCATCACTTCTGACGGAGCGCCCCGGCTTGAGGCCACCACATCCAGGAGATCCAGCCCGCCGCCCGAAATTTTCTCACGGGCTTTTTGCGCCATCTCTTCGAATTTTTCATAGCCTACGATTTCATAGGTTAGGTCTCTGTAGCCGGGCACGCTCCTTATTGTCCTGAGTATCCAGGCCCAGAAGAAAAGTTCCTGCCCGAAAGAAGGCCCCATCACAACCACCACAAGGTGTCTTGTCCTGAGCGCATCAATCTGCCGAAGGACAAGGTCAAGGTACCAAGATTCACGCGCCATGAAACGCTCGGCCAATTCGGAATAGGCGTTGAACTTTTTATAAACAGATCCTAAATCCTGCTTTAGGGTGTAACGAAACATTGCCAGAAGAAGCTCGTCTCCGCGAAGCAAGCCCGAGATGACGTTTTCAAATCGTCCCTGGTATTCATCCCGGAAAAGGCGGGTCACTGAAAAATGCGTCATGAAGTCGAAGAACTCCTCACTGCTGATCTTTCTTGCGGCCGTACCTTCGAGAACTTTGTAAATGTCCGCAAAGTCCTTTAAAAAGGACCCAATATAATCATCAAAAAGAAGCACCTCGGGAATTCCAGGTTTCCGCCACTCATCCGCGGCCCGCAAATCCCACGGGTTTTTGGTCCTGAGCTCAGATCTTTGGTTTTTCCTGATGCTCTCTTGGGCCGCTGTTTTATGAGGTGCGCTGGAAGAAGACTGACTCTGGATCGCTGACAAGATGAATGATTCTATGTCTTTGATTTCAACGGGCGAAATAAGCGACCTTACGACAGGTTCATCACTTGCCGGGTCTTTCCACATCAGGGTCTGCCAGCCTTTGTGAGCTACGGATTCAATGCCAAACCAGTCGTGAAGGTCTGTGTCCAGATGCTCAAGACTTGTCCGCAAAATCACAGGCGGAACAGATTCTGAAACATCGAGCTGAAGGGTAAACGCCCCTTCATGCGGCCGGAGATGGACAGCGCGGATATTTTTAAGCTCCGGAATTTCCGGCTGTGAAATACCGCTGTCGCCGCCAAGATCAAGTTTGAAGATAAGTTTCTTCAGCGGCGGTGAGAAAGGGTGGCTGATCGCAGCCAGCTTGTAACCCTCGTCTTTAAGAAGCAGCTGTGTATGCAGGTCCTGTTCGCCGACAGGGACCACAATCGAAGAAAGACTGTCTTCTTCTGCAATTTCCCGGAGCTGCTTAAGCAGGCGTCTATCGCCTCCCCGAAAATTCAAAGAAGGAAGAAGCCCCATGTGCTCGACCACAAGACGCCTTTCCATCTGGTGGTAGGCCAGATAACCGGCGGGGTTATGCTCATATTCTGCGGTCAGAATATTTCCTTTCTCCTGCTGAACAAACTCAAGAAAGCGGCTGAAAGTCCAAGGCTCTTTCTGATCCACACGCGCTGTTTCAATTTTAGACTCGAACAGATGAAAATCTTCGACCTTATGATCCCTGACAGTCACGACAAGCGGGCTGTAATCACCGCCCTTGAGGCGAAGCCCGAGGCGGCCGGCGATTGTTTCGATTTTCTCCGCAGGGAGTCCAGAAATTTTTGAAAATGCAAAAGCCGTCAAAGGCAGTTCTCGGCCTGATCCTACAGGGAGAAGTTCCAGCATTCTCTCCTTTAGTTTTTGCTCACGGACAGGATTTAGAATGTAATCAGCATCGTAGACCGGGACTTCCGGATAACGAGCAGCTGCTTCGGCTGTCACCAGTTTTTCAAGCGGCTGCCGAAGGGCCCATGCGTGCATCTGATTACGCGGATCCCTCACCCGTTCATGACGGGATGTTTCATCAAAATCCATCTCTTCAGGATCCAGACGGTACTCAAAAAGATAGGCGTCCTCTCCTGTGTCTTCAAAATACCCCCGGCTGACCTGCACAGCCGAAAAACCCTGCGAGCGCCAGAAAATCTGGCCGCGTAAATCACTTTCGCGGACAACCGCACGAAGCCAGTTCCGGCGCTGGGCTGAGAGTTTCTCCTTCAGCTTCTCAACCATAGTCCGGCCTATCTTTCTTCCGCGCTCATCCGGATCCACTGCGAAGTTAAGAATCTCAAGCCCTTTACGGTGGAGCGAATAAACCATAAACCCTTTCACTTGGTCCCTGGCCTCAGCAACCATTCCGATTACATTACGCTGCCGCAGGGCCCGCAAGAAATCTTCATCTGTCCAAGGCAGAGAAAAACTTCTTTCCTCAATATCCAGAACCTCGGGCATGTCCCGGCGGATCATCCAGCGGATGTAAAGACCGTCAATGGGGTCCCGGCTGATATATGGCGCCTCTTCGGGCAGCGCCCGGCTTGGAGCCGCGGGCTTCTCAGCGGTGATAGAAACACCATAATAAGCCAGTATTTTTTCCGCATGCTTCGGATCCAAACCAAACTCCTCGGCCTGACTGTACAAGGATGTCACGGTTACCGGCGTCCGCTCCAGGCTTTGCGCCCAGCTGCGGAAATGTTTTTCACCTTCAGGAACCTTGCGGAGTGTCTTCTCCAGCAGATAGAGACTGCGGCCGTCTTTTAATTCGTATTCGTCCAAAAATCTGAAACCGGCGCGGCTGCGTAAATTCCGTCCTGCATCCAAGAAGTCCTCAACCGGAAGTTCCCAAACGGCCCTGACGGGAGATTCCGCATTCCCGGAGTCCTGGTCTTCAAGGAATTCGAAGAACCGCCTCAACAGGGCGCCGGGAACTGAACGTACAGCGAAGGCCGCGTCCAGAATTTCATAGGTTTGTCCGCTTTCAGAGTACGCCAAATACCCAATCAGTTTTCCGTAAGAACGCGCCTCCAGAATCTTTCCGCCGCGATTTAAAAAATCTGAAAAATCACTCTTCTTCCAATGAAAGCGTGACTGCTTTTCAGCAAAGGCTGCAAGTTCACTCACGGAATCTTCACCTGCTTGCCTGATCCGGATTCTGTAAAACGGCTGTTTGGAAGACTTCGACGACTCTTCCCACGGACTTGTTTCCTTCCGCCCAAGGTTTTCAAGGACTCCCTTCGGACTTTTCGCCATTTGAAGGCTGCGCTGTTCCTCCATGTGCTTCTTCATTTCACGCAGCTTCCGGAGAAATTTTGCAGCTTGTTCTTTGGACTGAAGCAGATTTGCGTCAATTTCCGGATGCCAGAAGACAAACTCGGTCACAGATTTTTTCTGCCAGCTTTCATCCTGTTCGGACAGAGAGGAAAAACCTTCCTTCTTGAAAAACTGGCTGACAGGCTCGTTCTGCACGGGCACATCTGCAGAAATAAACGAAAGGTTTTCCTTGTTCATGATCCATTTCATGTGCTCCAGCATCTGGCTGCCGATGTAGGAAAAACGGTGTGCGGGGTCCACGGCCATTTTCTGAATATCAATACGTTCTTCGAAAATTTGATACACCATATAGCCGATAACCCGTCCTTGTTCGTCTACAGCAACAATTTTGAACCGGTTAAACCCTTCCTCCACTTCATCCATGAGACCGCCGCCCGAGTCTTCGCGGGTTTCATCTTCTTTGGGCTTCTCCTGAAAACCCCATGGGGACCAGCGGTCCGGCACCTGAAACGCGCCGTTCTCGATCCTCATGACGTCATCAAGGTCGTCGTCTGTCATTTCCCGTATCAAAAGGGCTTCGGCTGGATAACCGCCGCGCGGCTTGAGGTTATTCTCTCCGAGAATACGCCGAACCATGAGTGCACTGAGGCTGGGGTATTTCCCGTGGATGTCTTCAAAATTAAGCGGAAGCTCTGTGCCGGGCTTCTGGCGAGCTGCCCAGGTGCGAAGAAAAGTCATCGGCGAAGGAACGTACTCTTCGGGAATCTCTCCACCTTCTGCAGGACGCCCTCCCCAAAGCGGAGAGTAATAATCGATCGTGTAAAAATCTTTCTTGCCCGAGGGATCCGATTTTTGAACGTGCTGGGATTTTGATTTTCCAAAATACTTCAGGTCCCGGAAAGGCGCCTCAAGGGTCAAAATTTCTTTGCCGCCCTCGCGCAGTTTTTTTTGGGCCGAACGCCAGAGCGCCCGAAGAAGCACTCTCGGTGCATGCTCGGGGTCCACCGCGTACTTCAGCACCTGCATGCCTGATTCCGTCGGCTGATACACAAGGTAAGCGGCGACAGCACCGTTTCTAAGCGCAACAATCGCACGCGCCCCATACGCCGTCTCAAGATGTTCCCAGAATCTTTCTCCCCAGGGATTTTTCTGACGCGTGTCGAAATCAAAAAGAGATTTCAGCTGCCCGGCCGGTAATTCTGAAACTTCATAGCTTTGGTTCCGGGCTGTCACCGCGTGCGTTCTAACGATCTCATAGTTTTCCTGAGCGCCCCGGTTTGCCCAATACGGCCAGGTCTTTCCGCCATCAAGCGAATATTGGAAAGTCAGGCTCCCGGAAAAGTTATTCGGCAAGGTCACACCCACGCGGTAAGTCCCATTTTCAAAATTGTCGTACAGCGTCATCTCAAGATCGCTCTTCCATTCCTTTTCTTTTTCCGTTTTGTAATACACGCGGGCTTTAATCAGCGTTGAAGGGTCTGTGAGAATGCGGTCTGTATGAATATTGAAATAAAACGCAACCGGGGTTTTGTCTGTGGCCTCAATTTTGCGCCCTTCGATTTCCCGCGACCCGGCCATGACAGCGAATTCCCCGTAACCTGTGCCAGCGGAATGAACAGGCCCTTCTTCAGACTGTGCTCTCAATTCGCTCCGTCGTTTATCCTGGTCTCTGGGATCTAACGAACGGAATTTCGTAACAAGAAGTTTTGCGCCGCCGTACGGAGGCTGGCCGGTCAATTGATTGTACATCTGTACGGCAGAAGATCCCGAGACGCTGTGAACCGGCTGCTGCCGTGCATGAGGAGGAACCGTTTCCGTCAGAGCGCCTTCGCTGTGAACCGTGATCATCACGATATCCTGATTTCCGGAGCTTAGGGAACCCACACCGCTTTCAACATCGAAGGTTTTGCCGGGATAAGCAAAGGTCATGTAATCTGCCGCAGCCGTAAGGGCCTTTTCGGTGCTTTCCTCTGTATTTAAAAAATAGATTTCATCTGGCTTAACATACGGGTTCGCGCGGACTGCAATGATCTGGACAGAACCGGGTGTGTGGAAAGCTGTCAGATTCATGCCTTGAGAACCCTGCTGGATAAAGTTTGTGATTGTCACGGGGCGCCGGAGGTCAGGCTGGGGAATATTCATTAACTCGCGCGTTTTCAACAAAGCCTCATCGTGCGGAAGATTCATTGCGGCTGCGACTTCCGGATAAGCCGTATATTGTCTGATTGTGTTCAGAAAACGGGGTTCGGGACTG
>CAYRBY010000121.1:0-5758 GCA_964422635.1 uncultured bacterium
GCCGCAAGCGTGCGGAGCCGTGCGGCCGCACGCGTGAGATGTGTCTTCACCGATTGATAAACATCCGCCGACCGGCCTATGGGCTGATAGTGGGTCTGATAGACAAGCTCCAGAAGTTCGCGGGCTTCATTGTAGTTTTGAGCGTCGAGCAGATCCCGAACAGCCGTCATAGCACGCTGCGTTTCCCTTTTCCGAATTTCCGATGCAATATATTCAGCGCGTGCAAAAACGCCGTCTCTTTTCCCTTCAATATCTTTTAAGCGGTCCTGCAGGCGGGCCATGGCGTCCTGAATAAGGCCCAGAGGTTCACTAATGCGGTCCTGCCCAATCCCTGCAAGGGCGGCCTCAACACTCGCCGCGGCTTCCAGCTTCTGGGTCGTTTTACCGCGCCTCAGCCCGCCCTCTCCATAAAGAACTTCCGCAAGTCCTTCTGCAATCTGACTGCGGACATAGGCGGGCACATTTTCCGGGTTTGCTTTCAATAAATCCGCCGCATAATCCAGCGCATTGATGTGAAAGAGAAGCTGGGAATAGTCGTTTTCCTGACTTGCCAGCGTATGGAGCTGGCTTCGGAACTCTGCGTCTTCATCGCGGAAAGCAATAACTACCGGTTCCAGACGATACGCGGCGCGCCCGTCCGGATGTTCGTAGCGTTTCCAACGGTTTTGGACCATGACAACGGTTTCCTGTTCCCCGCCTTCAGCTGGAATCCTGAAGATACGAAATGTTCCATAATCATAAACCGTCTGAACGTTTCCGGTATGCCCAACGACGCGGATTTTTTCTGTCCCCGCTTTCATCACCGCACGCCGCCACTGCCAGGCATACTCTTGAGCAAGTTTCTGATAAGTATTATGAAGGGCCATCAAAAGAGCCAGAACAGCCGACTCGTTAGGGCTCTTGCTGCGCAGATGCATGACAGTCTGACGAACCTGAGTAATGATTTTTTCCTTATGCAGAGCTCTCGCCTGACTGTTTAAGGCTGCAAGCCGCTCAAAATCCCGCGCTCCGTACGCTTCCACAAAGGCCGGTGAGAGCTCCCTGATTTGAGCATCCAGCGCGCGGGAATGGTCACGAAGAAGTATGGGATCCATGGACCGCACCGCTTCATAGCGCGCCTTTTCGCCGGCCGCATCTGGACTTTCTGCTCCCGGAGAAACACGGCTGGCAAAGGCCTCAAGCCCGTCAGCATATTTCCGGATACCCTCAAGCGCCTTTTCCGGCGCCTGCGGATCATCCTGAGGCGGCGTCTTTTTGAGCGCCCGGTACTGCGGGAACAGTTCCAGCAGTTCACGGTTTATTTTTTTCATATGCGCGGCGCGGACTTTCGCGGTTTCTTTAAGCTGAAAGAACCGGTCAATCTCCGCCTGGGCTCTTAACTCCGATCTTCGCGCATCGGGATCATTTTCCTCACGCTTCTTTTCCGCTCCAGCGCGCAGCTTCGCAATGTCACGAGCGCTTCGGTCGGCGGCATGCTTGGAATCCATAATGCTGCTTGTATCCACCCGGCGCACACCCTTAATGACCGCATAGGCAAGAACAGCGAATAGTCCAACAGCTGCAAGCGGCAGCCAGGCAAGCCATTCGCGGACCTGCGTCACAGCCTGAATACGTCCTCCGCTGACAGAATTTCTGACAGCTTGAAGATCCACGGGGTTAATTTTGCCGCCCGGCATTTTTCGCAGCGCCACATCTTCAAACGCGGGATCCACGGAGGACTGCGGATGGGCCTCAACATGAAAGACTGATTCAAGCGCGCCATTGGCAGCGGGTCGTTCGCTCACTTCAAACTGCGCAATATGGCTTTTTCGTATTCTGTCCGCGGCACCTGTGCCCTCCGCAATGGCATCGATCAGATCCGGCTCCTGGGACAGGATCGCTTTGGTGGTATCAGAGACCTGTATCCCGCGGATTGTGCCAAAACGCTGACGTTCAAGAACGTCCTCCGAGGGCGCGGCCGCTGCGGGAACATTCGGGGCTTTCGGAATCATCCAGTAGACAACCGCAGCAGTAGAAAGAGCCGCGGCAACAAACCCGATAAAAACCACCCTTTTTCTAAACACTTCTTTCGCCTTCGCAATTTTCTTCTCCGCTTCCGCGCGCATGCGGCGGTCTATGCGCCGGCGTTCTCTTTCTTCTTCCGGTCCCTGCGATCTTAACTCCGAGCGCGCTTCGCGGATTCTGGCTGCAGCTTCAAGAGAGAGTTTCCTGACGATCTCCCTGTTCTCGGGAGCATCGATCACTCTCAGGTAGGCTTCCCTGAAAGCGGCTTTGTCTCCTCTTGCCTTGACACGTTCAGCAGCTTCATCCGCAGCCCTCGAGATTTCATGAAACTTTTTCAGATCGAGCCTGGGGAAAAGAACGGCTGCGGCACGGACCGTTGCCGTAAGATTGCGGAGAAGGAAAAAGCCCCGCGTCACATCGGAATCTGCGTGCTTCGAGGTCATGAAGCGTTCAAGATCGTCCGGGATGGGCATAATGGCCCCAAAATCATGGGCCTTGAGACGGAACATCCCGTCCGAATCTTTAAGGGGACGTCCTTCACGGTTCGTCACAAGGAGATAATTCCGGCGGCCGATATCCAAATCGATCCAGCCCGCCTTCCAGAGCTTCAGCGTGAAATTCGCCAGAGATTTATCAGCGAGGCTTTTCTGATCAGGGTTTTCACGCACGAACTGATTCAGCGGCACGCCTTCTTCCTGCAGGTAAACGCTGACCCCTGTCATCAGTGACGAAACTTTTCCATACATGTCCGAGAGTTTCTTCTGATCAGCCCGGAAAACATCCTCGCCTTCGGCACCGGCCCAATCCGGATGCATGGCCTGCATTGAAAACTTTCCGGCATACCGCGTGAAGGGAGCCATTCCGAGTTTTCTGAGTGCTTTATAAACCTGCCATTCGTCCTGTTCTGTCACCTGCGGACTGCGGACCGCCTCGCCCTGCTTGAGCCTCATCACGAACGGATGCCTCTTCACAAGAATGACGTAACCTGGGAAATTGATGTGACTAAGCACATGCGTATAGGAACCGCGGGCGATATAACGGGCTCCTCTGGAAAGGGCTGAACGAACCCGGTGCGCTATCCACGCCTGAAAGACTTTGATCGCGAGAAAGTATCCTCCGCCGAGAACCGCCGGTACGGCAAGCACCAGCGCAGCGCGGCCCAAGGAAAAACCGCCCTCACCCGCCTCACCCAAAACAGACCCCGGAAAGGACTCGTTCTGAGCTCGCAGCTCAGAACGTCCGTCAAGCTTTGAGAGTGTTCTATTGAAGATAAGGTCTGCTTTTTGCTGAAGCCGCTCCAGGACAGCCTCCCCGCCTTCGATCTCTCCAAGATGCCGGTCGCCACTGGCATGAATATCCGCAGCAGCGATACCAACCATAATAACCTTGAGCTCTTTGAGAAAATCTTCAGCGTCTGAAGCGGCCAGAAGTTCCCGTTCGATCAGCGAAAGCACCCACGGAGTTAAGAGATCTTTCCTTTCCTGCAGGATCGGCGTTTTAAGCCGGGTATCTTTCTTTCCCGCAACAAGACTCCAAAGATCAGAATGCGCCAAAACGATAACCCGTACCGTTTCTGTGATGAGCGGATCCTCATGCCATGAACTTAAAAGCCTCTTGGCAAGCCTTGCACCGAGTTCCTGATGGGCTTCGCCTTTTGCCAATTGAAAATAACCGTAGTCATGAAGGACGCTGCCAAGGATGAGAAGCCGTTTGCCGCGCGAGCTCAGCTCCTTGAGATTTTCCGAAAGCAGCTCAACCGTTTTCCGGTCCACGGCTGCATACGGATCCAGGGAAAGGAAGGCGTCAAGATCACCCGTCAGAAGGGCATCCACAGACCGGACATCAAGGCGTACATGTTCAGAACGCTTTCTTGGGAGACGCCCATGGCCGATGTCCCAGGCAGAACTGGTTGCATCAAGATTCTCAAGAGAAATCCAGTGACGG
This sequence comes from uncultured bacterium, assembly GCA_964422635.1. Taxonomy (GTDB): domain Bacteria; phylum Omnitrophota; class Omnitrophia; order Omnitrophales; family Aquincolibacteriaceae; genus ZLKRG04. The sequence goes on from CAYRBY010000121.1 coordinate 3,949, forward strand.
CTCAATAACCGGAGAATGTTTTCAGCTTTTTCATCTTTCGGGGGAAAAGCTCTTAATATTTTCTCGCCGTCCAGATGGTCGCCGTTAACAACGTAGCTTCTGACCTGCCTAAGGGCCCGGTTCTGCGCCAGAATCCGTAAGAGTTCTGCATGATCGGAAAAGCCGCGAACTGTCAACTCAAGCTGTTGTTCAGACTTTGCCCTCAACGCAAATTCTATTGCCCGCTTCCACCCGGCAAGCCCCTCATAAATCAAAAACCAGAGCGCCGAATTTTCTCCGCGGCCCACACCTTGCGATCCATAAAATTGCAGGAATACATTTTTGAGTGCACGAATTTCACCCGAGAGATCCGCCGATTCTTCTGGCGAAATTTTCTTCAGCATTCTTATCTCAATTGGCTCCAGAGCTTCAAGAAAGGCTTCCGCTTTTTCTTCCAGCGGCGAATCACGCAGTTCAGAGCGGTAACCCTTCCAGGGTCTCTTGGCTGATTTTTTCTCCTGCGGCTGGATATCAAGGCGCATATAGTTTTGATCGGCTTTGAAATCCTGATAATAGCTGTATTGGTACTGCGGAAAGCGCTTGGATAAACGGGCCGAAAGGGCACGGAGCAAATCGTGTTCATGCCTTTTTTCCGTAGAAACAGCCCAGCCGCTCGCTGGAGTCCCCCCCACTTCAAGGCTTCCCCCAAAAGACCGGACTGTCTCTTCCAAAATCTCCCGGGTAAGCACCTCGGGAGCTCTTAGTTCGGAACGTGCCAGGGCCTGCTGCATCTGCCACAGACTCTCCTGAAGCGGCTGTCCGGCCGTCCTTACTTTCTCTGCGATGCGTCCTAGATTCTGTACTTCTTCTTCAAAGCGGCCAGCGAATTCATTTGAAATTCCAGCCACCCCAAAATCGCTCATGGCACGAGTCGCCCGTCCCGCGACTTCTGAGGCATCAAAGCGTTTGTCATAAGACAGCGTCATCAAATGCCGGTAACGGTCATGATGCTCGCGCTTTACTTCCGTGATTTTCGGAGAAACAACGTAATAGGAGAGGCCCTGTTTTTTAAGAATTTCTTTAATGGCGTTCTGGTGGAAGCCGCCAAAAACAAGAACCGCCGTGTTCTCCTCGGGATTATTTTTAAACTCCTGGATCTTCTTCTCGATTGCGGTGTCCCGAAGGTGTGCGGTCTCATAAAAATTTACGGCGTTACGGATGTTCTCTTCCCATCGCCGGGAAACAGCCAAAGATCTTCCCTCGTGCCGGGAAATAAAGGCGGCTATCTCGTCGGTTGTAAAATCCCTGAAAGAAGCCTGAAGCGCCTGGTATTCCTCATAAGACACCTCAAGCGCATTCATTCGCTTAAGAAGTTCAAGGCCTTTGTAAAAAATAAAAGTTTTACGGTCGCGTTCTGAAATAAGCAGCTTTTCAGAAATAGCGTCCTCTAAATCACCGAGTTCGCGGAACAAGCCCTTGGCATCAAACTCATCCTGTTCAAGATTTGAGGATGCCCCACGGGTCTGAAGCAAGTGCAATCGCATGAGCTGAGGGTAGCGGATTTCAAGCGCTTTCAAGCCCGTGCTTGAAAAGAATTCCGGAGCCACTTCTTTAAGGCGCAGGAAATAATCTCCAAAAGAAAGCTGCCCTTGATCGCGCCGCGATTTGATCTTCATCCATTCTTTAAGCGCTTCAGGAAAGTTTCGATCTGCCAGAAGCCGGATCTCTTTTTCCAAAGCCTCAAGATCATGTCCTGCCTCCTCCTGAAGCTCGACGGTGCGGCGGTACCACTCAATATTCTCGCGATGCAGCGCCGCATCATCGCTGCCCA
>CAYRBY010000122.1:0-5676 GCA_964422635.1 uncultured bacterium
GGACCGCTTCACGGATTTTTTCAGGCCGCGATGGCGGGACATAGAGGGCAAGCTTTCCGAAATACTCACGTGTGGCACCTTCTTCGGTTATGACCACCTTGGCTCCTGCAAGTCCAGCTTCAAGAGCCGCGAGACCCGGGGTTTCCAGCCATGTGCCAAGTACAAAAGTATCACAGGCCGCATAGGCAGAACGGAGCAGCTCCGAACCGTGGGGAAGCCCTCCAAGAAAGTGAATGTTGGCATCTGCTTCGGCTTTACACGCTGCTTCGTAGGACTCGTAGCCAGGGACGCAATCACCAATGATTACGACGGGTTTAGGCATACCCCTCAGGGCACGGATAACATTCAACTGGTTTTTTCGGGGCTCCAGCCTCCCCACACATAAAATGAAATCTTTAAATCCAAATTTCTGGACAAAGGGTTCCGGGACGGCGTCTGCAAAAAGCGGGTCTGCGGCATTAGGGATAACTCTGATTTTTTCTTTCGGAATCTGAAAAAAGTTTTCAAGCTGCCGGGCTTCGCTTTCTGAGTTCGGGAGCAGCAGGTCTGCTGTCTGCATCATGGTCTTTCTCTCGGATGGCAGAAAAGGAAGCCAGCATTTGGCTGCGTGCCGGGCCAGCGAAAGAGTGCGGGTCTTGAAATCCGGATAAGTTCCCCATGCCGATTTCCAGCTGTACCAGCAGACAGTCGAAAGCACATTCCGGGTTCCGACCTGCTTTGCAGTTTCCATCATGCGAAGGGCATCCTTGACAGACCCGAAAGTATGAAGGATATCAAAGTCTTTGAGTTTGTCATGCCAGGTATCAAAAAGAGAGACTTTGATCCCCTCTTTTTCAAGGTACTCTTTTGTTTTCAGCAGAAGAATTTCTCCGCCGCCGGGAGACTGAAAAGCCACTGGGTAAACGTAAAACGCAACTTTCATTTGGAACGTCCCTTTTCGACAAGCCGCGTTTTGGGCACGGGGCGGCTTTCGGTATTCAACCGCCCGGAGGCAAGCTCTTTGTCCAGCACAGACAAAATGCGTTTACAGGACCTGCCGTCACCGTAGGGATTTTTTTTTGCCTGCATTGAAGTATAAAGACGCGGCGAGGAAAGAAGTTTCGTGGTTTCGCGTACAATTTTATCAGCATCCGTGCCGACCAGCTTTGCGCAGCCTGCCCGAATTCCCTCCGCGCGTTCCGTAACATTGCGAAGAATCAGCACCGGTTTCCTGAAGGAGGGTGCTTCTTCCTGGATGCCGCCGGAGTCTGTCAGAACGGCATAACAGTTTTTTAAAATCCAGCAGGTCTCCTCGTAGGAAAAAGGCCTCATTAAATGAATGCGTTCACAGCCTCCAAGAGCTTCGTGGGCGGGGCCTGAAACATTCGGGTTCAGATGAACAGGATAAACAATTTCGACATCTTTGTGGCGCGCTGCAATTTTCTTCAAGCCGAGAAAAATCTGGCGCAATCCTTCACCGAAACTTTCGCGCCGGTGGGCCGTGACAAACAGGATTCTTTTGTTTTTGTCAATGTTGCGAAAAACCGGGTAAGCCGCCCGGACGTTTTTTCCGGCAAGCTCTACTGTGTCCACAATAGTGTTGCCAATCTGATAGATGTCGTTTTTAGGTATGCCTTCATTGATCAGATTCGAAGTTGCGGCTCGCGTCGGCGTGAAATGAAGGTCAGCCAGGTGAGAAAGGAGTTTGCGGTTCATCTCTTCCGGGAACGGCTGAAATTTATTCCATGTTCTGAGCCCCGCTTCCAGATGCGCGATGGGAACCTTGGCATAAAAACTCGCAATGCCGACCATGAGTGCCGTGGCCGTGTCTCCCTGAACAAAGACAATGTCGGGTTGGGTCTTCCGGATGATCTGTCCGAAACGCGAAATAACTCGGCCGCTGACATATTCCAGGGTCTGGTTCACGCGCATGAGCTTCAGATCTGCATGGACCTTGAATTGAAAAAAATCGATGACTTGATCCAGCATTTGACGGTGCTGGCCTGTGATGCACACATACGGCTGATAACGGCCGGAGGTTTCCAGGGCCTTGATGAGCGGGGCGAACTTCAGTGCTTCGGGGCGGGTGCCAAAAGCAATCAAAACGCGTTTTTTCATGGCGGTTCCGTTTTAAATCAGTTTCGGATTAAATAAAGAAAGGGATGACCCGGGAGGAAGAGTCAGCGTCGTGATCCGCTAGCCACAGGGCCTGGGCCGCAAACATCGTCACCCAGGCATTCAGATGATAGTGGATCGATCCGTCCTGTTCCTGCCCGTAAAAGAAAGCGCCGCGCATGGGCCCCTGCTGCACTTGAAAACCCAAAAGTTTATCGCGCAGTTTATTCAAGGCCTCTTTGCGGCCCGTAAGCAGGCCTTCTTGCTGCAGGCGGACGGCGGTTCTCAGCGTTTGGGCAAGTACGTCTGCCCGTGTGAACGGCTGGAAAACATTGTCCTTGAAAAAAGAAAACACAAGACCGTCTTCGCGTTGTCCCTTAAGGACCCATTCGACTCCTCTTAGTGCGGCCTTGAGCGCATCCTGGTCGGAGTGAAAAAGCCCGTACTGAAGCAGTCCTTCAACGGTGTAAAGGTGCGGATGCAGGTGCGTGCTCCTTTCATTATCCTGGGTAATGAAGCGGCCCTCAGGCTGCTGCAGCTCAAGCGTGGCGACGAAAAGTTTTCTTGAAGCGGCCCCATATACTGCATTGCCGGTCAATTCTTGAAGTTTATCCAGTGCCATCAAGGCCTTGGCATGGAAACCGCCGCTTTGCCGTGACCATTTATCCCCTGTGGCTTCGGGCGATTTACGGCCGATGTGGTAAACCGGAAAGAACAGGCCGTTGGGCCGCACGGTTTCTTTTAAAAGAAAATCCGCCATTTTGCAGGCGTGACTCAGGTAAGTCCTGTCCTTGCTGACCTCGGCAAGACAGGCTAGACCATAAGCGATTATCCATTGATCGAAAGTGAAGACCCATTCATCAAAATAAGGGACGCGGAAATGGTCGTGGTTGACACGCGTACGAACCAAACCGTTTTCGGGAAACTCCTGGCGAATGAGCCAGTCGGCTGCCATGCGGGCCGCTGCCAGATACGAGGGTTCTGCGGTCTGGGCATGAGCATAAAGATAGGCATTTACTGCATAACCGGTGATTTCGGAATAAAGAAAGGGGTAGCTTTGTGTCCTGACATCAAACCAGGCATTCACCCCGCCCTTTTGTTCAGGTGCGGCGGAAAGATCCTGAATGCCGGAATGAAGCATCCAGGCAAAAGCTGCCATCGCGGGGCTTAGTCGTTCTTTGGAAACAGGAGAAGTTGTCAGCATAGGAACCTGTCTGTGAGTTAGGAGCGGTTTGAAGCAAATGCTTTTCCGCAGGCCGTGCATTTTTCCGGTAATGGAATGAGCTTTGAATCCTGAAAACGAATGACTTCACCGCAGGGGCATACCCAGCCGCGCTGGCGCGCAGGATTGCCCGTGACGAGCGCAAACGCAGAAACAGGTTTCGTGACAACAGAACCTGCGCCTACGACGGAATACTCTCCGAGATTGAGATCCGGAAGAATCGTGGCATTTGCGCCGATGGAAGCCCATCGGCCCACGCGCCAGCGCGCCTCGCGCATGTCACGTGTGGCACCGCTTCTCGGCCAGGGGTCGTTGGTGAAACAAACACCGGGTCCGACGAAAACATCATCTCCGACAATCACCCCATGATAAAGCAGCGCTTTGTTGTGAATGCGGACCCGGTCACCAATAACAACATGACGGTCAATATAAGCGCCGTTCCCAATGACGCAATTCTCGCCGATTACAGCCGAGTCCCCTACCTGGACAAAGGCCCAGATGCGGGTGCCTGCACCGACTTTTGCGGTTGGTGCAATCAGCGCTGTCGGCTCTATGAGCGGCTGCGAAGATGCTGACGGTGCCATTCAATATTCTTTTTGAGGCCTTCCTCAAAACTCACATCGGCTTCCCAGCCGAAAAGTTTTTTGGCGAGTGCCGGGTTGCAGCGGAGCTTGTGAACTTCGGCAAGGCGCTGTTTGATATGGACGATTTGGGCTTTTGTGCCGCAGTGTTTCACAATCAGTTCAGCTGTTTTATTGACGCTGATATCGGTTCCGGTTCCGAAGTTGACGGCCTGTCCAATGGCTTTAGGATGGCTGCCCATGACGAGAAACGCTCGAACCATGTCATCGACGTAAGTAAAATCACGGCTCTGTTTGCCGGAACCGTAAACGGTCAGCGGCTGGCCTTTTAAAGCCAGGTCGATGAACTTAGGTATGACGTCATAGGTGTGCCGGGGCCCAAACGTGTTGAAAGGCCGGATAATGGCGATGGGCAGCCCGTAAGTCAGGTAATACGAAAATGCGAAGCGGTCCGCCGCAACTTTGGAGGCCGCATAAGGCGAGGTCGGATTCAGCGCATGGGTCTCTGAAATGGAAGGTGTCAGGGCTGTTCCGTAAATTTCACTGGATGACGTGCAGACGACCCGCTCCAGATTATTGATTTTCATAGCTGCATGCAGGACGTTCAGGGTTCCATGCAGGTTGGTCGCCATGACTTCAAAAGGATGATCAAAAGAGTACGGCACATACGCGTCAGCCGCAAGATGAAGGATGACTTCCGGCTTGTTCTTCTTAATCAAGGACGTCGTGTCAGGACTTGAAATATTGACCGCGATGATGTGCTCAAGGTTTTTTCTTAAATGAGAGATGTTTTTTAGTTCATATTTGTAGGTGCCGCTTACCGAAGAGCCGCGAACCAAAACCGATACCTTGGCTCCCAGAGAGACCAGCTTTTCCGTGACATGCGAACCCATAAAACCGTCCGCACCTGTGACGAGAACTTTTTTGCCTTTCCACTGCTGTTTCGAACTCACGCGAGAATTCCTTTCCTGATAACGGCTCAATCAATAGGAACTAACCTGGATTAAAAAAACGGATTGGGAATTTTATCAGAAGTCAATGCGACGAACAAGTTTAGCCTTTATTTCAGGAATTCCCGGAAGAAAGGTCTTTTGAGGCTTTTTTGGAGAAAAAAACCATGAGCATTTCCCAGGCCTGCCCGAGAAGGCCGGTTTCCCGCTCGGCGAGAAACAAAAGCGGCAATGCAAAACCCGAAAAAAGGAACGTTTGAAAAAAAGCGGTCCCCAAATGGGAAACTTCCCACCCGCGTGTGATCCAGCCGGCGGCGAGGAGAGCTCCCAGGGTATAAAAAAAGGACAAAATCACCTGAATGTAGAAGCGGAGCACCCCTTGGGTAAGTTTAAGAATCTTGAAGGAAGCCGCTGAAAAGAAAATAAAATTCAGTAAAGCCGTGATAAGTGAGGCTATGGCTACCCCCTCAATCCCCCAGCCCGCGTGAAGGAACCAACCGGAAAACCCGTAGGCTGAAGCAATTAAAAGAACCTGTAATGGAATCAGCAGCCAGTGTTTTCTGACAGTGATAAGAAAGTTGGAAAACGGATGGGTCAAGGCCATGAAAAAAGAACCTAAAATAACCATCTCAAGCGCGCCTAAACCGTCCCTGTACGCAGGAAGAAATGCGGGCACCAGCCAATTTGAAAAAATCCAGACCACAGCGAGCGGCAGAGGAAAAAGATAGGCCAGTCCAAGTGCCGGCTTCAGAAGGTATTTGACTAAGTCCTGAGGGTTGTCCCTTTGTGCATAAAGTTCCTGAAAATGAGGAAACAGGATGACGCCGAA
>CAYRBY010000123.1:0-5622 GCA_964422635.1 uncultured bacterium
ATCTTATGGCTAAACCCACTTACCGCTCTACAGAAGAATCCGTTGTGGATTCGATCAAAAGAGTGGAGGGAGCCTTTAGTGTTGTCATGCTTAACGAGCACCAGCTTTTTGCGGTTCGTGACCCGCATGGTTTTCGGCCCTTGTGTCTAGGGAAGCTTGGCCAAGGCTATGTGGTTGCCTCTGAGAGCTGCGCATTTGATCTAACAGGAGCTGATTTTGTCCGTGAAATTAATCCAGGTGAAGTGCTGGTGATTGATGCTAAAGGATTAAGAAGTTATTATCCGTTCGAAGATCAGGGCAAGCCTAAAGCTCACTGTATTTTTGAGCATGTCTATTTTGCCCGTCCGGACTCAACGGTTTTTGGAGATAATGTTGCAGCGGCCCGTGAACGGATGGGTAGGAACCTTGCCAAGGAGCATCCTGCAGATGCGGACCTTGTGATTCCTGTTCCTGACTCCGGGAATTTTGCCGCCGCCGGTTATGCCCGGCAGTCCGGAATTCCCTTGGGGCATGGATTTACGAGAAATCACTATATCGGGAGAACCTTCATTAGTCCTACTGAATCAGCGAGAGCGATCAAAGTTAAAATCAAATTGAATCCTATCCGTGAAATGATAGAGGGAAAGCGTGTGGTAGTTGTGGATGATTCCATCGTTCGCGGCAACACGGCCCGGTCCCGCGTCGCTCTTCTTAGAAAGGCGGGGGCAAAAGAAGTTCATATGCGCATCAGCTGCCCGCCGCACATTTCGCCGTGTTATTACGGGATCGATTTTCCTTCTAAGGCAGAGCTGCTGGCCTGTAATATGAGCATGGAAGAAATTAAAAAATATTTGGATGTCGATAGCCTTGGTTATTTGAGTGTGGAAGGTATGCTTGCTTCGGCAAGCCGCGAAAAGTCAGATTATTGCGCAGCCTGCTTTACCGGCAAATACCCGACGACGATTTTCGATGAAGTGGATAAGTTGAAGCTCGAAAAGAAACGCTGCTAGAAATTCCCCCATAGAATCAGAAAGTTGAATTATGACGGCCTTGACTTATGAAAAGGCAGGGGTTCCTCATTTAAAAGGGGATCCCGGCTACAACCGCAAAATTGCTTCCCTCATCCGTTCTACCCGCGTACCGGGAGTTATGGGCAGTGCCCTCGGGTTCGCCGCCCTATTTGACCCCAAAAAAACTGGGATCCGTGATCCGCTTCTTGTGGCTTCAACGGATGGCGTTGGAACCAAGCTTGAGATCGCCGGCCTTCAAGGCAAACATGATACGATCGGGCTTGATCTTGTTGCGATGTGTGTCAATGACCTCATTACCTGCGGCGGACGCCCTGCTTTTTTCCTCGATTATTTTGCAACCGGACGTTTTGAGCCCAAAGTCACTGAAGAGGTTTTGAAGGGGATTGTTCAGGGCTGTCGGGAAGCTGGCTGCGCCTTGATTGGCGGAGAAACGGCCATCATGCCAGGTTTTTATTCAGTTCACGAGAAGGGTGCCTCCCAGTATGACGTTGCCGGATTTAGCGTGGGCGTTGTGGACCGAAAAAAAATGGTTACCGGGGACACCATACGTGCTGGAGATGTTCTGTTGGGACTTGCCTCGACAGGATTCCATTCAAATGGCTACTCACTTCTCAGAAAGGTTTTTTCCCAGCAGCAATTAAGTGGCGCTGTTGGCAAAGAGCTTTTGACACCCACACGTATCTACGTGAAGCCGGTTCTTAGCGTGCTGAAGGCCGTGAAACTGCGGGGTATCGTGAACATAACGGGAGGCGGTTTCCCGGACAATCTTCCGCGTGTGATTCCGGAAGGTCTTGGCGCAGTCATTGATGCCGGCAGCTGGCCGCGGGCAAAGCTGTTTCAAACGGTTCAGGATTCTGGTAACATACCCACTCTTGAAATGTTCCGCACGTTTAACATGGGTATCGGAATGGTGCTTGTGATGCGGAAGCAGGACGTTGGAGCAAGTCAGACTATTCTGAAAAAATTCAAAATCCCGTCCTGGATCATCGGAGAGATTGCTGTAACCGGCAAGCGGGAATCCCGCGTCCGGATTTTCTCCGGCGGCCGGCCGGTTTGACGAATCGTTTTTCCGGAGGTTGTTCCATGAAAGTATTGCTGCTAGGCTCAGGCGGAAGAGAACATGTTCTTGCCTGGAAAATCTCCCAAAGCCCACTTATTAAAAAACTCTACGTGGCTCCCGGAAACGCCGGTATTTGTGATATTGCCGAGTGTGTTCCAATCTCCGCGACAGATCTTGATGCTCTTGTCGCTTTTGCCAAAAAAGAATCCATCGATTTGACCATAGCCGGCCCAGAAGCCCCCTTGGTAGAAGGGATTTGGGACCGGTTTCATGCAGAAGGCTTGAAGTTGTTTGGTCCTTCCCGCGAAGCGGCACAGCTTGAAGGCAGTAAGGCTTTTTCCAAAGACATGATGCATAAATGCGGCATTCCGACGGCGCATTACGAAGTATTCTCCAACGTCAACGAAGCCAAACACTATGCCGTTGAAGCAGATATGCCGGTCGTGATCAAAGCTGATGGACTGGCGGCAGGAAAAGGTGTTGTCATCTGTAAATCATCTCAGGAAGCTGTGGAGACGCTGACCCACATGATGAGTGATGGAGCTTTTGGGGATGCTGGAAAGAAAGTCATTATCGAAGAGCTTTTAGAAGGGGAAGAGCTGTCGATTCTGGCTTTGACGGATGGAGAATCCGTCATTCCTCTGGCGAGTTCTCAGGATCACAAACGGGTTTATGATCATGACCGAGGTCCCAACACCGGAGGCATGGGCGCCTATTCGCCTTGCCCCCAAATCAGCAAAGAGAAGTTTCTTGAAATTGTGGATATCAGCGTCAAACCTATGGTTCGCGGCATGGCCGCCGAAGGAAAGCCGTATCGGGGACTCCTTTATGCCGGGATTATGATGACGGAAAAAGGACCTTATGTTCTGGAATACAACTGCCGCTTTGGCGATCCCGAAGCCCAAGCTGTTATTCCGCGGTTGAAATCGGATCTTCTTGCCGTGATGCTCGAAATCGCCGAAGGGAAGCTTAAAACAAAAAGTCTGGAGTGGACGGACAAAGCTTCTTTGGCTGTAGTGATTTCTTCTGGAGGCTATCCGGGTGCCTTTGAAAAAGGGCATGTTGTGACGGGGCTTGATTCCTGCAAGGACACTCCAGATGTACATGTGTTTCATGCCGGTACCGATAAAAACGCTCAAGGGCAGATTGTTAATGCTGGCGGCCGTGTTTTCACAGTAGTGGCCCTTGGTGAAACCCTCAGGGATGCGCACGACAAAGCGTATCATACTGTGGGAAAAATTCATTTTAATGGACGGCATTTCCGCCGCGATATCGGTAAACGTGCTTTGGAGGTACTGCGATGAGTTCGCCAAGAGTCGCCATTCTCATGGGAAGTGATTCCGATTTTGAAGTGATGGCAGAGACCGTGGATGCCTTGAAGGAGTTTTCTATTCCATGCGAAGTTCATGCCTTGTCCGCGCACCGGACTCCTCATGAAGTTGCGGAGTTCTCCTCGAATGCTGAATCCCGTGGGATTGAAGTGTTTGTTTGTGCCGCTGGAGGAGCCGCTCATTTGGCAGGTGTCGTGGCTGCTCATACGACACTCCCCGTAATTGGTGTCCCCATCAATGCGACTTCGTTGGGCGGGTTTGATGCACTTTTGTCTACGGTTCAAATGCCTCCGGGAATTCCGGTTGCTACTGTGGCTGTCGGAAAATTCGGAGCCCGAAATGCAGGTATTCTGGCCGTACAAATATTGGCTCGCGGTGATGCATCGCTTCGTCCGAAACTCCTCCAGTTCAAAAAAACAATGGCTGAAAAGGTTAAGGAAAAAGACCGCAAACTGCAGGAAAAGCTCGGCGGAAAATGAATTCCATGACGATTGTGAAGATGAATCCCCGCGATCCGGACTTGGCGCGTTTGCGTGAAATTGCCAAGGCGAGCCGGGAAGGAAAGATTGTAGGTTTTCCGACGGAAACTGTATATGGAATGGGTGCTCCGATGAGCCAGCGGGGACTATCTGAAAAGCTTGGGGAGATTAAGAATCGAAGAGACGTAAAACCTTTTTCTTATCATGTCGGGTCGTGGGAAATGCTTGAACACCTGCAGATCAACCCCACCCCTGCTTTTCGTTTTTTGACACGTAAGTTTTGGCCTGGGCCTTTGACTATCGTAACAGTCAATCGAAGCGGGCAGCAGTTAGGAATTCGCTACCCAAGGAACCTGCTGGCTTCGGCCCTTATTAATTCTGTTGGGGAGCCCTTTATTGCGACGAGTGCAAATCTCAGTGGGACACCCTCTCCGAAGTCTGTGCGGGAAATTCCAGTAACGGTTCAGGAACAGATCGATTACCTCATCGATGCGGGAGATTGCGAATTCGGGAAGGATTCTACGATTGTCGATTTAACGGATGAGAAGGACCCCAAGGTTGTTCGCGCCGGGGTCCTAGCCGAAGAAGTTAAAGCGGCCGTTGAAAAAGTGCGCGCAGGTAAATTTCCGCGCCGCAAAATTTTGATCGTGTGTACCGGAAACTCCTGCCGCTCTCCGATGGCGGAAGGCTGGCTTAAGGACGAATTGGACCGGCGTGGTCTTTCAGATGAAATTGAAGTTTCTTCATGCGGGGTCGGAACCCGCGATGGCATGCCCGCAACGCCGGAAGCGGTCTACGTGATGAAGAATCGCGAGATTGATATTTCTGAACACCGTTCTCAGCAATGTACACGGGAAGATATTTTGAGCGCGGATTTAATTTTGGCCATGAGCCAGCAGCATTACATGTTCATTACAAGCATGATGCCAGCCGCCCGGGAGAAAATAAAAGTATTGAATGTGATCGACCCTATCGGGATGAGCATGTCTGTTTATGAAGATGTGATGAATGTGATCGAAAAGAAAATGCAGTCACTTTGGTTTGATATCGTAGGCTAAGAACGAGGCTAATATGGCATTGAAGATTGCTTTGGCGGGGGATCATCGCGGTGTTGAAATGAAATCTCGGCTTATTCGTTTCCTGGAGGCGAAGGGTTATGAGACAGTTGATTGCGGTCCGAACTCTCCGGAATCTTGCGATTATCCGGATTATATGTTTCCGGCGGCTGAAAAGGTCGCGCAGGGGGATTGCTTTCGAGCTATCGGCATTTGCCACAGCGGCATAGGGAGTTCCATTGCGGCCAATAAAGTTAAAGGGGTACGAGCGGCCCTTTGCAAGAGCCTTGAAGAGGCGAAACTTTCCCGGGCACATAATGATGCCAATATGCTCATTTTGGGAGCCGGTTTTCTGGACGAAAAAATTTTAGAAACGCTAGTTGAAACCTGGTTAAACACCCCCTTCGAGGGGGGGAGGCATGAGAACCGTGTTAACAAAATCAAAGCCTACGAAGGAAGCCACTGAAATGCGTTCCTATCTTAAAGAACGGGATCCTGAAATTTATGACGCTGTTCGCCATGAAGTGATTCGTCAAAACGAAAATATCGAGCTTATAGCGAGTGAGAACTTTACCTCGCTTGCGGTCATGGAAGCTGCTGGAACGCTGCTTACGAATAAGTATGCGGAAGGCTATCCGGCAAAGCGCTGGTATGGCGGCTGCGAAAATGTCGATGTCGTGGAAACGC
>CAYRBY010000124.1:0-4124 GCA_964422635.1 uncultured bacterium
TTTTCGGCTTTAAGCTTTTCAACGGCCTGGATAAGCGCCTGCTTTTCCGCGGTCAGTTTCTGCTGATCCGTTTCCAAAAGCACCCGCTGCTGATCAAAGGAACGGCGCATCCCTTCAAGTTCAGATTTTGAATTCTCAAGATTCTTTTTCTCAGCATCAAGAGAAACCTTGGCCTGCTCCGTTTCCTTTTGGAACGCTGCCGTCTTTTCAGCAAGACTGATCTTCAGCTTTTCAAGGTCAGCTTTCTGATTATTAAACTCCGTAAGTGTGTTTTTCTTATCAATCTCCCACTGTTCTTTACTGAGCTTTAAGCCCTGTATTTCGGATACAAGAGATGCACGAACCTGTTCAATCTTGGTCTCGCGCTCCTGCAGCGTCTTTTCCCGAAGAGTTTTCTCGTTGTTCCAGGCAAGGCGGTCTTTTTCCAGAGATGCTTTTTCGGTCTCCAGGATTCTCTTGGCTTCCTCAAGGTTTGAGTTCTGTGTCTTAATCGCTTCCTCTTGGCTCATAAAGTTTTTGGAGGTAGCTTGAACGCTCTGTTCCCGCTTTGCCATCTGCTGCTCAAGTTCGGTCATTAAATTCCTGCGGGTTTCAAGCTCAGCAAGTTTTTTATTAAGCTCTGCTTCGCGAGCTTGAATGTCGCGGCTTTTCTCCTCCACCGCAAGCTTGTCGCGTTCAAAAGCTTTCGTCTGCTTCGTCAACTCGGTCATCTGACGAGTCACATCATCGGCCTTGAGACGTATGGTTTCTTCACGCTTCTTCATACCTTCGGAATCAGCTTGCTTTGAAGCCTGCCAGGTCGTTTTATCTTTATCGAGAGCTGAACGTTCATCTGCCGCAGTTTTCTGCTGGTTTTTCAGAGCAAGTGTCTCTGCATCCAAATTCTTCTTGGCCGTAATGAGTTCAGCGGCCTTCTCCGACACAGTTTTCTCACGCACGGAAACAGCTTCCTGATCCGCAGTGAGTTTCGCGCGAAGGTCTTTGAGCTCCAATTCTGACGTTTTCAATGCGGCCTGCTGCTTTTCCAGTTCTGATGCACGTACCGCGAGATCCTGCTGATCTTTGGCCAGCTTCGCCTGCTGCTGCTGAAGGTTAAATTTATCAGCATTAAAAGCCTTCTTCTCATCAACGAGAGCGGCTGTTCGGGCTTGCATTTCTTCCACTTTCACCTGCAACGCTTTTTCGCGCGTTTCCAATTGAGCCGAACCATTCGTCAATGCTGTTTCACGTCCCTGAAGATTCTGTTCCTGCGCCTGAAGTTCCTTGGCACGAGCAGACTGTTGAGCGTCTTGATTTTTCAGGCTCGCCTGAAGGGATTCCAAATCAGCAGCTTTCTTAGACAAGGCTTCCGCTCTTGAATTAAGATCCGCCTCCGCTGTTTTCCTTGCCGCTTCCCACTGAACTTTTTCCTGGGCATATGCGGCTCTCTGACGGCCGAAGTCTTCAAGCTTCTGCCGCAGCTCTTCCTGTTTTGCACTTAAATCCTTATCCTTCGAACCAAGAGCGGCCTCCATTTGCGCCACTTGATTGGAACGAGCTTCCAGTGACTGCTTTTCCATTTCAAGCTGACGGGCCAACTCATCAAGATCGCGGCCGCGCTTTTCCATCTGCTCTGTTTTCAACTTCATGTCTGCAGCATCCTGATTGTACTGTGCACGGGCAGCTTCGAGGTTCTGTTCCCGTGAGCTAAGATCTTTTTCCTGGTCTTTTAATGCTGCCAGATACTGATTGAGCTGTGCCTGCTTTGCCTGGAGTTCCTGACTTTGTTTACTGACTGCAGCATCTCGATTATCAAGTTCACCCTTACGCGCTTCCAAGGCCATGGAGCGCTGTTCCAGTTCAGCCTCCCATTTCTGACGTTCCGAGGCCAACCGCTGCTGCTCGGAAACAAGCGACTGCTTTTCTGCCGTCAGGGCATCTTTGGTCTGAATGAGTTTTACGATCTTGTCCTGAATGCCGGCCTGCTGTTCCTGAATTTTCGCACGGTCAACTCCAACTTCGGCGGCCTTTTGCTCAAGCTCTGACTTCATGGCTGCGAGAGCCGTCTGTTCTTCACCGGCTTTTTTCAAGGAGGCATCTGCTGCCGCCATTTTCTGATCCAATTCAGCCTGCTGGGCCGCAAGATCTGCTTCCGTTTTTTCTTTTTGCTCTTTAAACTCAGCCAGCTGCGTCATGAGCGCACTCTGTGTGGCGCGTTTTTGGTTTTCCCATTCCGCACGGAGATTGTCAAATTCCTGTTTTTCGCGAACCAGCTTTTCTTTTCCGCCAACAAGCTGACTCAGTGTTTCCTGAACAGCGCTTTCCTTGGCCCCCATCTGAAGGCCTTTGGACTCCACTTCCTGCTGGCGGGCTTCGATAGCTTTCGAACGGTTTACGAGGTCAGATTCACGCTGATTGACCTCATTCAATTTCTGTTCATAGGCAGCAATCTTGTCCTGAAGTTCCCGCTCTTTTTGACGGAAGGCCGCATCCGTAAGAACCTGAAGTTTTTGTTCCTGATCAGAAAGCGACTGAGCTTTCTGCGCCAGCAACGCTTCTTCCTGCTTGCGTTTTGTCTCCCAAACCGCTTGATCCCGAAGAAAGGCTTGGCGCTGCTTTTCAAAATCTTCTTTACTGCCTACGATTTCCGCGACCATGCTCCGGACATCGGTAGAGCGCTCTTGCTCATTTTGCCCCTGCGACTCAAGGGCTTTCTGACGGGCTGAAATGGCCTGCTCCTGCTGTTGCAGCAGGCGGTTCTTTTCCTCAATTTCACGAGCCTTGGCTTCCAGCGCCTGTTCTTTTGCCAGCCGCTGTCCATTGGCCTCTTTCAGGCTTGCTTCAAGCTGATGCAGGTTTTGCTCGTATTCAGATTTTTCCTGGGCCCACTCGGCTTTTTCTTTTTCAAGCAGCTGCTGTTCCTGCGCAAGAGAATCTGCCTGTTTTTTCATTTCGGAAGATTGCAGCTGGGTGTTTTCCAACACCCGGGACTTCTCATCCACTTGCCGCCCCAATTCAATTTTCTGCTGCAAAATCGCCGTCTTCTCATTTTCCAAATCAGTCCTTGCTGCAGCCAGCTCCACTTCGGCTTTTTTCAGATCCGCTTCTTTCTGCTTCAGGGCGGTTCCCCACTTCTGGATCTGCTCACTGTTGTCTTTTTCACGCCCTTCAAGTTTCTGCCTGAGGCTGACCTGCTCCTGCTTCAAACGGAGAATCTCGTCTTCTTTGTTATTAAGCGTCCGGGTTAAAACTTCGATTTTCCGGTTAAGGGCAAGCTCGCCTGGAGAAACGGCCGACTCAGATGCCATGTCTTTTTGAGCCATGCGGGCTTCATAGGCTTCACGTTCGGCGGTCAGTTGAGCTCTCATCTGTCCGAGCTCCGCCTTCTGAAGCTCCAACTGGCGGCGCTCCTGTTCAAGTCCGCTGTTCTTTTCAGAGTCAGAAAAGGAAGACGCCGCCTCACGCGGCCGCTTTCCATCTTTCTGAAAATCACGTTTTTCTTTTTTGAGTTCTTCAATTTTAGCGAGAAGGGCCTGCTTGATGGAGTCAATACGCGCCTGTTTTTCGCGGATCATTTCCATTTCGGCGTCACGCTGACGTTCCCATTGGCGCCTGTTTTCTTCAAACTCATTGATGTCTTGAACAAGATTGCCTGAAGATGAGAAATTTTGTGCGTAAAGACTGAGGGGATCGTTCAACGCCAAAGCAGAGGCAAGAACGATTGCACAGATATTTGTTTTTTTCACGCGGTCTCTCTGAAGGAAAGGATTGACAAGTGAACTCATTCGAGATGGCTTGTTGGAACAAGTCCCCTGCCTGTAAGCAGGGTTTAAATTATCACAGGCTTTTTTTTGAGTCAAGATACGTTGATCCCCAAAAACACATTGCAACGAATCTAAGGAATGTTGGTTGTGTGCGATTTGCAGAATTCCGGACAGGTATCTGCTTATCCTCTCTGAAAATCGGCAGGAACCTCTGATATCTTAAGCGGGGATTTCAACTGTTTGCTGCAGGAATTTCTGACAAAAGAAGGCGGGCTTTGCTATAATTCGGCTCCCGTTGACCAGGCCCCCATAGCTCAAATGGATAGAGCAGCTCCGTCCTAAGGAGAAGGTTGCATGTTCAAGTCATGCTGGGGGCACTCT
>CAYRBY010000124.1:4224-5619 GCA_964422635.1 uncultured bacterium
ATTCCCAAAACAATATCCACCTCATGTTTCTGCAGCTCCAGGGAAAGCGCGTCAATAATAGACGCAAAAAGTACCGGGTCTTGGAGAACGGGCGTGATGTCCCGGAACAAAATCCCTTTTTTGGGAAAATCCGGAATGCTCCGAATTGCAGATTTCAGGGCTGGCAAATCAAGTGCGGGCAAGGGCATCAGGAAAGATAATCGCCAAGATGGTCTTTTTCAGATTCAAGCTGCGCACGGATTTTTTTCAGCGAGGCGGCTTCAATCTGACGGACGCGTTCGCGAGTAATCCCGAATTCCTGGGCCACCTGCTCAAGAGTACGCGGCTCATCGTCATCCAGCCCGAAGCGCAGGATCAAAATACGTTTTTCGCGGTCATCCAGCTTGTTAAGAATTCCCCGGATACGTTCACTCTTAAGCATTTCCGCCATGTTGGCGTCCGGGGCATGAGAAGAGTCATCCTCAATCAAATCAATGAGCTCTGCCGTTCCATCCAGACTCACCGGCGCATTCAAGGAACTAGGGCGGCCGGCAATGTTTTCGATCTCTTTGATCTTGTTGACAGGAACCTGCATGATTTTTGCGATTTCCTTGCGGGTCGGCACACGGCTCAGTTTCTGCATAAGCCCATCCCGAACACGCCGCCACTTGGAAATGATATCGTACATATAAACGGGAATTCGGATCGTTTTGCCCTGGTTGGAAAGAGCACGCATAATAGCCTGTTTGATCCACCACGAAGCGTACGTGGAAAAGCGGTAACCACGCTCTGGGTTAAACTTTTCGACAGCGCGCATGAGCCCGATATTCCCCTCTTCAACGAGGTCTGAAAAGGCCAGTCCCATATTGCTGTACCGCTTAGCAATCGAAATCACGAGACGGAGATTGGAGCGTATCATGTGCTCGCGGGCACGTGGGGACTCTTCTCCGCCAGCCTGAACTTTTTCAGCCAGTGAAATCTCTTCATCTGGCGTAAGAAGTGGAATATTTTCAATCTGGGTGAGGTAGATCTTCATCGGCGTGCGATCAAGAGTCTGTTCCTCATAATGATATTCGGAAGTTTCAGCACTTCCTTCGTCGTCCCCATCACGCTTACGGCGGCGGCGCTCAACAGGCACCTCGAGAGCGGCTTCATTTTTCAAAAGCTCGCGAGTCTCTCTCTTCAGATGCTCTTCGGGGCGGTCATGCTTCTTGGGCAAAGGGGTTTCCGGAGCCGGAATTCCTTTTAATACCTTTAGCTTTTCGGCTTTGGAAGGAGCCGCCTTCTTTTGAGAAGACGGCCCCTTCTTGGAGGGAAGCGGCCTGCGTTTTTTTGCGACAGGTTTCTTCGCTTTTTTACGAACAGGCCTCAATTGCTTGGATTTCTTTTTTCCCTTCATAAACCTCAGCCAGAATT
>CAYRBY010000125.1:0-5536 GCA_964422635.1 uncultured bacterium
GGATTTGGCTACTACGGTCGGACGGTGCCTCCCTGCGTAGCCTCCCGTCGTTCGCTGCCGCGCGGCCTTCGGCTTACGCGCTTTTCCTCCCATAAGGTCGGCGCTCTCGACCTTCAAATCCTTCGCCAGAATACATAAAAAAAGGCGGTAACCATAAATGGTTACCGCCTTTTCTAAATGGTCGGGGCGAGTGGATTTGAACCACCGACCACACGCACCCCAAGCGTGTGCGCTATCCAGGCTGCGCTACGCCCCGACGGTAAATCTCATGACTTCAAGTATTTAAAGAAAATTACGGATTTCAGGGTGTGTGGTTTTCCCAAAAGTTCGAAAAGTTTAGCAGATTTCGTAATTCTTGTCACTCTTCAAAAGGCGGGAAGTATTAGGGCGGACCAGAGGTCATCTTTTAAGGGATGAGTCTGGTCCGCCCTGAGAATTTACCTGACAGCTTCTTTCAACCCAGAACCTGCTGAAAAAGCAGGAACTTTGCGGGCCTTAATCTTGATCGTTGCACCAGTCTTCGGGTTACGTCCTGTGCGAGCCTTGCGGTTACGCACGAGAAAGCTACCAAAGCCGATGAGAGAAACTTTCTTGCCTTTCTTAAGGGAACCCTTAATGGCATCGAAAGTCGCATCGATCGTCTTCCAGGCCTGAGCCTTGGAAAGACTCGTCTTCTTTGCAACTTCTTCTACGAGCTGAGATTTATTCATTGTGTCACCCCCTTTCCTATTTTGCGGTAGTATAAATCAGTACTGCTTCCACTCTTCACGCGCATCGCGGGCCAAAAGATCGGTGACCGCAGCACGCGCATTCTTGCCTTTAAAAACAAGCTGATAAACTTCATTCAGAAGGGGCAGGGATATTTCCAGCTTTTCGCAAAGCTGATGAACGCTTTCCGAGGTGTCGACACCTTCCGCAACCATTTCCATACCGGCCAGAATTTCTTCGATCTTCTTTCCCTCACCCAGCTGACGCCCCACACGAAGGTTGCGGCCATGCTGGGAAAAACAAGTGGTGACAAGGTCACCAAGACCGGAAAGTCCAAAGAAACTGTTCGGATTAGCACCCAAGCGGACACCAAGGCGCATCATTTCAAGAAGGCCTCGTGAGATAAGACCTGATTTTGTATTGTCCCCGAATTTCAACCCGTCGCAGACACCTGCCGCAATCGCTATGACGTTCTTCAAGGCGCCGCCAAGTTCCACACCGATAATGTCGTTCTGAGAGTAAATACGGAAGAAGGTGTCCATAAAGGCGTTCTGGACTTTTTCTGCATGCTGAGGGTTATCGCTTGCCGCCACCACCAGAGTCGGCATGTTGCGGGCCACTTCCTCGGCATGCGAAGGTCCGGAGATCACAACAAGGCCGGTTTCAGCGCCCAGGGTCGAGTAAATGATCTGGGAAGGGCGAAGACAGGTCTTTTTTTCAAGACCTTTGGCCACAGAGACAAAGATCTTCCCTTTATAAGCCGTGTCTTTGACTTTAAAAAGGACATTACGGAGAAACTGGGTGGGTACGGCGAGGACGATGATTTCGCCGAAATCCACAGCCTCTTTGATATCGGCTGTGATTTTAAGACCTTCCGGAAGCGAAACCCCGGGAAGGAACTTAACATTCTCACGCTTCGCATTCAGCGTGGCTGCATACTCAGGAAACGCGGACCACAGAACAACCTGGTTCTGGTTGCGCGCTGCGACAACAGCAAGCGCTGTTCCCCATCCGCCGTCACCGAGTACCGTGATTTTAAATTTTTGTTTCATCCAATAAATCCGAATCCGTCGTTCGCAGGTTCAAAGAAAACGTGAAATCCCTTGTCGGACAAGGCTTGGAACGACGGTAATGTAGCATGGAAGAAATGCGGGGTCAAAAACAATTTCACAAAAAATGTGTTTTTTTTCTAGGTTTGACGCGGGAGAGCGAAAGATTCAAAAAAAGACTTTACGCGCCGAGCAATTTGTGAATTTTCACAAGCGCTTCGACATCTTCAGGAATGCGCACCGGACGCATCGCGGTGTCGACAAAGACATGAAGGGAGAATCCCGTGACAAGAAGACGGCCTGTCGCCTTATTGAAGACCTGATACTCAAAACGCATTTTTGCTTTGGTCATTTCACTGACGCTGGTGCGCACGACAACCAGATCATCATACGTAGATGGATGCATGTACTTCGCCTGGGTCTCAACAACCGGAAGATAGTACCCGCGCTTTTCGCACTCGGTGTAAGGAAGTCCAAGAGCACGGAAATACTCTGTGCGTGCGGCTTCAAACCAGACAAAGTAATTCGCATAGTAACTGATGCCCATTTTGTCCGTATCGCCGTAGCGGACACGGTACTCAAAATCAAAGGATTCCATAAAAAGTCCTTTTCACGTCCACGCCCCGGCTTGATTTCCAAATGGCCCAGACGAGAGCTCCGAGCATGACGCCGCAGGCGTCCGCAGCCCAATCCCGGATATCTGCAGAGCGTCCCAGAACAGAGCGCTGCATTATTTCTGTAAGGGCACCCACAATGAAACACCACAGCACGGCCATAAGCGCGCGGCGCCGCCGGACCCAGCCTTCAGGAATCATCCTGAGTGCATGGACTGTAAACCCAAAGAGAAGCAGATACTCCCCGCCATGAAGAACTTTATCGTTAAGTGAATTGATCATATCAGGAATGTCCGGCCCCGGAATCATGGCCGTGTAGAAAACGGAAAACTGGTAGGTAAGAAACGAACCCCAAGCGGCTGCCCGGCCGGAGATGATTTTCAGGAAATCGGGCTTTCGCGACATGGCGGTCCTTTAAAAGGAATCTTTGAGCTTATCGAAAAACGCTTTTTTCCGTGTGGACGTTTTTTCCCCGCGTAATTTTGCGAGCTCTGTAAGAAGTTTCTTTTCTTCTGCGCTGACTTTTGACGGGACTTCGATTTCGACGCGGACGTATTGATCTCCGCGAGAGTCGGGATCGTTAAGACTTGGAAGTCCCTCGCCCCTGACCTGAAGAATTTTGCCGGCAGGTGTCCCAGCTGAAACTTTAAGATCCGTTTCCCCTGTCAGGGTGGGGCATTTTACGCTTCCGCCAAGCACGGCGGTGGTATACGGAATGAGAAGTTCGCAGTAAAGATTCTCATCCTTGCGTTCAAAAAAGTTGTGCTCCTTCACCCGGATATCAATATAAAGGTCTCCACGGGGCCCGCCGAAATCACCGGCTTCACCTTCGCCCGAAACTTTCATACGAGCCTGGCTGTGAATGCCCGGCGGCACTTTCACATTCAGTTTGCGCGTCTTCTTAACACGCCGCTGTCCCCCGCAAGCCTGGCAGGGCTTTTCAATTTTTTCTCCTTCTCCATTACAGGAAGGACACGTTCTGCGCAGAGTAAAAAAACCTTGAGAGACACGGACTTCGCCGCGGCCGCCGCAGTCCTTGCAGCTGGTGCGCTTGGAGCCGGAAGCCGCTCCGGAGCCTTGACACTCGGCACATGTTTCTCTTCTGGGGATTTCAAGCTGAAGCTCTTTGCCTTTCAAAACTTCTTCGAGCTCAATCTCAACAGGGAGCTGGAGATCTGAACCGCGCTTGGGCCGCCGTCCGCCGCCGCCTGAACTGCCGCCGCGGGCACCGCCAAAAAAATCCTCAAAAAGATCGCCGAAAATATCCCCAAAACCGCCGAAGCTTTCCGCAAAATCTTCGAACCCCTGGAACCCGTGACCGCCAAGGGAATGTCCGAATTGATCGTACTGCGCCCGCTTCTGCTGATCGCTTAAAACAGCATAGGCCTCAGCGGCTTCTTTGAAACGGTCTTCAGCCTCTTTATTGCCGGGGTTTCTGTCAGGATGATTCTGAAGGGCAATTTTGCGGTAGGATTTCTTGATCTCATCTGCCGTTGCCGTTCGGGCAACCCCGAGGACTTCGTAGTAATCCCTTTTTTGAGCCATTGCTTGGTTTTCTCCGGAACTCAGTTAGTGGAACATTCGAGAGGGTTTCTAAAATACCCCATCAATCGGTCTTTTTTTCCTGGGGGCTGGAAGAGGCGGGGGCGACCCTGACGGTTACTTTCGCCGCGCGAAGCAGGCGGTCGTGAAGCATGTAACCAGCTTCCAATTCCTGAATGACAACATCTTCAGGTCCCTCCTCAGGAATATGGGTAATCGCTTCATGTTTATGCGGATCAAAAGGGCTCCCTATGGACTGAATTTTCGTCAGGCCCTGACTTTTGAGGGAGTCCAAGAGCTGCTTATGAACCATCTGAATACCTGAAATGAGCCCTTTTAAAGTCTGGGCTTCCGGAGAATCCTGGGACGCGGTCTGCTGCTGGGTTTGAGCATGGACAAGCGCCCGCTCGAAATTGTCCAGGACGGGCAGCAGTGTGCGGATAAAATTCTCCTGGCTGAATTTCACAAAATCATCACGCTCACGAGCCAGACGTTTTTTGGCATTTTCAAAATCTGCGGCGGAACGCATCAGTTTTTCGCGCATTCCTTCCAGCTCTTCCAGGCGCTTTAAAAGGCTCTGGTAATCGGCACCGGAAAGCGTGACGTCAGCCGCTTCGGCGGCTTCATTCAGTGATTCATTCTTTTCATTTTCAGAATTTTGAGATTTCAAAGGTTCTTCCATGGTTTTGTATTGTATTTAAAATCAGGTTGTATAGGTTCGGAAGACTATCCGGAAAACCGCTCGTCCAGAATTTGATTCATGAGTTCTGCCGCGCGGAGCACAAGGGGAATGGTTTGGGAGTAACGCATTCTTTTAGGACCGACAATGGCAATGGTGCCGGAAACTTCTCCGGGCAATGCGTACTGAGCCGAAATAACCGAGCAATCATGCAGGGCTTCAGGCTCGTTTTCCTGTCCGATCCTGACTGAAACCTCATGGTCTGCCGCAGGTGCAGGAATCCATTCCGCCAGCCGGGCTTTCTCTTCAAAAACACGAAACAGATTTCTCGCCTTGCTGACATCCTGAAATTCTGGTTTCTCAAGGATATGGGTGGACCCCTGAAGGTACAGCTTCACGCGGTTGCCTCCACCCTGCTGTGTCTGAGGACGAATCACAAGACTGGCCTCGCGGGCTAAAACAGCAAGAAGCCGTGAGGCTTCTTCCAACAGAGACTCGGTCTCCGGAATCTCTTTTGAAAAGCCAAGAAGGTCCCCCGCCAATCCGGTAACTCCGTCAGCCTCAGCTCCAGGCTGAATGGCATGATCGACATAGTAACGATAACCGCGGTCTGTCGGAACGCGTCCGGAAGACGTATGGGGCTGAACCAAATAGCCGACTTCTTCAAGAACTCCCATTTCATGGCGGAGCGTCGCCGGGGAATAATCCATGTGGTACCGGTCGCGCAGCATACAGGAACCTACGGGCGCAGCGGTCTCAATGTGTGTTTCAACCACGCAGCTTAAAATGGTTTCTTGTCTCAGGGAAATTTTATGCATACGGGCAGTATACTAGCAAAAAAAACGTCTGGGCTCAATACGGGAAAAGAGAGGCGCTTACAGCATCGGGGACGTGGAAAGAAGCCCCTGAAAATCGATCTTTTTCTTGCGGAAAAGCTCCAGGGC
>CAYRBY010000126.1:0-5528 GCA_964422635.1 uncultured bacterium
AGCGCGCGCTGGCGCATCTGGGTGTACCACGCGCCCGGAACCTGCGCAGGCCATTGGGCGAGCATGGTTCCCAGGCCCTCGTAATAACCAGCCTCATCCCCGAAAGTATCAAGATAATTGAAAACCGCCTCAGATTGTGCTGGATTAAGAGCGCCGGCAGCCAGCAGCATGGCAAAATAGGGAAAATCCTTGGGGGCTGAAAATTCTGAATTTGCAATCCCGCCTGTAACCGCAGCAACAACTTTTCCGCTCCACTGCGACTGCTCGGCTTCCGGCAGCAAATCGAACGCCCAGGATTTTGCAAAATGCACCGCATCCGCTGAAACGGCATCCGCACCCCCTACCTTTTCCACCGCAGAAAGCTCATCAAGAAAACGCTTATAAACTTTCTGCGATTGATCCATGGCCTCAAAGTCGATCCCGGCATCCATAGGGGCTGCCGGTGCTGGCTTCACAGGATCAGGCAGCAGATTTTCAAAAAT
Organism: uncultured bacterium; assembly: GCA_964422635.1. Taxonomy (GTDB): domain Bacteria; phylum Omnitrophota; class Omnitrophia; order Omnitrophales; family Aquincolibacteriaceae; genus ZLKRG04. Next base: position 483 of record CAYRBY010000126.1, read on the forward strand.
ACTGAGATGGCCGGCCGCCACAAGGACGACGGGATTATTTGAAGCAATGTTGACAGCAATGGCCTGAAGAAGATTTGTCCGGATTTCAGGTGTTAAATACGAATAGGCTTGCGCAAGAATTGCAAGGGCCTCGGGCTGAGCTGACGCGATTGTCGTCAATAATTGCGCAGCCCGAAAAAATTGATTCTGTGAAACTCCATAAGACCCGCCATAGGAATCCATGAGAATACTGATGGTCTTCAAGGCACCGGGATCAGACGGGTTAGCCTGAAGATTTTGAAACGCTTTTTCGAAAACAGTATCGCGGTCATTCTCTATGGGGATATGATTCCCCAAGAGCAGATAAGCGAGACCTTTCATCATCTGCGCGTCCGGCGCTTTAAGCAAAACTTTTTTGACAATCTTAGGATCGAGTATTTCCGGTGCCCCTGAGCTTAAGAAGGCAGCAGCTTCAAAAGCCTCAGGATTTGGATTCTCGTTTTCAAGGTGCAGCAGAAGCGCATTCTTAAAATCAAGGACCTTGGGGGCCGAAGAGGGCACAAATTTGGACAGAAACAGCGCCGCCCGCCCTCCTTCGATGAAAAACTCCGTTCCAGTGGCAGCAACAAACTGAAGAAGGTATTGATTGGCCAGGTGCTGCAATTGCGGATCCAGATGAGGGTAAAGTGAAATAACGGCTGAAACGGCGGCCCGGCGGTCTTCAATATCCTCATGGTACGGGTTCAGTTTGTGCTTCAAGGTTTCAAAAACTGCCGGAACAAGGTTAGGTGAGATTTTTCCGGCAAGCTTTCCTAACCCTGAAGTTGCGGCAGCAGTGTAAGGTTGACTGCTCTGACTTGCCATGTTAAGCAGTTTGGGGACAATCTGGTTCTGCACTGTATCTGACGTAAGCTCAGTCAAAATTTCGGCAGCCGGCTGGTTAAGGCTCTTAATACCCAGAGCCATTAAAGCGGCATTCTGAATGAGCGGCATTTCCTGGTTTTGTTCCGCTGCCAGGCTGTCACTCCGGGCCTCCCTCGCAATCAAGCCTAATGCGTTAAATGCCGCCAACCCGGCTGGATCACCGGGAGTCGAAATTTTGTCGACAAGGATTTTAAAAAACTCTGTCTTTTCGGCGGGTGTTAGATGATAGTAAATGGCAGCGATATAATGATAAGCCATTTGAGAGCCGCCTTCTCTTGCAAGCTGAAGCAGGTCTTTCCGGATGTTTTCATTCAGCGCTTCGTCATCAGACATTGCCATTCCTTGGGCGAGGGCCGGCAGAATCGCCAGGTTGTCGGTCAGGTCTCCGGTTTTTATTTGTGCGGCCAAGGCTTGATAGGCTGCGGCTCCCTCAGGTGAGGCGGCGGATGCGCCGCTTTCCGTATGAAGATACAAAACGGCTTCAAGCCACACTTTTAATTCCGGGAAAAAAAAGCTCGCTTTTTTGACGAGCCCTTCCAGACGTTTATGTAAAGTCGGATCAAAGGTGTATTGAATGTGCGCGAGCCCCCATAGTGCGCTTATCACCTGCGCAGCATCCGTTTTTGGGGCACCGCTAAGATTTAATGCTTCTGCTTCTTTAAAAAGAAGCTCTACGGCTTCTTGATAGTCCTCAGCTTCAGGATCCATCGTTTGAGCCAGAATCCCCAGTGCAACATAACCTCCAGGGATCCTTTTCCGGGCAGCTTTCAGGATGACAGCAGGGAAATTTTTGACAATCGCCTTATGCTCCGGAGTTACGGCTTCCTTATAAGCCTGGGCCATACTGATTAAATAAGGATTGTACTCAGGCTTCGCAAAGGAGAAAACGCTAAGGATCGAAGACAAATCAATAGGCCAGCTCGAACCCAGGGGCTCCCCGGCCGCCTTGAGCTTCTTGAGTATCTGCGTCTGTTTATCCGCGGGCAGCGCAGGAAAGGAAGAGAGCATGATCTGATACCAAATATGATCCATGCCCGGAGGCGGCTCTGAGTCCTGCTTCGCAATGACTGACTGAAAGGCCTTGATAATTTCGTCCGGCAACGGTTCCTCTTGCGCCACAGGAGCCGCACTGGAAGGAGAGCTTAGAGTAAGCGGTTTTGAGGGCATGAACTCATGCTTAGATAAAGACTTTCCCGCCGCCATTTTATTAAGCTCTGCCGCAACATCGTCAACGATGATCGCAGCGCTCAGAAGTCCTGCCGAAGATCCGTTTTCGGCCTGTGCCATAATGATTTCCAAAATTGCTCCAAGTGCCGGGGATTCCGCAGGCAGAGCACCGTAGAGAAGCGCAAGCGCTTTGACCGCCTCAGGATTCCCATCGGAATAACCATTCAGCAGAGCCTGGACAATTTCCTTAAAACGGTACTCTTGTGCCGGTTCACTTCCCAGATTCCGGCCAATAGCTGCAAGAGCCTGCCCCGCGCCCGGAAGTTCCAGAATAAAGAGATTAAGAATTTGCGAATAGGCCGCATCCTGCTGGTCCTTTTCAAGTGCTGAGTAAAGCTCCGCGAGCCCCAAAACAGCTCCGGATTCCTGGGACTCCATCAATTTTGCATAGACCGAAGCAATATCTCCGGGTCCGCCGACCATTTGAGTTAATGCCCCTAAAGCGGCAAGCGAACCCGGATCATTCGAGTCACTGGCTTGATTAACCATTTTTTGTATCTCTGTCACATTGTAATGACCGAACGGAACCTTATGATAAAACTCAGCCATGTAGATAAGGCCGAGAAAGGCCCCCTGCTGAAAATCTTTGGCCCAGTTTTTGACAGCCCCGTAAATATTGGCCATTAAATCCATGTCAAGAAATTCAAAAAGGATTCCGTAGGCGTGAACAGCCGCATTTCCCTCTGCTGTGTTGTTGCTCAACTTGGATTTTAAAAGTTCGAGAATATCCTTCTGCATAAGCTCACTCGCCGTGGGGTAAATATAGCCCAATGCCTCGATCGCAAGCAGATCACCCGCTTTGGCTTTTGCCATGATTTGATTCCTGTAGGCAGATTCAAATTTTTGAACAAACGTTTTCCTGGAAACAAGAACGTCAGCCGGCTGTACCTTGGCGGGAGCCGTGTCAGGAAACTCCCCGGAGGAACTAGGTCTGAGGGCCCAAATCATGCTGATCGCAATCTGGGCAGTTTGACGGATTCCTTCAGACTCGTGCGTCAGTGCATCCTGCAGCATGCTGGCAATGTCCGCCCGCCGAGCAAAACTTTGTAAACTGGAATCCATCTGGGTGTAAAGCTCCGCAAGTCCCAGGATGGCAGCTTCGCGGCCCGGACCCTCTGCCTGCTGGTTATAAGCCTCGTCGGCAAGTGCCAGATAAATCGCCGTGGCACTTTGGGGATCCGTATCTTGAAGCGCAGGAAAAAGACGCGCGATCTGCCTGAAAAAAAACGGTGAGTTTTCTGAAATTTCGTTAAGTACTTCCAAGGCTTCTTTCAAATCTTGAGACTTTTCACCCGAAGCGCCAGCGAGACTGTAAGCAAGGCCCGTGAAACCTTCATCCGATTCCATTGCCTTTCCGATTTCACTCTGAAGGTAATTGGAAAGAACCATCGGTGAATATTCATAAAACTCACCCAGGTATCGGGCCGCTTCCAGCTGCCCTTGTTTCGCAAGCGCAATCAAGCTTTGAACGAGCTGCGTCTTATTTTCTTCGGTCAGCGCCCAGGATGCAGAACGGAAGACTTCTGCAAGCGCATACACCGCTTCAGGCTTGCCGAGTTCAGCTTGGTGGGAAAGATGTTCGACGATGTCGCTCGCATAAATGCCCATAGCCGGATATGCAACGCCCAGGGCACGAAAGTTCCCGGAATCCAAAATCAATTTCTGCAATTCCTCGACGTTTTCACCTTGAGGAACATCCCCTCTCAAGACCCAGGCCAAAGCCTGAAGATCCGGAAGATAGGCCGAAGGGTCGGCTCCCTTGGCTTTGACCGACGCATCTTTCAGGGTTTTGTAGAAAGAATCTCGAAGGGCTTCAAATTGCTGGTAAGGATCTTCGCTTCTTAATTCGGAACGGGCAGCCCCGTCCCGGGACATTTTCTTCAGGGCCTCCGCCGAAGGCGTAAGCACAAGGCCCTGAGCACCGAGACGAATATCAATCAGAGCTCCCCCTAAACGAGCTCCTGGCTCCAGCGCTCCCTGGACCGCATCCACAGGACGAGATGAGGGGCGGAGAAGCTGCGCAATCGTCTGCTCATTCAGGGAACCACTTTTCTCCAGACTTTTGAGCTGTTCGATAAAACGCTCGACCCGCTGAAGCCCGGCACTTTTTTCCAGGTTCTTTCCGGCGCTGACTTCGTCAAGAAAACGCGTGTACTCGGAGGCTTCCTCAATACGCCCCTGCGACGCAAGATCACGGAGAATCTGGTCGCGCCAGCGCTTAAGAAGTAAATTTCCCGCCTCAGGCTCCGCACCCGCCTTGTTTTGCACCGTATCCAAAAGCTGATCCCGGACTCCCCTGAGAAAGGCATCGTGCAAATTCACCTGCCCGTTTTCGATGCGAAAGTAGTTTTTCCAGGAAACATCCCCAGACATCTGTTTTTCGTAGGTGATCGTTTCCGGAATGGCACTGATCTCCGGTGCGAGCACGGCAAAAGAAACACCTTGTTCACGGAGAAGTTTGGTGAGACCCGCTGTGTGAAAACCTCCGGCCACTACGGCAAGTGAGGCCGGGCGGCGGCGGTCCATAAGCTTTTGAAGATTCCGCATCATGATTTCATCGCGGGATTCAGCATTTTCATAAAACGCTGCTTGAGGCCGAAAAGCCCCTTCTTCAAACCCTTTCTCAAAAACATCTCTTGAGGACCGGATCTTTTCCCAATCTTCAAACCCCAGCTCAAGCGTCATCCACTTCCGGACCAATTCAAGACGCACACTTTCAAGGTCAAGCTCCCGCTCCTCCTCGCCGCGGAAAAGCTTTTCCTTCACAGCAGCCGCATAGGCTTCAAACTCCTTGAAGAACTGACTGCCTTCGAGCTGTTTAAGTTTCCTCTCTGCCCACAGACCCGGATGAAACTCCTCCGGCAGGCCGTTTTCCAGCAAAGTACCGGCGGTTAATTCATGAAGAACAAGCGCAAA
>CAYRBY010000127.1:0-5406 GCA_964422635.1 uncultured bacterium
GGTTGCGCTTGCGCTGCTCGGTGTCATTACGTGGCTTCGGTTTGTGTTTCTTGCTCTTTTGTTTGTGGTCGGTCCGCTTTTGGTGGGCGTCGCTGTTTACAAGGAAGTTTCGCAAGGGCTGCGCTTCTGGATCAAAAGTTTGGTTGCAGTATCGTCCTGGACCGTCGTGCTTTCTGTTTTGATGAAGGTTATTTCCGTCATGAATCTTACGTCAATTTACATGCCTCAAGAGACAAATACGGCGTCAGTTTTCGCAGCCAATATTCTTTTTATTCTTCTCTTTATTTCGGTTCCGATTATCGCGCAGCAAATCACTTCGGGCGGAACCTTGAGCGGGTTAGGGTCGGCGGTGATTGGGATCGGAACGGCTTTTATTGCAAAGACAATCACGAGCCAACGGCCCAGATTTAAAAAATATGAGCCGGGCGCAAAGAATAGACAAGGTGGTTACAAATGAAAACTAGGCTGCATGAAAGACTCGAAAGTATGGGGCGAGAGTATTTTGAAGTTTTTGGTGATCTTGAGGCAGAGAACCATTTCTTTAGACTTCTGCTGATGGTGCTGAGCGGCATTCTTTTATTGGCACTGATAGGCGCCTTTATTTTAGCGAACCGTCCTCCCGTGGTGATTCGAGTAACCGAAGTTGGAAAAGCTGAGGCTATCGAAAACCTTCAGGTCAATAACGCTCCAACAGAGCCTGAAATTCTTTATTTCGCCAAAACGTTTGTGAAGCGGTTTTCTGAATATAACGCCTACACTTTATCGCGCGATATGTCAGATGCGATGAATCTCATGACGGCGCAGTATCAAAAAACTGCCCGTCATGAACTCGTCGAGTCCGGCGTGCTCTCACGGGTAAAGGAAGCGGGCCTAAACGCGCAAATCGAATTTAAGGAAGAAAAAATCGAGCGAGAGACGCCAGAGTACGCAGTTGTATCCCTTATCGGTGTCCGAACTCTTCTTAGTTTTAAAAATAAAGATTTCAGGGAATCAAATCTTTTTAAGTCAGAACTTATTCTCCGTAAGCATCCAAGAAGCGTATCCGTACCTTCCGGACTTCTCGTGGAAGATTACCGGGAAATCATTTTAAACAAACTCGAGGGGGCAAAATGAATTCTTTCAAAATAGTTTGGCGATTAGGAGTTGTAACACTGGCGCTTGTCTTGGGCTTTGCAATTCTAGCCCGAGCTGAGGAGCCGTGGAACGGTAAAAGCGAAACAGTTCTAAAAGATAGGCAGCACTTTAACAAGCTCAAACGATCTACCCGGAATATTTACAAGGTCACAATGCGATCTGGGGTGGTTTTTAAACTCCAGACCGCTCTTGGGTATGTCTCGACCATAGACTTGCCTGAAAAAGCTTTGAAAGTGTTTGTCGGCGATCAGGAACTCTTCAAAGTCGGGGTGTATGAAAAACAGGTTCTCATAAAGCCTATTACCGATGAGCTGGACGCACGGACCAATTTAGTCATCGTGACTGATTCCGGCCGGCTGACTTTTGATGTTTCGGTAGGCGGCCCTGAAACTGCGGACTTTGTGGTTGATTTTCGTCTGCCTGAAGAAGATGAGGCATTGGTTCAAAATGCGTTTCAGCAGAAAGTGGATCAAAAAAACAAAGAACTCGAAAAAGATTATAAAGCGAAGGAGGAAAAACTCGGCGAGACAGCTCAAGCGCTATCAGATGAAAAATTTAAATCGCAGATGGCAGCCGGGATTACGACACTTCCGCTAAAAGCCTCTACGGTCAAAGACAAAGTACAGCTGAATTTGCTTTCTCTTTCCAGGAGCCAAGACAAAGCCTATCTGAGATTCTCGATTCTTAATTATTCAGAGACGCCCTATCACATCTCAAAGGTTGTGCTTGGCGCGTTCTCTGAGGAAAGAAAAGGACTTAAAAAAGAAAAATCCGGGATCGCTGAGTTTAAATCCGAGCTTTCACTTCCCGCCGTCATTAAGCCGGACAGCTACGAATATGGCGTGCTTGTGATTGATTACCGTCCGCTTGGAAAAAATGAAAAACCGGTCTTCATGGTTACTGAAGGTGCTGGATCAGAAAAGACATCCAGAAATTTTGAAATCACGGGATTCAAGTGGCTGGAGCAAACAAAATGACAGCGCCGGAACCCAAACCAGAAAGCACTCCGCCCGAGCCGAGTTTTTTAGATAGGCCGGAAAAGGTGATTAATTTAAGGCCTCTGAATCTGTGGTTCAAGAAGCATTGGCTGCTTGCTCTGATGATCGGGGTTTTTTCGCTATGCCTGCTTTCACCTATCTTTTTTTCATCCAAGAACAATTTTAAGGTTCAAAGAACCCTGGGCGAGGAAGAAAAAAGAGAAAACGTGAGCCGGGAGTCGATGGAACAGGCCATTGAGCAAGCTTCAGCGAATACAAAAACATTGGTCAAACCCGTGCAAAGGCCAAATGAACAGCGCATTAAAAGAAACTACGGAAGCGATATCGCGGTCTTCGTCTACAAGGATCAAAAACAATCTCTTGGTAATCTTCAATCGAGAAGCTCAGCCAAATCAGAGCCGCTTGGAATTCCTTCGGGTACGCGAATCCCAGCGCTTCTTTCCAACCGGATTTTCAGTTTTAACGTTGCTGCGCCGGTGGTTGCTTTGATCAATCAGGATTTTAAGTGGAAAGACAAGGTCGTGATTCCAAAAGGGACTCAATTCTTAGGTGAAGCGAGCGTTGTGAAATCAATTGACCGGATCAACGTGAGTTTTAACGTTTTGATTTTTCCCGACGGCAAAGAAGTAAGAGTTCGAGCCATGGCTCTTTCTCCGGACGGAGCGGGCGGGATCAAAGGCAAAGTTCAAAAACATAGGGACATCAAAGCTCTGAAGGCTGTCGGAGAAACGCTTTTGGGTGGCGTCAGTCTTTTTGCCGGCGGGGTACGGAGCGCTCCTTTCAGTATGGAAGACCAGTTAAGGCTGAATCTCACGCAGAACCTTACTAACCAGGCGGCTCAGGATTTGCGAAGCGTCCGCGTGGATGAATCGATTACTGCGGAAGCTTATACGCCTATCGATGTGATGATTCTCGAAAAAATTTAACAAAGGAGGAAGGTGAAAATGAGCAAACAAAAAGGAAAAGGGGATTTTCGGGCCAAGGAAGTGCTTTGTTCGGCTCCTATGCGGAAGGGGGAAGAGCTCCGGTTTTCAGTCGTGGAAGTGGATGGTAAAGCGCGTGCGGATATCCGGTATTTCTCAGAAGTGGGCGGCGGCATGTGGCCTACTCCGCGAGGAATCATGATTGATCCCGAAAAGCTTGGCGACATTGAGTACGGAGTTCGAAAGCTCGTCGAACGCTTTTCAAAGAAGTAAGTCTTCTGGGGAGAGGGCGTTAAGAGCTCTCTCCCCAAATCTTCCGGAGAGAAAATATGAGAAAACTAAAATTTAAAAAAACTGTCGGACTTGTTTTGATATCAGCACTTTTGTTTCGAGCGGTGACTTTGGAAGCCGCTTCCATTAATACCGTTCCCGTTGATGACTATGGATCGCTTTTAACTTTGGGCGAGGCTATTTCCAGAACGCTTGAAAGCGACGCTCGGGTTAAAGAAGCCGTAGAGCGTCTCGAAAAGGAAAAGTCCCTTTACAAAAGTAAACGAGCCGAATTTTTTCCTACGATAAGTACGGATCTTTTTCAAGCAGCAGCTACCGGAGCTAAAAAGAGTCTCACTTATTTTGACACATCCATCACACAGCCCCTGTTTCAGGGCGGAAAGCTTCGGGCTGAAAAGTCGAGGCAGGAGACGCGTGTCAAACAGGAGGAATTGCGTCTCGAAGAAGTGAAACTCGATTTAAAACTTAATACGGAAATTTTGTATGCGCAGGCGCTGCAAGAGAAAGAGCTGACGCGGCTTTCTCAGAAAATGGTCAAAGAACTCGGCAAACATTATCAGGCAGTCAAAGCGTTACATGAGAAAGAACTCACAACAAATTACGAGCTTCTTCATGTGCAAACTCTTTTGGCGAAGGCAAAGCAAGGACTTGTGAAACATAAGGAAACTTATGACTACCTGACTGGATTTTTAAAAACATTGCTAGGGCTCGGTGACAGCGAAGCTCTCGACCTTGAACCTTTAAAAGATGTGCCCGCGCTCGATGAAGAAGCGCATGTATATCTCGATTCTTCCAAACGGGACCCTCTGTACCGGATCAAGGAATTACAAGTTGAAGAAAAAGGGTTCGAGAAACGTTCTCTTCAAGCGGATCGATTTCCCCATGTGGGACTTGTCGCGAAGACTGACGTAAGCCGGGATGTTTATGTGGATACAAACCGTTTTGTGCTGGGTGTTGGCGTGAAATGGGACATATGGGATTTTGGAAAACTGGGAAATCAAATTAAGGCCAAGTCCCATGAAATTGAAGAGACGAAGTGGGCCGGGAAGGCGGAGATCCAGGAAAAAGAGAGAAAGATCCGAAAGCTTTTCCACACGGCTCGGGCGTTAAAAGAAAAGATACGTCTGTCTGAGACTTTGATTATCGAACGGGAAGAGGGTTACAAGAATGAAAAAGTAAGAATCATTGCCGGTGATAAAGGGACAGAGGAGGCTCTGGACTCATTCCTGGCTCTTCAGCAAGCCTATGGAGAGCAGGTTAACGCCGTAACCGAATACCGGATTGCTGTTTCATCCCTTAAAAGGCAGGCTGCTATTGAAGTGGAGACAGCGCACAAAGAAATTGGTGAGCCGTCATGAAGCGGTATGCAGCCCATCTTTTTTTATTAACCGCTGCCGTGTTCACCATAGGTGCGAGTGTTCTTATTGCATCGACGATGATCTTCACACAGGAATCATTTATTCCCAGTGTCTTATGGCTTACAGGGTTTACTTTTTTATTTTTCAACATTTCGTATCTATTTTTACTGAGTCTTATCCGGCCTTTTATTGAAGAGCCGGTTTTGGCGGAAGCCTTCATTAAGGATTTCCCTAAAACTGCGCTTGTTTACCCGATTCGCAATGAGGATCACGGTCTTTATGAGCGAATGGACTACTCGCTTTCTGGTAATCATTTCTCGAATCTTGATCTTTGGATTCTTTCTGACTCGGATGCTTCCTATGAGCCCTTAGAACTTGAACTTGTTCATCGTCTTCAAAACAAATATCCGAATCGGGTTTATTACCGCAGACGGGCTAAGCCTGTCGAAAGGAAGCAAGGAAACATTAAGGAATTTCTGACGAATCATCCGGAGTATCAGTGGCTCTATATTGCCGACGCAGACAGTATGGTGCCCAGGGGAACGGTCCTAAAACTTCTCCGCAAAGCCGTCCATCCGGCTAATAGTGACATAGCGATTTTTCAATGTTTCATTCGTATTGCCCATGCAACGAGCTGGTATGCCCGCCTTGAAAAAATTGGCGCGGAATTCGGGCAACGGCTTTACTTCACAGGCCTTCAAT
>CAYRBY010000128.1:0-5374 GCA_964422635.1 uncultured bacterium
CGACGATTTTAGAGACGGTTTTCCCGCCATTGCCGCCGGCTGTTTTTTTTATTTCATTGACGCTGCTGGTTGTGCCCCTGACTTACAGGATCTGTGGTGTTGTTTATCGATTCGAACTCCTTTTCATCAATTGGGGCAGGCATCTTGCGGCGAAAGTATCCGGGCCTGCGCATAAAACAGTGGTGGTGCCGCGCTCCTGAGGCGTCTTTACAGTTGAATCGCAAGCGGGGTTGCGGCATCGGTACAATAAAGTCCGGTTGGAGTCTGCCGAGTCAGGCGTTCGCACCGGCAATGGAACATGCTTCTTGACAGACCTGCCGTAACTAGCTGATATTATCGCACTGCTATGTCATCGATAAACTCTTCCAGCTCATCCGATCAGGTGTCCTCAGCCGCTCTGCCGACCTCTTATGAAAAAATGCTCGACCGCAATTATTCCATGGTCGGAGAAAGCTCGGAGACCATGATCCGCCGTAAAGCGGACGCTCTCTGCAGGGCTTTTGATGACTATCTTCCTGGACCGGAGCTGCGAGTGCTGGATCTGGGATGCGGTGTCGGTCTTTTTGAAAAGATGTTGAAAAAACGGCCGCGTATTCAGTCTTTAACCGGCATGGATGTGTGTCCGGTTTCCATTGAGGAAGCGCGGAAAGCGGGAAACGGGCGGTTTCTTTTGGGGGAAGGCAGGGAAATGCCTTTCCGGGATGCCGAATTCGACGCGCTTTTTACAGCCTCGACGCTGCATCATGTTGAAGTCAAAGACAGACTTCAGGTGGTTCGGGAAATGGCGCGGGTCATCCGGCCTGGCGGCATCGCCGGTGTTTTTGAGCATAACCCCTATAATCCGATCACGCGTTTTTTTGTACACATCTGCCCGATTGATAAAGGTGTGACGCTGGTAAAACCTGGCCGGCTGCGTGAGCTTCTCACCGAAGCGGGTCTGGAAGTGCTGGAAACCCGTTATGTGATTTTCTTCCCGACTTTTCTGAAGCTCTTGTGCGAAAAGGAGCATGCCCTCCGGCTCTGGCCGCTGGGAACCCAGTATCTGATGATTGCGAGAAAGCCCGAAAAAATCTCATGAACAAAATTGAGCACAACCAAAAGATTGAGCGGGAATTCCATGACAAGTGGGCGCAGGAAACAGATCTGGACGCGATCCGCCCTGAGATTTACTTTGAATCCTACAGTGCGTTTGAAAACCGTTTTGCCTTGGAATCTTTTGGAGACATCCGCGGAAAAAAAATTCTGGATTTAGGCTGCGGCAACGGCGAAGCTGCGGTCTATTTCGCAAAGCAGGGAGCGTTTGCCACAGCTGTCGATATTTCTCCGGCTTGCGTCGGCAACGCGCTGACCCTTGCTCAAAAGCATGGGGTTTCTATTGAAAGCGGCGTGATGGAAGCGGAACACCTGCGTTTTAATGACGGTGTTTTTGACCACGTCTTTGGACTGGGGGCTTTGCATCATTTCGCCGACCTGGATCAGTGCATGAAGGAAATCGCACGCGTTCTCAAGCCCGGGGGCAGTGCCGCATTTATCGAACCGCTCAGTCATAATCCCGCGATTGCTGTTTACCGTGTTCTTGCCAAAGAAGTTCGGACCCCGACCGAAGCGCCTCTGAGCTGGGACCGCTTAATGGGCCTCAAAGATTATTTCAGCTCGCTCGAACACCGGGAGTTCTGGTTCTTCAGCCTGCTGATATTTTTTAAGTTTTTTTTTCTGGAATGGGTGAATCCTTCAAAGGTCCGGTACTGGAAAAAAGTCCTGGATGAAGCCGCGAAGTATGAGGCGTCGCTTAAAAAACTGCGCTCCTGGGATGAACGCTTTCTTAACCGCTTTCCCTACTTTAAACGCCACTGCTGGAACACGGTTCTTATCCTGAAAAAATAAATGCGCGATACTTTCTATTACCTGACCGCATACCTTAAAAGTAAGACGGGGCTCTTCACCTTCGCGGTACTTTTTGTTTTGATGTTTCTTCCGCGTGCGTGGCCTCGAGCATTCATGGCCCGGCTTTCGGCTTTAAATCCCCGCAAGGTTTTGGTTTTTTCCCTGCTGACGGGATTCCTGCTGCGGCTTTTATGGATAGGACTTGCGCCGACACTCCCTTATTCCGATTGGGGACATCCGGACATGGATGAATCGGACATTATTCACCTTCAGGCAATCAGTGCTTCCCAGGGACAGGAACTCACTAATGAGGACGGCACACCCAGCGGGCGCCGGCCCGTGGGATACATTTTTTTCATTGCTCTGCTCTACCGGGTTTTTGGCGTGCATCCATGGATGGTGATGGCACTGCAGCTTTTTTTAAGCACGCTGCTGATTTATCAGGTCTTCCGGCTTGTGCGCTTTTTAGGCGTTCCCTGGATCACGCATCTTGTGACTTTTCTTTGGGCGGTTTATCCGCCAGCCGTGATTTCCTCCGGGATCGTTTTGGACGAACACCTTTTTATTCCGCTCTGGTTTTGGAGTCTCGATATTTTACTTCGCAAGGCAGGCGACCTGAGCTGGAAGAATGCTGCGGGGCTGGGGCTGTTGTGGGGGGCTGCGACCGTGGTAAGAACGCAGTCGATCATAATGCCTGTTTTAGCGGCATTCTGGGGGCTATGCTATTTTCGCACTAAACTTTCCTGGCTTCTGAAATGCGGTTTTATGATGGCTCTTCTGCTTGCGGTGAACCTTCCTTGGGCGGCGCGTAATTACAAGGTCTGGGGCATCCCCATTTATTACACGGCTACGGGAGGCTTTGTTTACAGCATGCTGAATCCTTATTCGCGTGGTGACATTACGCGCGTTCCTGAAAAAGGGGAGCTGTATTACTCCGAGGAATTCCACCAAGCCAGGAACGAGGCGGAGGCCCACGTGATTGGCTGGGCCATGGCCAAGAAATGGGTTCTTGAAAATCCCGTGGATTTCCTTGTTCTTGTGACGCAAAAAACCCTTTGGCTTATGAGCCCCGATAACTTTGAATGGGCTGTAAATCTGCATGCGCCTCTCAATCAAAGAACTGGCCGGATCCCGCCGGGAAGCGTTGTACGGGCCCTGACTTTTCTGGAACGGTTTTTCCACAATGTGTTCCTTTACGGATTCCTGTTTCTTCTTTTTTCAGGTTTTTTGACCGGCGCACGCGGCCTCTTCAAACACCGTGAATTTATTTTCTTTTTCCTTTTGATTGCCGCATGGATCGGTCTTCATGCCATTCTCAACCCTTTTGCCAAATACCGGTTTCCCATGGATCCTTTTTTCTTCGCGGTTACCTTGTGTTTTTTTCACAAAACGTTTTCCCCGAAATCTGAAAAACCGGCGCCTGAAGCATGAAGTATTTAAAAAAGGTTTCAAACCGTCTTTTCAGTCAGCCGCTGCTCTATAAAGGCCTGCGCATTATCTTTTTGGGGGGCCTTCCAACGCCGCCTCTTTTAAAACTACTGGATTCAGGCAGGGAAGACATTTTGCTGGATGTGGGCTGCGGAACCGGGTTTATCGCGGAGAAAACGCTTTACAAGGAATACCTGGGTTTTGATCATGATCCCAAGGTCATTGAAATTGCCCGTAAGAAAAACCTGCCCCATGCTTCATTTACTTTGGCGGACATCCGGGAGTACGACTTTTCAAGGGTTCGCCCGACCAAAGCCGTGCTTTACGGGATTCTCCATCACTTGCCGGATGATGCTTGTCTTGAACTTCTGGGGTGCCTGGCGAAAGTTGTCTCTGGCTGCGTGGTCACACTGGATGGGGTTTATTCCCGGTATCACGTCATCAATAATCTGCTCTGTAAACTTGACCGGGGAGAATATGTCCGGACTGAGGAAGAGTGGGATTCAATCGTGCGGAAATCAGGGTGGAGAACCGAGACGCGTTTGATTCACTATGCCAACACCAAAATTGCTAAATACCTTTCGTACCGCCTTCTCCCGCCTTCTCTGAAATAAGGTAAAGCGGCCGCTGTTTAACCTCTTCATAGATCCGCGCAATGTACTCTCCGATCAGGCCGATCATGATCAGTTGAATACCCCCCAGCATGACCACTACAAGTAAAAGTGACGTCCAGCCTTTGACCGGCGCTGAAGTGAAAATCCACACAGCAAGCGAATAAACGGCGAAGAGTGCGGCCGCAGCGCTCATGAAAAGCCCAAGGTAGGTTGCCATCTGCAGGGGCACGGCTGTGAAAGAGGTGATGCCGTCGAGTGCAAATTTCAGCATTTTAAAAAAGGAAAATTTTGTTTCTCCTCCGAAACGCGGGTCTCTTGAGTAAAGAATTTCTTCCTGTTTAAATCCGACCCAGCTGGTCAGACCGCGCATGAAGCGGACCCTTTCCGGGAGGCTTTTTAGCGCATCCGCCGAGCGCCGTGATAAAAGCCGGAAGTCACCGGTTTCAAGAGGGATCTTGACATGGCTGATGCGGTTGATGAGCTGATAAAAAAGAGAGGCTGTTATTTTTTTAAAAGCAGTTTCTCCCTTGCGCTCCGTGCGGACTCCGTAAACCACATCGGCGCCCGATTTCCATTTTTCAATCATAAGAGGAATCATTTCGGGAGGGTCCTGTAAATCCCCGTCAATAAGCACCACGGCATCTCCGCGGGCCTGGGCCAGCCCGGCGCTCAAAGCAGGCTGATGGCCAAAGTTTCTCGAAAAACGAAGGCCATGGATGGAGGAATTCTTACGGGCGGCCTCCTGAATAAGGGACCAAGAGGCGTCGCGGCTTCCGTCATCGACGAGAATGAGTTCAAAGGTGTAGCTGCTCAGGGCCGCAGAAACACGGGCCACGAATTCAGGCAGGGTCTGTTCTTCATTGAAAACGGGTGCGACAACGCTGATCAATTTTGAATCGGCCATCTGGATTCCTGAGTCTCGTAAGACCTATTGTGAAAGGAGATGAGATCATAGTCACTGGGCGGGCAAGTGTCAAATACGGCATCTCGGGGCGGCTTCAACAAAATGCTTAAGTTGTCATTTGGGCCGGAGGGGCGGCCGGAAGCAATTACTAGCATTCTTGACCTCCTTTCATTTTCGTTTTGGGTATCTAAGATAAAGGGCATTCTTTTTTTGACAGCGTGCATATCATCAGCTATTTTTTCTTTCACCTCCACGTCTTTATAAAACCTTTTTTAGGAGCTTATTTTGCCCGTACCAACAAAAAAAGCGATTTGCCTTTTGGTTCTCTTTGCCTTTATCTCCAGGGATGTCGTCTGGGCCGGTTTTCCCGGTTTTTCAGGTGCCCTGGCCTCTGAAATTCAAACCTCGATTCCGGTTGAACTTCCTTTTGATATGGGGACGGTGGAATCTTTTGACTATCCGCAAGGTAATCCGCATGCCCCTGTAGTTTTTCAAATCAAGACGCTGCACGGTCATTATGAAACAGCGGTCCAGGTCCGGAATA
>CAYRBY010000129.1:0-5362 GCA_964422635.1 uncultured bacterium
TGAAAAACATGACTGTTTTATTTGCCGATATCCGGAACTTCACAACCCTGGCGGAGCACATGAAACCGGAAGAACTGACGGTTTTTTTAAACCGGTTCCTGACTCCCATGACCCGTACGATACTCAAATATCAAGGGACCATCGATAAATACATGGGCGATTGCGTCATGGCCTTTTGGAATGCGCCTGTTGAGGATCTGGAGCATAGCGTTCACGCCTGCAAGGCAGCTTTGGAAATGCAGAAAGTTCTGGTGGAACTGAACAAGAAACAAGACGCTGTGCTTATGGGCATCGGGATTAACACAGGACCTTGCTGCGTCGGGAATATGGGCTCAGATCAGCGCTTTGATTATTCCGTGATCGGCGACACCGTTAACCTGGCGTCCCGCCTGGAAGGACTTTCCCGGCTTTGCGGCGCGGAAATCTTGATAGGACCGGAAACACAGGCGCAGACGAAAGACGCTTTTTTCTCACTGCCCATGGGTCTTGTACGTGTAAAAGGGAAACAAGAAGCCGTGCGCGTTTATGTTCTGCTAGGGGAAGCGGGTCTTGCCTCAGAAAAAGACCGCCAGGATTGGCAAAGTCTTCATCAGCGAATGCTTGAGGACTTATGGAACCGCCATTGGGACAGCGCGCTGCAAAAATCCCGGCAGTGCAGAAATTTCAATTGGCCGGGAAAGGATCTCACATTTTTGTATGATTTTTTTCAGAGAGAAACAGAAGATCTCAAAAAAAATCCGCCGACCCAAGACTGGAACGGCGTGTGGGTTTTGGACACGAAATAGTTTAGCTTGGCGAAGAGCCGCTCTTGAGAGATGCGGAACCATTTCCTGATTCCGTAGTCGTATTCTGAGTCAGAGTCACGTTGTGATTCAGAGAGTTGCCCAAATCGAGAAAGCTTACGCTAAGACCTCCCGAAATTCCTTTCACAGCATTGTTCAACGTCATATGCCGCGTGGCATCCCCGCTTTGACCTGTAAAAGTCTGCCCAGGGATTTCTATCGAAAACTGTGAGCCGCTGTTAAGAACAGAGGAAGTGACGATCAGTTTTGAGTTCCCGCTTCCAAATGTCCTGCTGCCAAAGTCAATATCCATCTGAAAAGCATAGGTGCCATTCCCCAGAGTTCCGGTGCCCTCATAGTGAAAAGTCCCGGTCTCAGTCCTCGCCCTCAATTGATCATAAGTAGCCTGCCCTGTCCCGCTTCGCAACGCTGTTTGAGTTGATGTGTCTGCTGAATCAATCGACGATATCGTCGATTGATCAAAAAGCAGGTTATTGACCTGGTTGACCTGTGAAAGATCGCGAAGAAAATCGTAGGCTGCAACTTTATCCTGACGGGCCATCTGCGTAGCGCTTCCCGATTCTGGAAGCATAGGTCTTTCCTGCGGCCCGGATCCCATCATTAAAGGCTTTACCGGTCCTGAAGAAGCCCCTGGGACAGAATGCCCTCCCGGGGGAGGCCCCATTAAAGCTGATTTCTCATCATTTCCCTGTGAGGTCCCATCCTTTTGATCACCTGTTCGGTTCGCAGATTTATCGTCACCTTGGGGGCTCAGGGACGCGGTTGAACTGTCCTTTTGGGCAGGTTTTTGCTCTTCGCTATCAGACTGCGGATTCTTTTGAGCAGACTGTTGTTTATCCGGTGCGGGGTTTTGATGATCTTCTGCCCTCTCACTTGCCGGAGCTTGTGCGGGGTTAACAGCCGCAATCATTTGATCCACCTGCTGACGCGGCACCTCAAAGGCAGCGGTAGGTGCAATGTTTTCTCCCTGAATAAAAGTTCCGAAGCCCGACTTTTTTACTTCTGTTTCCACGCTTTTGCCATTCACTTCGTTACTGACAATGATACGGCCCTGACGATGTCCCGTATTATTTTTTTCACCCGGACCCAAAAGTAAAATAAGAGAACTGTCCCCCTCTACCTTTCCGTAGAAGATTGTGCCGCGGACTCCGACGGAACCCGTAGGGAGTTTGACCTCAACATTACTTGGTTTTTTATGCGCAATCTGTCCCGTAATGAAACGAAAAACGCCCTTCATAACGCGTGCATCAATTTTTCCATCATGCGTAGCGGGATCGTAAACGAAAGTATCGATGACAATCGAACTGTTCGGCCCAATGGTAAATACGGTTTCATCAAGAAGCATAATTTGAAGCTGCCCTTTTGCGTCCGTACTCACCTCGTCTCCAAGGTAGATCGGTTCTCCGCTCCCCGCCACACGCCCCACCTCGCCCGATTTGCTAATTTGAACAGAGCCGTGCGCGGCAGCTACGACCCCCACGAGATTGTTAGGCACAGCCGAACCGAGCGCCGGGGCAGACACAACCTGGGCATGCAAAACCGTTCCTCCTGGGAATAAAAGGAGCACGCTTACAGTAAGGGAAAAAATCTGGGAAATTCTCTTTTTTAGGGTTTTCATGGTTCTTAAAGAAAGATTACCCAGAAGACGGGGGCTTTTCAAACCTGGAGGATCAAAAAGGGACTAAAAATCCAGCTTTTTGCTCAGCATGAGCTGATATTTATTATTGAGATAGGTGTAATTAGTGATATTGGAAAGAGATCTGTAATATTCATAACTGAAGGTAAACAGGATATCTTTGAACGGTTTGGGGAGAATTTTGCCAATAAGAAGCGTCTCCAGAGGAGCCCCGTAGGTGACCCGGTAACGAATGGAGGTATCGTGCCGGAGACGGCCCGCAATCGCGACCTCTGGCTCATCATAATAATCACGCCCCATATCCACCCCGTTCACAAGGAATTGTCCCTTGCCCAAAAGCCAGGTGTGTCCCAGACGGATCATCAGACGCTGATAAGCATTATAATCGGCTTTTGCATTCTTCTTGCCATAAACCAAACTGAGATTGGCGCTCATAGCCGGTGTCAAAATAACGCTCCCCCCATTCTCCAGCTCAAAGTAGTTTCCACGACGCTCATGTGCTGTTGTATTTTCAGAGATGTCTGAGAAGTCCTGGCGTTCAATACGGCTTTCAGAAAAAACATTCACTCTTTTTCCAAGCCCCCTGCTTAGATTGAAACTTCCACCCTGAGATCTCAGAAAAGTTTCGTCAGACAAAAAAACATGGCTGGCGTAAAATTGCGGCGTAAATTGAAACCATTTCGGTTTCCATGTTCCGCCAAGGTTGTATTGAAAAGACCCCAAGGACAAGGACCGGACCCTTTTTTGCTCCTGTAAAAAATGTGTGAAGGAGGCAAAGACCTCGTGTCCTTCCTGAAAGCCCAGATCATGATGGACCTCTGCACCCGTGATCACCAGAAGGCTCGGATCGCTCCTCCGGGCATCTGAACCCGAGACTGGCAGCAAAGTATCTGCAAACAAACGGTTTTTCGAGGACGGCGCAGCGTTGCGGTTAGAGTCGATTTCAAACCCGGTGCTTTGCCGGAAAGTCACATGTGTTCTGCGGACCCGGCTCTCAATACGCTTGTGATACTCATTAATTTCCGCGCGAAGACTGTCAGGAATATCCTTGGCCTGAAGAAGAACGTCTATTTCCCGGCGAGCCTCATTCCAGTTGTCCAAGCGAAAGAGAACAACCGCATAAAAAAGCCGGACTCGGGCAAGCGAGGGATCAATTAAAAGGATGCGTTCGAGTGTCGCCGCGGCGCCCAGAAGATTATTTTCGGCAACTTGATTTTGCGCATACTGATAATTAAGGAGAATGTCATCAGGACTTTGCAAAACATCCTGGTAAGTGACCTTTTCGATGCTTTCAAGCGTGGTTTGTTTCCTGGAAGCTGCGGCCGCCCCCTGCACTTCCCTCTGGCTCTTCGCTTCGCGCCTCAAAAATCCAATGTCATTTTCTTTTTGTTCAGCAAAACTGGGAAAAGGAAGGGCAAAAAACGCAATCCAGAACAAAAAAAGGAGTCGCAGCGATGGAAAAGAGAGTTTTTTCAAAATCAATCCCCGGTGCCTAGAGAAAAATATAGGTAATTTCATCTTTTATAGGACGGCTAAATGCTCAAAAAAATGAAGCGGACCATTTTGGTCTGACGGAAAAGCAAAAAAAATAAAAAAGTTTTAAATCTTCACTACAAAAACAAAAAAGAAGGTGTTAATATATCGCCTTTCCAAAACCATTTATGGCACAACTTTTCCCAAAACACTCCAATACTCTTGCGAAGCTTGGCACGCTCAGCGTTTTGTCTGCGCCTGTGGTGCTTGGCGTTATCCTTTATATCCTTGCGCGTTCGGTGTATTCAACTGACGTCGGGATGTCAAAGGAGCAGCCTATTCCGTTCAGCCACAAGCACCACGTGGAGGGGCTGGGGATTGACTGCCGCTATTGCCATACGTCCGTTGAAAAATCTTCCTTCGCCGGCATCCCCCCGACAAAGACCTGTATGAACTGCCATTCTATTATATGGAACAAGGCTCCGATGCTTGAGCCCGTTCGCGAAAGTTTCCGCACGAATCAGTCCTTGACCTGGAACCGTGTTCATAACCTGGCTGACTTTGTTCAATTTAATCACAGCATTCACATTGCCAAAGGAGTGGCTTGCACAACTTGCCACGGACAAGTGAATGAGATGCCCCTGATGCGCCGTGCAAACCGTCTTCAAATGGAATGGTGCCTTTCGTGTCACCGGGCACCCGAAAAATTTATCGGCCCCAAAGACAAGGTTTTCGACCCTCACTGGAAGGCTCCAAACCAGGCTGAGCTTGGTCCGGAACTTGTTTCACAGTATAACGTTAAGAAGCTTACTAACTGCAGCGTCTGCCATAGATAAGGTGTCATTCATGAACGACGACCATCCTATATCAAAGATCCGGGAAAAATTGGCCAAATTAAAAGGCCCTCTTTTCTGGCGCAGTTTGGATCAAGTGGCAGAAACCGAAGAATTTACGCAGTTTCTTAAGGAAGAGTACCCTCACGGAGCCGCTGTTTCGGATTCTCCCGTGGATCGGCGCGAATTCCTTAAACTCATGGGAGCTTCTTTAGTTATGGCGGGTCTAGCCGGCTGCAAACCCCGCGATCTTGAAAAAATTATTCCTTATGTGAAAGCTCCCGAAGAAGTGATTCCTGGGAAACCGCTCTTTTTTGCCACTGGGATGCCTTTTAATGGCTCTACTCTGGGTTTACTGGTGGAGAGCCATCTGGGACGCCCCACAAAGGTTGAGGGTAACCCCCAGCATCCTGACAGCTTTGGGTCCACAAGTGCCTTTGCCCAGGCTTCGGTTATGGGTCTTTATGACCCTGACCGTTCTAAAACAGTCCGGAACGGAACAACACTTACGACCTGGGAGCGCTTTTCCCAGGACATCACTCGAGATTTGGACACGCTTAAAACAGCTGACGGAGAAGGGTTGCGCATTCTGACAGAAACCGTCATCTCCCCGACCC
>CAYRBY010000130.1:0-5340 GCA_964422635.1 uncultured bacterium
GATCTCTTTTTGAAAAATCACTCGCGGGCAGGGATTCGATAAAAGCGTTCAGCACGAGAAGGTCCGCACTGTTGATATTGAGGCCCGGGAACTGGGTGTACACCGTGATGTAGGGACGTAGCCTTTCAATATCTTCAGCCTCAACGTCTTCCAAAAGGTACAGCTCTTCAAGCGACAGGATCTTCCCTTTTCCGCGCAATTTGAGAATCGCTTTTGAGAAATCCTTGGCCTCACCTTTTAACGGAGCGCCGCTGTCACTGACAGCCTTGAACAAGCTTTCCAAAAGAAGCTGCGACGCTTTATTGATATCAATCCGCGATTCCTCATCGCGCACCGTAAGAACCATATGGCGGTCGTCCAAATCAGGGGAAGCAACCTTCCCGTACCACTTGTCTGCCGGAGAATCTTCGCCCGGCGCCGGGTCTTCCAGGATGATTTGTCCCAAAAGATTCAGGGCCGTAAGAAAATCGGCGCGGCTTTCAAAGTTCTGGGTTTCACGTTTCAGCAAAACGGCCTGCTGCCCGGCCTGATAAGCCACACTGGAAACAAAAATTGAAAATACTGAAAGCGTCCAAAGTGATGCGATCAGAATCGAACCTCTTGTTTTTGAAAGGCGTGATGGGTTTTTCATTTCGGTCATCATGAAAATTGAGCCCTGGTGTTTGCGACGCCGAAAAAGCCCGGAGGCACAGACACGGTTTTGACCCACTGGAAATCTTCTTTTTTAACTTCTACCTGGATTGCACGGGGAAGTCCGCGGTAAGGATCATCCAGCCAAAAACTCTGAAACTCCCGCTTTCCCTCTTCGCCCTCATAAGGAAAGCGGAATTTGATCTGTGCGCCGTCAGGCAAAACAACCTTCTCTTTCGCCTTGGCTTTCATGAGCCGGGCGCTCAATTCTTCTTCCTCGCGCACCAGGGTCTGGCCTTTCAGATAATAGTGGACCTCGGCCAGGCGGAAATTCGTTTCCCCATTTTTCGCAGCACCCGGAAGAAGGGCCGGAAAACGGATTTCGTCACTCTTGCCTTCAAAAGGATGGTCTCTTAACACGACCATGTTCCGGGCATCTTCTTCAAGACGAAGGAAAAACATCTTCGGTGCATTAAAATTTCTCTGGCTTAGCTCGATCCTGTGATAGCAGCGGATGCCCTGCACAAAGCCGGTATAAAGCACAAGGCCGGCAGCACAGAAAAGCACCATGGCCGTCAACAGCTCCAGAAGCATGTACCCGCGGCTTGAGCTTTGTCCTTTTGACTTCATACAAAAAGCTCCTGCCCCAAAACCATGTCCGCTTTCCAGAAATCAGCGGAACCTTCATCCGAGGAATTCACCTCAAGGCGGTAAAACGGTGTGTGCGGCGGCTGATCCTTCTTTTCTTTTTCAGTCTTCGCATCGAAAGCCAGACGGCTTTGCACCTGAAAGGTTTTATCATTGAATTGGGCTTTTCCCCCGGCTTCCAGCAAATCCTGACGGCTTCCGGTTTCAATTTCAAAAAGAAGCTCCTCCATCGGAAGCACGGTCTGTGTAAAGGCTTCGCTGCGTTCCGACATTTTTAACGCGCGTGACATGCCTGCCAAAGCAGCCACCATGGCAACAGAAATAATGACAATTGCCACCAGCACTTCCACGAGGAAGAACCCGCGCTGGTTTTCGGTCATGACTGAGCGGCCCCCACATTGGCGATTTCATCCCCCGTGCCATCCTTGCCGTCCGGGCCAAAAGAATAAAGATCATAAGAGGAACTGTTCAGGG
Organism: uncultured bacterium; assembly: GCA_964422635.1. Classification (GTDB taxonomy): domain Bacteria; phylum Omnitrophota; class Omnitrophia; order Omnitrophales; family Aquincolibacteriaceae; genus ZLKRG04. The sequence goes on from CAYRBY010000130.1 coordinate 1,753, forward strand.
TTCCGGGAAAACGATAGACATAGGCATTGCCCCAGGGATCTTTGGGAAGGCCTTTTTTGAGATACGGCCCTTTCCAGCGTTTCGAGTCGCCGGGTTTCTTCACGAGGGCATCAAGAGATTCCGGGTAACGGCCCATATCCACTTCGTAGAGATCAAGCGCCACACCAATACCGCCATTAATATCCGCACCGGCCGCCTGAATACGCGCGTCCTCGGTTCGCCCCGCAAGACGCGGCAGCGCAAGGCTCGCCAGAATCCCCAAAATCACAAGCACGACAAGCAGTTCGATCAAGGTAAAACCCGATTGATTTCCCAAACGACGCATTTCTTCACCTCACCAAGGTATTGATTTCAAGAATAGGCAGAATCGCGCTGATCACGATCACACCCACCACACAGCCCACGCCGAGAATCAGCAGAGGCTCCAGAATTTTTAAAAGAAAATGAACCTGTGATTCAAACTCACGGCTGGCTTCACGGTGCACATGTTCAAAAGCTTCAGGAAGTCTTCCCGATTCCTGCCCCGCCTGAATCAAGACCGAGGCGGATTCCGGCATCCATTCAAAAGGACGCAGCGATTCAGAAAAACCTTCGCCTTGCGTCAGACCGTCCTTCAGACGGTTAAGATCGTTTTGAAAAAAAGACCACTTCACGGTGCGCTGAATAGATTCTATCGTCTGCAAAACCGTCAGGCCGCTTTTCAACTCCAGTGCCATAAGGGACGAAAAAACCGACAGAAGATTCTTTTTCATCAAAGGGCCCACAAGCGGCATACGAAGAAAGAACAACGCGATCTCGTCTTGCTTTTTACGGGCATAGAAAAATCCGGGCATAAGAAGACAGGCCAGCAGAATACTGCCGGGCACCATCAAACGGCTGGCCGCCAGCACAAGACGCGTGATCGCAGGCAGCGAACTTCCAAAGTCCTCATAAACGGATGCAATCTTGGGAATCACGAATTTTAGAAGCACGCAGAAAGTGACAAACCCCAGAACCATCACGACGGCTGGATAAGAAGCTGCCTCAATCAATTTCCGCTGCCGCTCTTCCTCGCGGTCCAGATGATCCGCCAGCATTCTGAGAATGGTGTCCAGGTTTCCTGAACTTTCCCCTGCCCGCACCATCTCTGAAAAAAAAGACGGAAAAGAATCCGGTTCACTCTGAAGCGCTTCCGAAAAACTCTCACCCTGACGCACGCGGTTTTCCACACGCATCAAAACCGCACCCGTTTTGGCCCTTTGTCCGGATTCCTTGCGCAGCACCTGAAGGCAGCGCAGCAAAGGAATGCCCCCTTCAATGAGCGAGGCCAGAGACGCGGCAAACAAACGAAGGTCCTTGCGTGAAAGATGTTCGGGACCCTCAAGAAATGACGGTTTCGGAACGCGTCTTTTGGGCAAAGGCGCGGCCTTGAGCTTGGCCTTTAATTCAGGATCAAAAAAATCAACATCCTCAATCAGCATGTTCGCCTTGAGACTCCTCTTCAACGGGCTCAGATTCAGCAAAAGGCTCCGAAGCCACATAAGGGCCATATTGATCAAGCGGATGAGAATAAAGATCAAACGGAACGTACTTCGGTATTTTCAGGCTCTCGTTTTCCCAGTAGGGCTTGTCATCCACCCGCAGCGGCCCCTGGCTATGCATATAAGCCTTGTCATAGATGTAACCGCCCACATCGTTATGCGTGAGCATCTTCCCCGCAGCGTCAAAATACTTCTTAACTTCCGGAGAGTTCACCTCAGGTGACAAAATGGTCGGGGTGAGAAAAATTACAAGTTCCGTCTTGGTTGCGTCGTGAGTCTTGGAGCTGAAGGCACGTCCGATCCACGGAATATTTCCAATAATCGGAAGCTTGACCATGGTTTTTCCATCCACATCCTGAATCAGCCCGCCGATCACAAGCGTGGTGCCTGATTTCAAAGTCACAGCGGTTTCCAGTTCCTGTGTTGTCACAACTGGAATAATGGTGCGTGTAAACGGTGTATCAGAACCGCTGGCGACCCCTTCAAGCGTGACGGGTGTGCCAGCGGTTGAAACTTCCGGTTTCACTTTCATCCGCACAAAATCATCCGCAGAAATTGTGGGGGTCACATGCAGTGTCACGCCGACATCCACAAACTGCACCTGATCTGCCGTAGTGGAAGTATTCACGGACTGCACCACGGTCTGGGAAACAAAAGGCTGGCGCGTGGCCACTGAAAGCTTGGCCTCTTCATTGTTCAATACAGCAAGACGCGGTGAAGAAAGTGTGTTGGTCTTGCCCATGGATTCAATCATTCGAAGGACAACCTGCAGGTCGTCGTTCCCCGATCCCAGGGTCAGCGTTGACAGCACGGCACCCGTCGGCCCAGTCACAGGAAAGGTTGACGCTCCCACAATCGTGTTAAGGGAGCCGACCTTGTCCGCGACAAGGTTCCAGTCAATACCAAAGCGGAAATTATCGGCCAGTCTCACTTCAATGATCTTGGCTTCGATCAGCACCTGGGTCTGACGGATATCAAAGGCCGTAATCATGTCATCAATCTGCTGCACCCGTTCCACGGAATCGCGGACAAAAATCCGGTTTGATTTTTCGTCCACTTCAAGGCTTCCGGCTCCGGGCTGAATAATTTTCTGAAGCTTGGCTCCAAGTTCATCCGCTTTTGCATAGCGGAGCTTGAAGACCTTGCTTTCAAACGGCTGATCCGCGCGCTGAATCATCTGCTCCATATCTTTCAGAATTTCCGGCGCTTCGGTAATCACGAGCGTATTCGTGCGCGATTCCGGGACAATCTTTCCAAAGGTGGACTTCATCTGCGTCAAAACAGGAACCAGGTTTTCCGCTTTGGTGTAAAGAAGGTCATAACGCCGCGTTTCGCGGGCATCACGGTAGGGTTTTCCATAAAGGTCTTCATATTCTTTCTTGGTGATGACCTTGATGATGCCTCGGTCTTCCACATAAGCCAGGTCCGAAGTTTCAAGAATGGTCATCAGCGCATCCATGACCTTTACTTCCTGAAGGAACAAGGACACCTGCCCTTGCACATTTTTGCCGGCCACAATGTTCAGCCCTGAACGCTTCGAAAGCAGTTTCAGCACATCGAGAATGTTCACACCCTGCAGTTCCAGCGTGATCACTCCGCCGCCGTTGGCTGCCGTGGCATACATGTCTTCGGCGACAATGATCCGCGAAGGCACGAGGCAGAGCACGGTCAACAAAACCGCAGCTCCCCAGCGAAGCCCCAGCATTCGTTTATGATGAGAGAGTGAGTTCAAAAGAGACGGGCGCTTCATAAGTGACATTTTCCTTTTACGATTCGATTTTTAAAGCTTGTTCTTCGCCGTGATACTCAAGAATGATACGGCCTTCTTCGATTGCCTTGACCCTCACTTCGCCCAGCGGATCGCCGGTTTTCAGGAACAGGGTTTTCTGGTTCTTTGCATCTTCCACAAGCGCTTCGGGTTCCCCCGAAAGCATGACTCCCTTAAGACGAAAATCACGGATCAAATCCGAAAGTGCGGTCTGCTGCACAGGCGCTGAGGCCTGCACAGGCTGGTAACCAAAAAGCGGGCTGGTTTGAAAATTGGAATTATAGGAATCAAGCGGTTCGG
>CAYRBY010000131.1:0-2380 GCA_964422635.1 uncultured bacterium
TCGGCGCTTAGCCTTTGGGGCGGCAGCAGCCTCCGTAAAGCGCTGTCCGATTCCCCGAAAGCTGTTCTCCCTCTTATTTTCGGTACGCTTCTCTATACAGCGGGATCCCTCGGCGATGCTTTTGTGATCATGATGGCTGCAAAGTCGGACACAATCGGTCTTTTTTGGCCCGTCCAGATTGTCATGAATGGCACCTTCAAGATGCTGGGTGCTGCTGTTCTTTCAGCCGGATTGATGCTTCATGAAGAGTATCTTCAGACCCAGATCCGCCGTGTTTTGAGCGGCCGTGCTCCGGCCGCCCTCCCGGGTGTTAAAACCGAGACTGCATCCTGGGCCCTTCGAATGATCGGAACACCGACTCGCGACGAACTGCTTATGCAGCAGGAATCGGCGCGTGCCGCAGACCGCAGCCGTCAAGAAAAACAGGGGATAAAGGCGGGCGAATAAGATGTCCCTGCCTGTACTCCATTCCTTTGCCGGCTATGGCGTCGAGCGCCTCAGTTCCAAAGAACCGCACCGTGTAAAGGGTTCTTGGCACCTTATTGCATACTGTGTCTTTTTAGCAAACCTTCCAGATCTTGATTTTCTTCCTGGCGTATTGACCGGCAGTGCGGCGGCTTTTCATCGCGGTTTCAGCCATAGTTTTGGCGCTGCTTTCCTGTGTGCTCTTGCGGGCGCGTGGCTCTGGAAGGTTTTCGGGAAGCGCCCATTCCGGGAAATCTTTGCGACTTCCTTTTTTGCATATGCTTCCCATCTCGTTCTTGACCTCATGAGTCAGGCTCCCAAAGGGCTAGAGCTTTTTTGGCCCTTTATGTCACGCCGTTTTTACGGGCCATTTACAGATTTCTCGATCGATCTGAGTGTCCATCCCCTTGAGCGGGCGACTGGCTTTCTCAGTTTCTTTTCGGCGTTGACTGAGCGCGCTCTTTTAGAGGCTTTCTTCTTTGAAATGGGTACCGTGTTTCTTTTCTGGTGTTTCTGGACCATTTTGAAACCCAGCGAAGCGGAACGCCGCGGACATGAAGAGGTTGTGTTTTTCAGAGGCGCTCTAACCGCCATGTGTATGACGGCCTGCATACTTTTAAAATAGCGGGCTTTACCCGATTTTCCCGGCGCCGGGAAAATTCGGCATCCTATCTTTTTGTTTGATTGGAGATTCTTTATGGTGACCGCTGATCATGATGAACTGCTGGAACGTGTGCTTGTTGATGCCAAGTTGACGGATTCCCGTTTGATCCTTGAACATCTTGCCCGGTATATTTTTGCCACAGATCTTGTTAAAGGCGGGTATCGGGTCCTTGACTGCGCCAGCGGCGCAGGTTATGGCGCGCACATCCTTAAAAATGCGGGCGCAGAGGCCGTCCACGGTTATGATTTGGACGCCGAAGCTGTCAGCTGGGCCAAGACCCATTACAAAGCTGAGGGGCTCGAGTTTTTCGAACAGAATATCCTTACAACATCTTCGGATTCGGAAGCGAGTTATGATCTGGTCACGTCTTTTGAAACGATTGAACATGTGCCTGACCCGGACAAGATGATAAAGGCTCTGCACTCAAAGCTGAAGCCGGGCGGTATTCTTTGTATTTCCACACCCTTTAAAATTCCCGAAAATACAGCCCCGGATGGAAAGCCTTACAACATTTATCATTTGTTTGAGTGGACGTTTGGCGAGTTCCGCCAGATTCTGGAAAAATGTTTTACGGAAATAGAATGGTTCACTCAAGGCCTGAGGCCGATCAAGGGAAGTCTTCCCTTCAGCCGCAGTTTTAGAGCCCGGGCGGCAGCTTCCTGGTACAAGCAGCACAAGGCCAAGATGCCGCGTGGAATTCTGGACTTTGAAGTGCGAATGTTTCCGGCGGATCTTTCCAGTCTGGTAGAAGGAAAGAATATGCTGGCGGTCTGCCGTAAAGCGTAGTTATCTGTAAGGCTATACCAGGAAAAATCAAAAGCTCTTCGGGGAGAAGGTTATGCAAGCAGGATGCGAAAAACGAATTCCCGTTATCACGTTGATTGACGTTGAGCCGGATCTCCGTCTTGTGGAGCGTGTGAATCCTGCCCCTTGGGAAGGCTATGAAAAGACGCATGACTTTTTTTCCGGGCTGCGAGTGGAGCTTGCCGAGCGAACCGGACACGATGTTCATTATGCCTGGTTTTACCGGATGGATCCGCAGATCGAAGAAACTTACGGCTCCGCAGCCTGGGCTGTCGAAAACCACCCTCAAATTATTGAAGACATTCTTTGGCAGGGGGATGATGTAGGGCTTCATACTCATGCGTGGCGCTGGTGCCCGGATTCCCGTAACTGGATTACGGATCACGGGAACCAGGTCTGGATTAATCACTGCATGCATTTGTCGTTCGAGACTTTTTTTAAATCCTT
>CAYRBY010000131.1:2480-5310 GCA_964422635.1 uncultured bacterium
CAGGCATTTCACAAGACCGGAACTTTTGCAGCCTTTTTGTGCGACTTTGAAATGGGATATGCCGCCGGCACATTTCCGTTCGGTTTTGGACCAGGTTTTGACCCGCGAAGGAACACGGTATGTGACTCTATTGATGCGTTCCGATGCCTCGCGTGATTTGCTCCAGTCTGCACGTCTGGCCGAAAACAGCGAAACACTTTTGTCGTACGCGGAAAGTCATCCATTTGTTTTTATGCATCCGCTGGAAGCTTTGGCAAGCCTTGGCTTTTCCAGGCAGGTGGAGATCCTGCTCTAAAATCATTTAGAACACATTCTGCGCCGGAGCACGAGCGCTGAAGCCCCGTGCCCGAGTGATGTGCGTTTTTTTATAAGGAGATTTATGACATCCCTGAAGCATAAAACAGTCTCAGGCTTTACCTGGCAGATTATTCTGCAAGTTACAACGAAAGCGATTTCGGTTGGCACCTTTGCTGTGCTGGCGCGCATTCTTCCGCCTTCGGCGTTTGGTCTTTTTGCGCTGGCCTTTGTGGCCATTGACGGCCTCTCTCTTTTCAAGACCTTTGGGATTGATGCCGGGCTGATCCAGCGCAAGGACACCGATGACACAGTTAAAAGTACGGCATTCTTCATGGTTCAGTTCTCCGGTGCTTCCGTTTTTCTTTTGTGTTTCCTGCTGGCCCCGTTTGCAGGTGAATTTTTTCATAACCCTGAAGCTGCGTCTGTGATCCGTGCGCTTGGGATTATTTTTGTCTGTAATGGTTTTGGCAAGGTTCCCTCTGCGATTCTTACCAAGGAAATGCGTTTCCGCCTTATTTCGATCATTCAGCTTGTGGGCGGCATTGTGAACTCGGTCTGTGCGATTAGTTTTGCCTTGATCTCTCCCAGCGTCTGGAGCCTTGTTTTTGCCTACCTTGCCAAGACTTTGGTGATGGATGTTCTCAGCTGGTATTACTCAAAGTTCCGTCTTCGTCTTGTTTTCGACCGCAAGGTTGCCAGTGAATTCTTCAGTTTTGGAAGTATTCTGATGATGGGAGGTGTTTTCACGTACCTCACGGAGAATATCAATAATCTTGCTGTCGGCCGGTTGCTTGGGACTACGCTGGTGGGGTATATGGCCCTTGCCAATAATGTGGCGAGTTTTATCAATACGCATTTTACGTATTTGATCCTGCGGGTTCTCTTTCCGGCCTATGCCACTCTTCAGGACGACAAGTTTGAGTTAAAACGTGTTTACCTTAAAATTCTCAAGTTTATTTCCATGTTCACCGTGCCTTTCTGTGTGGCCTTGATCGTTCTGGCCCGCGAGCTTGTCCTGACTTTATACGGAGAGAAATGGCTGATTATTGTTCCGATCGCCCAGGTTGCGGCCTGTATTCAGTTGTTTGCGTCCATTGTGAGCGGCGCGGGTCCTGTGTACCTGGCGTGCGGCCGGCCCAAATACGGGCTTCAGCTCGCAATGATCGGTCTTGTAGTCCGCATCCCTCTTGTCATTGTCATGACCAAGATCTGGGGCCTCATGGGGACTGTCCTGTCGGATCTTTTCATCAATATGCTCCAGGCACCGCTCAGTATTCTTATGGTCCGCCGGACCATTCCGTTTACATGGACCGAATTTTTAAAAGCGCTGGCGCCGTCCTTTTTCTGCACCGCGATTATGACAGGTTTCATTCTGGCCTTTAAATTTTCGGTGCATTTGCCGGCTCTGTCTTTTATGGCGCACCTTCACTTCGTGCAGCTTTTGACAGCCACGATTATTGGGTGTGCGGCTTATGGTGTATCGGTTCTTATTTTTGACCAGCCAGCTGTACAGGAAGTCAAAGGGCTTATTAAAAAGCCTGCCAAGCTGGTTTAAGAATCATTCTGCAGTGATCAGGCTGCATGCAGCCTTGGATTTTATTTGCTGAGGTTTTCATGAAAGTAAGTGTTGTCATTCCGACGTACAACCGCCCCGAGTTTGTGGCTCGTGCGGTGAAAAGTGTTCTCGCTCAGACTTTTACGGATTATGAAATCCTGGTGGTCCAGAATGGGCCGCAGGATCTGTCCCGCGCGGTCAGCGAGAGCTTTGCCCGGGCAGGTTTTCCCATACGTCATCTTTACTCTTCCAAACCTTGCGCTGTCAGCGCACGGAATCTCGGCGTCCGTGAATCAAAAGGGGATTGGGCTGCGTTTCTTGATGATGACGACGAATGGTATCCGGAAAAGCTCGAAAGACAAGTTCAATTCGTAGAAGAGCATCCGGAGTTTTCTCTCGCCGCCTGCCGCGTCCAGATTGAAGACGGAGACGGCCGGACGATTGAAAAGCAGAACACCTCTTTTTCCGGAGAAGTCACTTTCCGGAAGCTCTTAAGCAGGGGCTGCGTTATCCATTCACTCTCCTCGGTTTTGGTCCGCCGTGAAACCTTTATCCAGGCTGGAGGTTTTGACACCCGCTACCGCAGTTCCAACGACTATGATTTTTATTTCCGCCTGTCCCGCATGGCCCGTCTATGGCTCATGCCCGATATTCTTGTACACTACCATTTTCACTCCGGGAGCTTGACGCAGAATCTGATTATGAAATTTGATGAAAACATGGCGGTTCTTCGATCTCTTAATGCCGGTGAAACCGAAAAGTATGGCGTCAGCCGGAAATTCCTCCGCCTGATTACATTTAAACGTTCATTGATGTATTGCAACCGCGGTCTGGACGAATACGAAGTAAAGTCGTTTGAAAAAGCACGCCTCTTTTTGGGGGCGGCGCTTAAGCGCGATCCCTGTGTTGGAGCCAAGCTTCGCTGGGGCAGGAACGATTCATTTGCCAAGCGATGGATTCGTCCGTATGCCTTTTTCG
>CAYRBY010000132.1:0-5291 GCA_964422635.1 uncultured bacterium
GCAGAGAATTTTAGCCTAGACGAAGGGGGCGAGGCAAAAAAAATGCCGGAACTTGTAAAAGTTCCGGCTTCAGACTTTTTTACCCGGTTATTTCTTAAGCGACATAATCAAAAGAGCCATGCCGCCAAATGTTCCTGCCATAAGGAGCACGGCAACAAACATCATAATCATGCGGCCTTTTTCCGCGCTTGCATCCTTCTTTTTCTTTTCAGCATTCAGCTGCTGCATGCTCTTACTGCCACCCGTACTTGAAAGGGCTTTTCGGCGGCGCCGCTCATCTTCCATTTCCGCTTGTTTCTCACGGGACACTGTCTCTTCTTCTGCCATAACAACCGCCTTTCAGTAGGGGCTTCCAGACGAGCCTTTATGGCCGCGTCATTTTCAAAAGACTAACATACAAAGTTGGAGAATCATATGCCTTAGGGGTGAAAAAAAACCGGCTTTTTCTTCGAAAACGCTCCTGTTTGAAACGCTTAGGCCTCAAGCACGTCCGATAATCCGATGTCGTGCGCCAGTAAAAATAAGCGGACGGTCAAAATGGGGACGTTTAAAGACGCTCTCCCGGATAACTCAAGGCAAGCTCCCGGAGGCGTAACAGCCTTTTCCCGGCCTCACGCAGAGTCTCTTCCTTTTTGGCAAAATGAAACCGCACAAAATGCCGCACATCTTCTTTAAAAAAACTGGATCCGGGAACAGCCGCAACTCCCACCTCGCGCGCCATCCATTCGCAAAATTCCACATCGCTTGCTGCACGGAATTCGCGGATATCCACCATCACATAATACGCGCCTTGCGGCACCGCGTAGGAAAGGCCTGCATCATCCAGCAATCTCAAAAAAAGAGTCTTGTTGGTCTGATAATGAAAAAGAAGATTCTCATAATAACTGTCCGGAAAATTCAATGCTGTAACCGCAGCCTCCTGAAGGGGTGCTGCGGCACCTACTGTAAGAAAGTCATGTACCTTGCGAGCGGCATCGATAACCTTGGGCGGCGCAATCAGATATCCGAGCCTCCATCCTGTAATCGAATACGTCTTGGAAAGAGATCCGCAGGAAACCGTTCGTTCAAACATTCCGGGCAGTGATGCGAAATACGTATGTTTGAGGGGCGGATAAACAATGTGTTCATACACCTCATCGGTGATCACGAACGTATCAAATTCTTCTGCGAGCCCGGCAATCACCAGCAGTTCTTCACGGCTGAACACTTTTCCCGTAGGGTTTCCGGGGTTGCAGAGTATTAACGCCTTGGGTCTTTGTTCAAAAGCTGCACGCAGCACCTTAGGGTCAAAGTTAAACGCAGGCGGAACAAGCGGGACATAAATCGGAACAGCCCCTGTCAAAATAGCATCTGCCGCATAGTTCTCATAAAAAGGAGAGAAGACGATTACCTTGTCACCGGGATTTGTAACCGACATCATGGCCGCCATCATGGCTTCCGTACTGCCGCAGGTCACAACAATGTTCGTCTCTGGATCAATAGGAAGCCCCATGCAGCGGCTCTGCTTTTTCGCAAGCGCCGCCCTGAAATTCGGAGCACCCCAGGTCACAGCATACTGGTGCGGACCTTTGACGGCCGTATTTTTAAGTGCGTCCAGCAATTCTGCCGGAGGATCGAAATCAGGAAAGCCCTGGGAAAGATTCACGGCACCGGTTTGATTGGCAACCCGGGTCATGCGCCGGATGACGGATTCACTAAACGTGTGTGTACGTGTGCTGATGGAAGGCATAGGGGTTTTCCCAGTTAGTGTTGAATGAGTGCGAAGAGTATAGGCAAAGGCTTCCTCAGGGGCAAGCCGAGAAGTCGGAAAAGTCAGGAAGGAAAAATCCGCTATGATGCCAAAGCCGCAGCAATACGCTCAGGCGATGTTCTCTTCAAATCCCAGGCGAGACCCGTCCAGGAGAGAATCGTAATAAACCACTTGCTCGGGTCCCAATGATAAATACGGTAACCGTTGCGGTAATCATTCGGAAATTTGTGATGGTAATTATGATACCCTTCGCCGTTTGTCAAAAGCGCCCAAAACCAGCTGTCTCCCGCCGACACATCCGGGTCAAAACCTTTGGTCCCTGACATGTGCGCACTGGAATTAATAAAGAAGGCCATATTCAGGATCAGCGTAATACGCAGACAGAAAGTCATGATAAAAGCACCCAGAGGATGCCCGATTAAAAAACCGATCAGCATGGGCAGCAAAAGCCCGGCGGACACGGACCATAAATCATAATGTTCGTGCTGGTGCTTAATGAGGGGATTTTTAGACAGGTCTTTTACGTTCTGAAAATTCACGTTGTGCTTATAAAACATGATCCAGCCCATATGGCAGTAGAAGACGCCCTTTTTGCTGTTGTGCGGATCGAGTTCTGTGTCTGTGAATTGATGGTGCTGGCGGTGCTGAGAAGCCCAGCGAAGCGCGGATTTCTGAAAAGTTGCGGCTCCAAAAAAAAGCATCAGAAAATGGATGAACTGATTAGTTTTAAAAGTCGCGTGGGAATAAAGACGGTGATAGCCTACTGTAATTGCAAGGCTCGTAGCCGTAAGATAAAAGAAAAAGAGAATCGCTTCGGAAACCGCGAAGCCCTGGGATGCAATATAGAACGGCGTCCCAACAATTCCCACGACCGCAATCAATGGCATAAAAATGGCCGCCATCCAGCGCGTGGATCTCTTGGGGGGTGAGTAATCCGTTCGGTTCAATACCGCGGTTTCAGACATGTTTTCTTCCCTGAGCGTCCGGTTTAGTCTCTGTCAACATTTGCGAGCGCGCTCACAAGCAGCGGATTAAGTTCCGAAACCGGCCCCAGATTTTTCTGGATCCTGTCTGCGACGTCCCGCACCGTGCTCTTGAGCACATAGGCAAGCTCACCGGTAATACCCTTCACCGAACGTTCCAGTCTCTGACGTTTTCTCATGTCCTTCATCGAGTCCTTGTTCATGGCCTCGGACCAGATCGTCACTGAAAGCGCCCAGGCCTGCGTGTTCTTGGACTCCTTGGAACTTCCTGTCTTAAAAAAATCCAGGATCGAGTTCGCCTCATGCACCGACACCAGCTTGCAGAAACCTGAATTCTCCAGAGACTTTTCCGAAACCACAAAACGGACTTTGGCTTTACTGGCGACAACCGGAAGAATCGAATAACTCACTTCCCCGCTTACCCGATCCGCCGGAAGAATGGCGGAAACACGGCACAACCCGTGAGAACCATGAAAAAGTAAATCATCTTTCAGTATTGTTTCTTTCATCTGTTTCGCCCTCTCAATCACTTGAGCCTCTCTTATTTATTTCTCCATACGATTCTTCCGCGGTTCAAATCGTACGGGGATAAATGCATCATCACCGAATCTCCTGCGATAATCCGGATATGCCGGAACTTCAACTTCCCTGCTGCGTAAGCAAGAACCTTATGGCCGCCTTCGACTAAAACCCGGTACTGTGAGTTGGGCAGGACTTCCTGGACAACGCCTGACACCTCAACCGCATCCTCTGCTCCCATAATGCCTCCTTGACATGCGTCCCCGGTAAAATCCGGAGATTTACGATGTCTTGACACGTTCTTCGGTTTTGTTTCCATCTCCGGAGTTTCCGCTCAATACTTCGTCCGGTTTAATTTCTTTAACCGCTGTCTTCTTCGCATCGGGCTGCGGCGCAGACGCTTTGTTCTTTTGAACTCCAAACTTCACGGTATTAACTTCTGAAACAGCTTGCGCCGAAAGGGAAAGCGGACCGGCTTCATATCCGGTGTTACTTCTCTCCGAATACCCTGTTTCTGAAAAACAAAAAAGAGACAGGGAAATAACCGCTGTCATAAAAATCCAGGCTGTTCTTTCTCTTGAAAGACGCATATGCATCACCCTTGCAAGACTCAATAAACTTTGTCTAGAAAACAACATGCAACTTAAATTAAGGGGAGAGAGGTAAAGCTGCCTGATTGGGCCGGAATGCGCGAAGAAGCTTCAGGAAGTGCGAGTAAGACTCTATTATTCGTTTTGCAACGCCATAGACGTTCTTATTGGAATGGCGGGAAATCCCTAAGGAACCACTTTCGTCTATAACAAGCATAGCAGACTATGGGGAATATAGATAGCACTCAAAAGCTGGCGGCCCGGACGCGGAGAGGCGTCAGAGCATCAGGCGTGCAGGAACATCCGGTAAGCGGGGTTCTGGGTCTCGTCTTCGTAGGGATAGCCGAGGCCGCGGAGTTTTTCTTCAAGGCGTTTCCGGTCAGAAGCCGGGACCTGGAGGCCTGCCAGCACGCGCCCATAATCCGCGCCATGATTGCGGTAATGAAACAGCGTGATATTCCAGTCAGAACCGACACCGTCCAAAAACTTGATCAAGGCGCCCGGACGCTCCGGAAATTCAAAGCGGAGAATTACTTCATCCTTCAACGCAGGCGCGCGGCCTCCGACCATATAACGGATATGAAGTTTGGCAGTTTCATTCGCGCTGATATCGAGCACCTCATAACCAAGCTTTTTCAGCTGCGCAACAAAGCCGTCCTTTTCGCTTTTGGCATCGTTCAGTTTCAGACCGACAAACACATGCGCTTCTTTGCCCGCGGCGTAACGGTAATTAAATTCCGTAATGGTCCGGTTTCCCAGAGTTTGAACAAATCGGCGGTAACTTCCCGGCTCCTCAGGAATCGTCACGCCCAAAAGGATCTCACGCGCCTCACCGACCTCCGCGCGTTCCGCCACATGACGGAGACGGTCAAAATTCATATTCGCGCCGCTGTTGATGGCAATCAGTGCACCCGTGCGGTCAGGGTTTTGCGCAGCATAGGTTTTCAAACCTGCGAGAGCAAGCGCACCCGCAGGCTCCGCGATCACGCGCATGTCTTCAAAAATATCTTTCACGGCAGCGCACATCTCATCCGTGTCTGCAACAATCACATCATCCAGCAAATCCTTGCACAGCCGAAAAGTTTCCTCACCCGCCTGCCGCACGGCCACGCCATCCGCGAAAAGCCCCACTCGGTCGAGCACCACACGCCGGCCTGCATCAATTGCAGCCTTCATCGACGCTGCATCCACAGGTTCCACACCAATCACACGCGTTTCAGGACGCAGAAATTTCACATAAGCCGCCACACCGGCCGCAAGACCGCCGCCGCCCACAGGCACAAACACCGCTTCAATCGGCTCAGGATGCTGCTGCACAATTTCCATGCCCACCGTCCCCTGTCCCGCAATCACATCCGGGTCATCGTAAGGATGCACAAAAGTCCACCCGTGCTTTTTCTCCAGCGCCCGTGCATGCTCATACGCCTCATCAAAGGTGTCCCCGTGAAG
>CAYRBY010000133.1:0-1623 GCA_964422635.1 uncultured bacterium
TTGAGGTGAATGAGGTCCTGAACAATGCCAGCCGTCCGGATTTTACAGATTGGCTTATGTATGTGCTGCTTGAGCCCGATTTTACACTTCGGCGCGATGTTGTTGAGCGTAATAATTGGAGTCCGGGATTGATGATTTCTCCCGAAATTCTTTTTGAGCATTTGAGCCGTCCGTGGGAGTCTCTTGCAAAATACGGACCTCCAGCCATGCCTCCGGGCCAAGCGTTTAACGAAACCCATGCGATTCGAAATAAGAGAATGGCGCTGCTTATTCTTCTCACGGAAAGGGCTGTGCAGCCCAAGAAAGCTCCCCAGGCTGTCCGGGGTGCTAGAGAATACATTCAAGAGGTTTATGACCTGTTAAAAAAACAGATTCAGGATGAATCCGCTCTCTGGCTTCAGGATTTTGATGCTAATTTTTCAGTACTGAAAGATGAACTCGGGAAGGATGCGGATTTTGTGCTTGGTCAGAAACGGCCAATGAGTTTTTTTGAAGCGTTTGTGGCGGAATCCATGCGTTATATGATCAAGGAACCTGAGGACCGTAACAGAGACACTTTGGGCTGGTTTCATGATGATTATGAAGCGTTTTTTGTCCATACGCTTGAGGTGCCCGTTTTCAGGGAAGTTCTGGACCGGATTGCGGAGCGTTTTGCTGCCGAGAAAAGAGAGGCCGAAGGCAGTCTTGTTGTCCGCTCCGGGCTCTTTGAAGGGGACTCGCAGAGGGGATCTCCTGCGCCTCACGCCGGTTCGACTCGCTCTGAACTTAGATTAAGCTCCGGCGAAAGAATCCGGGAAAGGCTGGAAAAAACAACGCAGCTTCCGGCACGCCTTTTCATTTCGTACGAAGAAATCCGTTCTCCAGAAAGCCCTCTTTATGATGATCTCTTTGCGCTTGGATTCCAAACCCGCGCAGATAAAAACACGAAAGTGATTATCTATGGAGTGGATCCGGATGCCCTGATGACGCCGCGTATGCAGCAGCTGCGGAATAATGCCGGCATTATTACAATTGAAGGTAACCTGCAGCGGGCCTATCAGCTTTATGGCAAGAGTGTTGAGCGGACCCAGGGGAAGGATGAAACGCGAAGGGTGGTTCATTTTGCCATGCATGCAGAAAGACTCAAAGAGCAGCTGTCCGACAAAGTGCTGCCATTCCTGGCCTCCGAAAACCATGACCTGTTCGCAGCCCTTCTGCTTGCGAGATCCGGGGGACAGATGCCTGGAGTTTATCAAAACCCTCAAAATGGCTTCTATTCTGTGGTTGAGGGCTTTCTCAAAACGGAACTAGCCCGTTATCAGGCGAGTCTCATTATTGAGAGAGCTGCATAAAGCGACTTTAACTTGTTTCACATAAGAGAGTTAAAACTTTTTCCCCGCCGATTAAATAGTTTTAAACCTTTGATTTGCCCCTGCGTCTAATCAGCTAAGGCAGTGAACAGGCTTTCAATAAGGAGATACCCATGGAAGCAAAAAAGCTTTTAGCTGTATTTTTCTTTTCCGTTTTTGCGCTGACATCAGCGGCCGTGCCGGCCAAAGCTGAAGATGCTGCGGCAAAGCATGAGCAGATTGCTCATAAAAAAGAAGCCCACAAGGCAGAGCAGGCGAGAAAAAAAGCAGAACA
>CAYRBY010000133.1:1723-5266 GCA_964422635.1 uncultured bacterium
GGGTCGCCCTGGGTTTTCAGAACATACTCCCGGAACGCCCGGTGTGTGGCAATCCAGCGGAAAAACTCCAGCCACTTGCCGACAGAAAAAGGTCCGCTCGTCGCAACGCGCCAGAAACTTTTAATGAAAAAGTTTCTGCGTTTGGAGTCAGTGGTCAAAAGGTAGTAGCCCAGCACTTTGAGCAGCAGGGAAAGAAACTTAGTATCAAGCGGTGCCCGCAGATGCTCCTTGTGAAGGTTCCGGTACCGGGAAAGCATTGTAACGAGCCTGTCGCTGAAGCTGTCGTAGCGGTAAAGACTCCGGATGAGCCATTTGTAACCGGTGCTTAGATCTTCCAGTGACATTTGTTTCGGAATGAAATTGCAGTCAGCCGCGCCGTGACCCGCCATCTCGGTCCAGGAGCTTGGCAGAAGGCGCCCCTCAGATTCGAGCCTTTTCAGAAGCGGTGTATTCGGAAGCGCCATCAGCGTCCCGCAGGTCGTGAAGGGAATGCCGAGTTCCTTCAAGTACTCAAATTGTTCTTTGAAAATAAGGCGGTCATCGGAATCAAACCCGACAATCATCCCTGCGCACACTGAAATATGATGCGCATGAATGCGTGCAATATCGTCCGCCATGTTCTTGCGGGTGTTCTGGAGTTTGCCGGTCTCCACAAGGCTTGAGTTCCTCGGCGATTCAATGCCAATAAAGACCGTATAGAAGTTGGCATCCTGAAGAAGCTTCAGGAGGTCCGGATGGTGCGCAACATTCACGGTGAGTTCACAGGAAAATTCAAGCGGGTAGTTGTGCTTTTTCTGAAAATCCACAAGGGCGGCGAGCAGTTTCCGTGCGTACGGCATGTTGCCGATGAAGTTGGCATCACCAAAGACGATATAGTGAGCGCCCTGCTTCATACAGTGTTCCACTTCCGCGAGAACCTGCTCAACAGATTTAACGCGAGGAACACGGCCGTCCATCACAATGATGTCGCAAAATTCACAGGAGAAAGGGCAGCCCCGGCTGGTTTGCAGGCTGTACATGTTATAGCGTTCACCCTTGATCAGATCGTAGCGGGGAACCGGGCTTTGCGAGATATCGATTTTCTTTTCACCGGCGAGATAGAGCTCTTTGGCACATCCCTTTTCGAAATCGGCGAGAAATTCCGGCCAGATTTTTTCAGCTTCACCCGAAACCCGGTAATCGCAATGGCCTTCAAAAGCCTCTGGAAACAAACTGCAGTAAGGGCCTCCAATAACAACGGGTTTGCCTTTTTTTCTGAAAGCATCTGCGATTTGGACGGCGCGGCGGAACTGTACATTGAAGGACGTGATACCGATGAGGTCTGCCGTAGTATCGAAATTGAGGTCTTCTACATTTTCATCGGCGATTTCAACTTCCCAATGAGACGGGGTGAGAGCCGCAACCGTGGCAAGGCCAAGGGGTGTTGTGGAAAAACGCGTTCCCGTGAACGGTTGAAGACCTTCGAAAGACCAGATGGTCGGCTCGAACTTGGGATTGATAAGATAAACTTTCACTCTAAAACCCCTCCTCTGGGAGAATTCAGGGTAACACAGCTTTCTCAAATACGCTTTAAGAGTTTTTAAGCAGGGCATTAGGGGATTGTTCCCCTCTATTTCAATTTGCCCTGTTTTAGACGATATACCTAAACCATGATGCCAGCCCGACCCGGAATCTTCCTTTTCTGCAAAGTCCTTGTTTTAATCGCCTGTGCGGCTCTTTGCGGATGTGCCTCCCAGAGCGGATTCTCAAAGTCTTTCCCCAGACGTTTAACAGAGTCCCAAAATACCATCCGTTTTAAGTTTGGAGGCCAGGTGAATCCTTATCCGCCCGTGCCTTCGAACGGAGTTTACGGGCCTGCCGCACCGATGGATCCCGTGCGGGTGCAGGGGATTTTAGACCGCCTTGTGTACGCGTCACCGCTCAGAGGCTACCCCGTGCGGCTTGGTGTTATCAATGACCCCAAAATCAATGCGTTTACCGATGGCCTGACTGTTTTTGTAAATACCGGACTTTTGCAGGCCTTTCAAACGCGTGAAGATCTCGTGGCTTCCGTGCTTGCGCATGAACTTGGGCATATCCTTGGCAACCATGTGCCGGAAGAAAAGTCGCGGAGTACAGCCTTGGAGTACCTTTCTTATCTGACGCCGGCGCTCGGCGCACTTCCTTATGGAGGTATCTACGGAAGTCTTGCGGGAACAGCTGTAAGACAGGGAGCAAGGGTCCGGCAAATCTCTTACAGCCGTCTTCAGGAAAATGAAGCTGATGTGGTCGGGGTTTTTATAGCCATGGATGCTGGTTACAATGCGATGGGGTTAAGTGATTTTCTGGATGTGGTCAAGAGCTCCGGTTTTGGTGCTCCTCAATCGGTTTCCATTCCGCTTAGTCTTGGGGCGATTCCTGAAAGTGCGGCGGTGGCCCTGCTGAGTTCCAGCCCTCTTTACCGGGTGCATCCTCCGTCAGAGAAACGTAAAAAAATGATTCAGCTTATGGTGAGCCGTAAAAAAGGCATTCTTTCACCCAAGGCCTTTCAAAAACAGGCCCGGTGGGAGGCGGAGCTCTACAAGACGCTGGAACTGCGTAAGCCCCGCTGAAAGTTCCTTGGAGTTTTGGAATTCTGTGATTGAAGACGGGCGCGTAAAAGGCTAAGATTACCCATGGTTTTCTACTCTCCCAACATCCCGAATGTCTGTATGTCCTGGAGGAATGAACAATGAAAAGCCGTTTGAAGAAACAAAAGCCGGTCAAAAAAATTACGCACAAATTTTTTAAAGGGCTTCCTGCGAAATTTCAAAAAACAATTCTGCAGTACGCTTCCGAAGTGACTATCCCGAAAGGGGGAGAAGTTTTTACAAATGGCGCGAAAGCGGAATGTTTCTTTCTGATTCTTAAAGGAAAAGTAAATCTTCTGGCAGAAGAACAGGATGTCCGTTTTGACACAGAGTCCAACATGGGTATTCTTCAGACCCTTGGTCCCGGTGAAGTCGTTGGATGGTCGTGGCTGATTCCTCCATACCGCTGGCGCTTTTACGCGGTTCCTGTGACGGATACACAGCTGCTTGTCATTGATGGCGTCGGTCTCCGCAAGAAAATGGAGAAAGATCATGAGCTTGGGTATGAAATTTACAAACGGCTGGTTCCCGTTATGAACTCACGACTCATTGCGTCCCGCCTCAAGCTTCAGATGTTCGGCGGCCGCCCGTTCTCTACGGCCGAGGGCGGCTAGAGGACCCCGGTAAAAGGTATGAACAGAAAAAAGGCCAGGGAGATTGTCCCCGGCCTTTTTTTTGTCCGCACATATGAAAAAAGAGCCCTTTAAAAAGCCAGATTTCAAGCTCCGGTTTTTAGGTCCCGTGCTTATTTCTTTGGAGAAGGTGCTGACATTCCCTCTCTGGCTGGTCCGCTGGCTGCATGGGGGATGGAGCTCTGTATACAGAGCTATCCTTTCCTGGGAGTTTGTGCAGAAGTACCGCGATATTAAAAAACTGATTATTCTTTCCGAGATCATCCATGTTTTTCAACAGCACGGTATTCCTTATTGGGTCA
>CAYRBY010000134.1:0-5195 GCA_964422635.1 uncultured bacterium
GTGTCTCCGGGTTCCTATACCTTCACGGCGATCAATCAATTTCAGGATATTACGGTCACGGGATTTTATGTGGGCGGGACATCCAAGAATATCACGTCGCAGGCTGTTTTTAGTTCCAGTAATATTGGCGTAGCCACGGTCAATGCCGAAGGCCGCGTGGTGAATATTGGAAATGGAACGGCTGTCATCACAGCGGCTTTTGGAGGCAAAACGGCGCAGGTCAATATTACGGTCAACATTGTGACCTTGACTGGAATCAGCATTGTGCCGGATTCGTTTAAACTTTTTGGCCTTACAAAAACACGCACCCTTGTTGTGAATGGCTCTTATTCAAACGGAAGCACGGCGGCGCTTGATCCGTCCAAAGTGGTTTTTTCATCCACAAATCCTTCTGTTGCGTTTGTTTCTCCCTCGGGTGTCGTAACCTCAGCTGATTTTGGAAATGCGGTTATTTCCGCGACGATCAGTGGTTTTGCACCGGCCCAAAGCTCCGTTACGGTAGAGCCTGTGGCTCCGACTAGCATCAGTGTGGCTCCGAACGTCATTCTGTTTACTGCAAAAGACGAGACCAAACAGCTGGTCGTTACGGTTCACATGAACGACGGGACTTCTTCCGCTCCTAGCGGTACGGTGCTTTACAGTTCACAGGACACCGGAATTGCTACCGTGAATGCTTCGGGGCTTGTGAAGGCTGTCGCCAATGGCGATGTGACCATTCAGGTGACTTACGCGGGCTTTACGGAAAATGTCACCACAACCGTGGACATTCCTCCGCCGGGGAATCCGCCGCCCGTGATTTCCGATATTGACCGCCCCGTGGCCGGAGAAGGCGATGTGTTTGTGATCCGCGGGAGTTATTTTGCAGCTATTCCGGCGGATAATCTTGTGAAGGTCAATGGACTTGCCGCGGAAGTTCAATCGGCAAGGCCTGATGAATTGACGGCGATCGTACCTGTGGGTGCGACGAGCGGGAATGTCACGGTGACAGTCAGCGGCAAGGAGAGTAATGCCGTGCCGCTCGGGATTTACGGACGGATCGCGGGCAGTTCTTTGATTACGCTGGCTTTGGACCTTCCGGCCAGCGCTGGACAAAAGTTGAATTTGCCCGGGCCGGTCATTGATTTCAGGGCCGGGGATAAAGTCTATCTTTCAAGCGCTCCGGATTTATTGGCTCCGCTCAGTTTTTCCGGTGTCCTACGGGCTAAAGTCGACAGCGGTTCCTTTTTTACGATTTCACCATCTGCATCGGCCGTCGATATCAGCGCCCAGTTCACGCCTGGCAATCACACGCTCACGCTGGAGCTGGGAGAGTCGGGCGGAAAGTTCTTAACTTCCGCAATTTATGTTTCCTTTGGACCTGCCGGAACAGGCAGCCTTGCAGGCCAGCGGAATGTTTTGACAAATGGGCAAAGCCGCCCCGTGGCCGTGACCTTCCTTGACTTAAAAGACGCTTCCAACAATCCTTTGCCTGACGGCACCCAAGTCCTTGTTTCGACGGCTGCTGTTTGTTTCCGCGATCCCGTGTTCAACACTTGCATTCCGTCTCACGGCGGGAACATTGCCAATGGCACTGATTCTCCGGACGGTTTCGGTTTGAAAGCGTTGACCGTTAAAGGGGGACGCATTGATGTGGTTTACGAGCCTGCTTCTGCGCCGCCGCTGAAGACCCATGAAACAAAAACTGCGTCTGTCTTTGTGCTGCCTTCCAATGGAAGCGGCCATCGGACAAGCGATAGGGCCATTGCCTTGACGACGGTAACGTTGACATCGATTGATACGGTGGGGACGTCTGTCAGCCAGTCTTCGACGGTTGCGGATGGTTTTGAGAAAGTGCTGAACATCACCTTCACGAATGCCCGCGACACCGCCGGGCAGCCTGTGCCGGACGGCGTTCCTGTTCTAGCGACAGTGGGAGCTAATTGTTTCCGTGATCCGGATTTTAATAGCTGCGTCCCTTCGGCGGGCGGATCCATTTTGTCCGGGGATAACTCTCCGGATGGCTTCGGTCTTCGGAGACATATTATCGCCGGCGGAGCAGTGACTCTTCAATATAGCCCGGGCAATGTGACGCTGGCTTACCCCGATACAGCCCTTACCAATGTTCAGTGGCTTCCTTCTTTACCGGGAGGGCAAAGGATTGGGGACCAGGCTTTCCAGCTTACACCCATCACGCTTTCTTCCGCGCGTTCACCGACGGTGAGTTCGCCTTCCTCTATTTTTGCTGATACCGGAGATAACCGCATTGTTATCACTTTCAGCAATTTCTCAGATTCGCTCGGAAACCCGATTCCTGATGGAACAAAACTTGTTGTGACTGCCCAGGCCGTATGTTTCCGTGATCCTGATACGAATAACTGCGTTCCTTCTGTGGGCGGTCAAATTATAAGCGGCACCGATTCTCCCGATGGGTATGGCCTCAAAACACATACTGTACAGAACCGCCAGATTGAGGTGACCTACAGCTCTGTCGGCGTTGGGATGGAAAGTTTTCAATCAGCTTTGGTGAGCGTTCAGGTCCTTCCATCCAGACCCGACGGACATCGCATAGGAGACAGGGCCATTGCGCTGGCTAAGTTCACGGCTTCGGGTTATGCCGCTGCGGCAGCCTCTGCAAGCCCCGCCGCTGTTGTGGCCGACGGCCTGTCAAAATCAGTGACAGTGACAATTTCCAATATTCGTGATACCGAAGGCAATTTGGTGCCTGACGGATCTATTGTGCTGCTTAGTCCGTTAGCTGTTTGCTTCCGCGATCCGGATACAAATAATTGTGTTCCTTCGATTGGGGGGAATGTAGTCAGCGGCGCAGATTCGCCGGACGCTAATGGCTTAAAAGCTCATGTGGTCAATGGCGGTCAGGTGACTGCCACCTATGACCCCGCCAGTGTCCTTTTGGCCTTTCCTGACGTGCAGGTAGCGAATATTCAGGTCCTTCCCGGAAAACCTAATTTCTCCCGGATTGGGAACCGCGCATTTGTTTTGGTGCCTGTGACGCTTTCTTCTCTCCAGCAGGCGTCCGTGAATGTTGCACCTACTTCGGTTTTAGCAAATGCCACGGCCAATCTTAGTCAGATTACTTTGAGCAATATTAAAGATGCTCTTGGCAATTCCGTCCCTAACGGGACCAAGATCGTTGCGACCGCGCAGGCGAACTGCTTACGCGACCCTGTGACGAATAATTGTATTGATTCGGCGGGAGGCGTTATTACAAGCGGAACGAATTCACCGGATGGTCTGGGACTGCAAGTCCACACCGTGACAAGCGGCAGCACGGTGATTACCTACAGTTCACAGCCCCTTGCCTTTGAGGCTCGTCAGTCTGCAGTCGCCAATGTTCAGGTGCTTCCCGCGCAGCCTAGCGGCAGCCGTGTGGGAAACCGCGCTTTTACAGTTATTCCTATCACCATTACCGGCTATCAATCTGTGGACGTCTCAGGTCCGGGTCAGATAGCACCTAATGCAACCGCTTCGTATGTGTTGTCCAATTTCCGCGATACTTCCGGAAATCCGATCGCGGATGGTCACAAGATTGTTGTCACGGCCCAGGCGAATTGCTTGAGGGATCCGGAGACCAATAATTGTGTAGGATCGTCGGGGGGAACCATCACCAATGGTACTAATTCTCCGGATGGTTTGGGCCTGAAGTCCTTTACCATTACGGGTGGGCAGGTGACCGTGCAGTTTCAAGCGCCCAGCTCACCGGGAACTTCAGTTCTTCAAATATTGCCGGCAAAGCCAAACGACGCTCGCACCGGTAATACAGCGTTTACCTTGAAAGCGGTGTCGGTGCAATGATGAAAAAGATCCGCACATTTTTCTCTTTTATTGTAATTGCCGCGCTTCTTTCTCCTGCAGCTTATGCCGGGCAAGTTATGGTGTCCGATGTCCAAATTATTTCTGTAGGAGAGAAGGATTTTATCCTGCGAATCACTTCCAATGGTGCTCAGGCGTTTGATGTGATCAAACAGCCGTCAAAACCTTTGGAGATTATAATTCGCTTGTATCAGGCAAAGCTTGGAGCGGCTCAACAGCTTGGTGTGACGCCTTTTGGTTCTGTCACCATGGCGCAAACCACAGCCAAGCAGGTGGAAGTCAGAATCGTTTTAAAAGACCCGGCCTTTCGTCCTCAGGTGAAGCAGGGAGACAGTCCTAATACCGTTGAGGCCCGCATTACCTGGGCTCCGGATGTTACTGCGCCCGTGATCAGCGCCGTCAAATCAAGCGCACTGTCCACAACTGGAGCGACATTGACCTGGACAACGGATGAAGCATCTTCCAGCCAGGTGCTGTATGGAACTGCACAGCCGGAAACTCAAAGCAGCACTTTGGACAAAACCCTGGTGACCAGTCACAGTGTGACGCTTACTGGTCTTACTGCGGGAAAAACTTATTATTTCCGGGTCCGCTCCGCGGATTCTTCGGGGAATACGGCGACTTCGAACTCAGCAGTTTTTACAACGGCAAGTCCGGCCTTCAAAGAAACGGGCGGCCAGGTGGTGATTGAGGCGGAACACTTTGACGGAAACGTTACAAGAGGCGGTAAAACTTGGACTCTTCAGACCACTCAGGCTGGATACGCGGGCAGCGGTTTTATGACCGCGCTGCCTAACAACAACGGGATGATGGATACAGGTTATGTCACGACGAGCCCTGAGCTGGTTTACAATATTAATTTTGCCACCACCGGAACTTATTATGTCTGGCTGCGCGGGCGGGGACCGACGGGAAGTGATGATTCGGTTCACGCGGGCTTGAATAAGGCGGGACCCTCCACAGCTGACCGCATAACAGGTTTTACAACGGCCTGGGCCTGGAGCCGCGCAACATCCGATGGCCCTGTGGCGACACTTGTGGTATCAAAAACCGGGCTTCAAAGTTTTCATCTTTGGATGCGTGAAGACGGTTTTCAAGTAGATCGAATCATTCTTCGTACCAACAACTCCGCAACAGCGCCTGCCGGACCCGGTCCGGTCGAAAGCTCCCGCGCTTAATATTTTCTGAAACGGTTTCTTTTACATTCATTTTTAAGGATTGTTTTGGAAAAGCGGCCTTGCTAGAATGCCTCCACTTTGTTACTTCCCGGTCTTTTGATTTTAGTTTCTAAGCTATTTGACCACAATAACTTATGACAAATAAAGAAAAAGATAATTCCAATCATCCAGCGCCTCTGAAAGTCAACATCAAGACTTTTGGCTGTC
>CAYRBY010000135.1:0-5193 GCA_964422635.1 uncultured bacterium
ATGACGTCCCGCCTCAACGTTCTCGCTGTTCCGAGAACGCGCCTGTCTGAATTGACTGAGAAGTTTAAAGTCAAAGCCTGACCCTGCTGTCTTAAACGGCTGTGACCTGCCTCACAGCCGTTCTCTTCGTATCTTTTTATCATACCTTTTTTTGAACCTCAAATGCAGGCTTAGGCAGGGCTATTTCATGACATCACCGATAAAAATTCTCATTGCAGGCGGTGGAATTTCGGGGCTTGCCACCGCATATTTTCTGAACCGTGAAATCCGCGCGCGCGGCCTTCCTTGGGAAGTTATTGGGTTTGAGGCACAGGGAAACGCGGGCGGTTTCATTCAAACAGAAATGCGATACGGCTGCCTCATCGAGCGGGGACCCGACTCTTTTTCCACTGACCGTCCCGCACTCCTGGATCTTTGCCGCGATCTTGGCCTTGAATCCGAGATTATTTCAGTTAACGCTTCCTCCCGAGGGCTTTGGCTCCGCGAAAACGAGCGCCTCCACAAGCTTCCTGCCGATTTCAGCGGTTTGACGACCCTCAGCCCTTCGGTTCTTTTCTCGATTCCCTGTCTGAGTCTCGCGGGCAAACTTCGAATGATGTGCGAGTTTTTAGTTCCCCGAAGGCTTGATCAAACGGATGAAAGTATGGGGGACTTTATTGCCCGCCGTTTTGGAAAGGAAGCCCTTGATCGTCTGGCTCAGCCATTTCTCGGGAGCATCTTCGGTTCAGATTTAAAAAAGATCAGTCTCCGAGCCGTGTTTCCGCACTGGATTTCCATGGAAGAAAAACAGGGAAGTCTGACCCGGGCTTTTTTTGCTTCCAAGCGGAACGGCGGCGCAGGTTTTTCGGGCGGATTTTGCACCCTGAAGGAAGGACTCTCAGCGCTGATCCGAAGACTCTTGATTGAGACGTCATGTGATTGGCACATGAACGCGCCCATTCAATCCTTGACGCGTTCCGCCACAGGGGTGTGGAAGCTGACCACAGAAGACGGCAGAACCTGGTCCGGCGATGCGGTTTGTTTAACCACAGCCGCAAGAAAAGCGGCGCCTCTTCTCGAAGGCTCTCAGCCCGATCTTGCGCAGGTGCTGACAGAGCAGAAAGTCCGATCCGTGACCTTGGTTCAGGCCCTGTTTCAGAAAGATCACTGGCCCGAGAATCTTACCGGAAGCGGTGTGATCAGCGGGATGAAGGAAGCGTATGATTTCCAGGGCGCCACGTTTTCAAGTTTTAAATTTGACGGTCGTGCTCCCGAAGACAAAGTTCTTGTCAGGCTCTTTGCATCACCCATGAAATATCAGGGCGGGGGCACAACTGAAGCGGAGATGTGTGAGGCTGTAGTCAACGATTTCAGAAAAGCCGCGGGGATTGAAGCCCAGCCGGTCTGGACCGACGTCGCCCGATACCCGGATCTGATGACTTCTTACGATCTTGAGTTCCTTCACTGGAAACGGAAAATCGCAGAAGTTCTGCCGAAAAGTTCAGGGCTTTATCTCACGGGGCAATCGTATCATGCTGGCGGTTTATCGGAGTGCGTGGCATCAGCCCAGCGCACAGCCTTACAATTGATAGCGGACCTTGAAAAGAAGGCTGTGCGTTTGACCCGGCAATATTGAAGGAGATCTGGCATGCATCATGAAATTGATTTTGCACAAAAGCCTCTGCTCGTGATCTGGGAAACTACACGGGCGTGCGATTTGGCGTGCTTGCATTGCCGCGCGTCCGCACAGCCGGTGCCCGAACCCGATGAGCTTAATACGGAACAGGGTAAGGAGCTTCTACGGCAAATACGGGAAATAGGCACGCAGCTTGTGGTCTTCAGCGGCGGCGACATCTTAAAGCGCCCGGATATTTTTGAGCTAATCGCTGAAGCCAAGCGTTTCAATCTTCGTGTGGGCGCCATTCCCGCTGTGACGCCTGCATTGACACCGGCTGTCATCAAACGTTTAAAGGAAGCGGGTGTTGATCAGCTGGCTTTTAGTCTTGATGACGCGGATGCTGAAGTGCACGACAGCTTCCGCCGCACTGCCGGTGTATTCTCAAGAACTCTTGAAGCCGTGCGTCTTGCACGTGAAGAAGGGTTAGGCGTTCAGATTAATTCTCTCATTAATGTGCACAATCAGAGCAGTCTTGATCCTTTGATGAAGTTGATTGAGGGGCTTGATCTTGTTTTCTGGGAAGTTTTTTTTCTTGTGCCTATGGGCCGAGGCAAAGATGTCCCTCTTATGACAGCAGAACTTTTTGAAAAAGCTTTTGAGAAGATTTACGAGTTTGGAAAGCGTGTGCCTTTTATCATCAAGGTAACGGAAGCGCCGCATTACCGGCGGTATTTTATGGAGCGCGCCCGTCAGGAAATTCCGGAACAGCTAAAGTTGCCGGGCTCTTCCGGAATTTCCGCACCGAGACCCATGCCTCAGCAGGCGGGAAAGGTCAATTCCGGAAAGGGATTTGCGTTTGTCTCTTACCGGGGTGATGTTTATCCGAGTGGTTTTCTACCCGTGAAGACCGGCAATATTCTCGACCGTCCTCTTTCAGATTTATACCGCAGCCATCCGGTGTTTAAAGAGCTTCGTGACCCTTCGCTGCTTAAAGGGCGCTGCGGGCAATGCGAATACCGCGAACCCTGCGGCGGTTCACGCTCAAGGGCCTATGCCGTGACAGGGGATTATCTGGCTGAAGATCCGAGCTGTTCCTACATTCCCGCCAAATGGTACCGGGTACCTAGGGGACGTATTTCCCCGGGCAGGTACCCGGTACCATTCTGCTGTTGAACTTCTCTTTTT
Organism: uncultured bacterium; assembly: GCA_964422635.1. Taxonomy (GTDB): domain Bacteria; phylum Omnitrophota; class Omnitrophia; order Omnitrophales; family Aquincolibacteriaceae; genus ZLKRG04. Next base: position 2,783 of record CAYRBY010000135.1, read on the forward strand.
CATGTATTACATTACGTCTTCATGAAAAAGCAGCTTGCCCAATTCACACTTTATTTTCTGACCGCAGTCTTTGCTTTTCAGACCGTGGATTTTCTGCCTGCCCGCCACGGCGTTCACGCCAAGACCTGCTGCGGCCGCACGGTCTGTCAGTGTAAGCATGCCAAGGGTGCATTTTGCCCCATGCGCGCTGCGATGAATGCAAAACACGCGCATCCCCAGCCGGACGTTTCAGAGCACGGTGCTAAAAAGGCCTGTCATTTCAGCGGCGGCCACGCTAAAGCAAAACAGCCGATCCCGGCACTGCCCAAGGGAACCTGTGTGTTCTCGTCAGCACCTTGCGCCACGGATACACCCCAAAGCCTGCTTCCGCAATACGCCAAGGATTTTTTTGTTCCACTGACTGTTGGAAGTTTTCCCGCAGCGAATGAAGAACCTGTTTTGTTGAATTCTCGTTTTGACCTGCCTCTTCCCAGAGCGCAGGGGATCGATCACCCGCCTCGAAGCCTTTCTTTCTCCTTCTAGTCTTTTCTACTTCTGATTTGTCGAGTCTTGTAAAAGAGGCTTGGACTCCATTTATTTCAACAAGGAGAACGAAATGCGATCTTTTATTTTGCTTGGCCTGCTTCTATGTGCAGGCACTCAGGCCTATGCGGCTGTGAGTCCGAAAGATTCCCAGACTACGATGCCTGAAGTTGTCGTCAAAAGCACCAGAGGAAAAAAATCCACCACAAGCCCTTCCGCCCAGACAGCCCGGGAAACCCTGAACCTGATTCCGGGCGGTGCTTCGGTGGTAGAAGCTGAATCCTACAAGACGGGCCGTGCTTCAACGCTGCAGGATGCCTTGGGTTATACCCCTGGCGTTTATGTACAGCCGAGGTTTGGAGCGGAAGAAGCGCGTTTGTCCATCCGCGGTTCCGGCATTCAGCGAACATTCCATATGCGCGGAATCAAACTGCTCCAGGATGGTATTCCGATTAACCAGGCTGACGGCGGCGGCGATTTCCAGTCCATTGATCCCTTGGCTCTGGATTATACGGAAGTTTACCGCGGCGCGAATGCTCTTCAGTACGGTTCCACCACCTTAGGCGGCGCGATTAACTTTGTTACGCCGACAGGGTACACGGCCTCTCCGCTTCAGGCGCGCTTTGAAGTCGGCGGGTTTAACTATCTGCGTGAACAGGTAAGCTCCGGGGCGGTGGTCGGGCCTGCGGATTACTATGTTTCACTATCCGAAAGCCGTCAGGACGGTTTCCGCAACCATGCTGAACAGTGGAACAGGCGCTTTTTCAGCAACTACGGTTTGAAACTGACAGACGTTGTGGAGACGCGTTTTTATGTGGGTGCTCTGGATTCCGACTCGCAGCTTCCCGGCAGTTTAACGCTGGCGCAGATGAAGCAGAATCCCAAGCAGCCGAACACAGCCAATGTTTCCGGTAATCAGAAACGTAATTATGATCTGGTTCAGCTTGCCAATAAAACCACCTTCAATTGGGGTGATCAGCAGCTGGATCTTGCGGCCTTTTATGTGCACAAGGATTTGTTTCACCCGATCTTTCAGGTGATTGATCAAATCTCGCACGATTTTGGTGCGAGCTTCCGCTATTCCAATAAAAAGGATTTGCTGAATCGCAGGAATCTTTTTGCGCTTGGTTTTAATCCGGTTTGGAACACGGTGGATGCCCAGCAGCATGTCAACTCAGGCGGCGCCCCCACAACTTTAACGGCTCAGGCTCAGCAGCGGTCTTATAACCTGGACCTTTATGCTGAGGATCAGTTTTATGTGCTGGAAAAATTTGCACTCATCGGCGGCATGCAGTGGAGTTATGCCGACCGGCAGAGCCATGACCAGTTCAGTGCGGACGGAGACAACAGCGCGCATCCTCATTACATCGGCTTAAGCCCCAAGGCAGGCGTCCGTTATGACATCACGGAACGCAGTCAGGTGTTCGCCAACGTGAGCCGCAGTTTTGAGCCGCCCAGTTTCGGGGAACTTTCCAACGTTACCCGTGGCGGGCTTCAGGACCTTCGCAAGCAGCTCGGTACCACGATCGAACTTGGAACGCGAGGCCAGGAAGGACGTATCTCGTGGGATGCTGCGTGGTATTACTCGTGGGTGGAGAACGAACTCCTGAGTCTCAATGACGCCAACGGTAATCCTCTCGGCACTGTGAATGCACATGGGACTCGTCACCAGGGCATCGAGTTTGGTACAGGCATCGATCTTCTTCAGGGAATTCTTTCAAAAGGGGCCAAGCCGGAAGAAGGTGAGCAGGCTCCCCGCGATTTGGATTTCTTTGAAGAACACATTCTGGGGCAGTCTCCTGAACCCATGGGAAAAGACAAGGTAGTGCTGCGTGGTATTTACAACTGGAGCCGATTCCGTTTTTCGGATGATCCGCTCTACAGTGACA
>CAYRBY010000136.1:0-3230 GCA_964422635.1 uncultured bacterium
CATGATATTTCTCCTTGGACATCTACATTTTGAATGCCGCACCCTGCTCAGCGGGCTTCCCGGCACCTTTAAAAAAACTGCGGTGCCAAAGCTCAAAAGACAAAAGCAGGAAAATGTGCTGCTGATAATTTGCTTCGCGCCGTTGATGTCTTTCAATCATTTGATTGATGAAATCAACATTGAAATACTCGCGGCACGCAGAATCCGGTTCGTTGACAAGTTCACGGACCTGGTTACCAAGATCCGCTTGAAGCCATTCTTCCATGGGGGTATTAAAACCGCGTTTCTTGCGGTAAATAATTTCCTTCGGCAGCCAGGCTTCCACAGCCTTTTTGTGAATATATTTTCGTTGAGTGCCTTTGAGCTTCATGGAGGAAGGAAGCGTTTCCAGGAAGTCGACTAATTCCGTATCGAGAAAGGGCACCCGCATCTCGATTGAATTAGCCATCGTGACTTTGTCGTTAAAATTAAGCAGGTTGTCCGAAAGACTCATCCGGGTATCCATATAAAGAATCTTGGACAACGGGTCCTTTAATCCCGAGCTTTCAGCGTAAAGCTGGTTCAAACGCTCACAAAGAAAGAGGCCGGAGGTCTGCTCTCTCAGATCCTTTTTATAAAGCTGCTTCTTTTCTTCGGGGGTAAAAATAGTGTAGATCGAAAGGAACCTGTCCATTTCAGAAGAGGCTCGGCTGACAAAGGCCGCTCGATTGATTTTTTCATTCAGGGGGAAAAAACCCGCAATCCAATCCATGGGCAGCAGACGGAACAGTGCTGCATATTGACTCAGGAACCGTGCGCCCAAGTACCTTGGATAACCCGCCATCGGCTCGTCCGCCCCCTGACCTGCCAGAACCACCTTCAAATGCTGCGACGCAAGCTTTGTCACGTAATACAGTGCAGGGATCGTTGTTTGCGCGATCGGTTCCTCTGTCGTAGTAAAAGACTGGAAGAAATAATTCATATACTCGTCTTTTGACAGCATCATTTCATAATGTTCTGAGCCCAGAAGATCCGCCGTGGCTTTCGCATCAGCCAATTCGTTGTAATCCCCTGCCCCCTCAAAGCCAATCGTGAAGGTCTTGATCTTGCCCGTGTAATGTTTCTGCATCAGGAAGCCCAAAACCGCGGAATCAACGCCTCCGCTGAGAAGAAGTCCCACCGGCACATCGCTCAAAAGCTGCCTGGAAACAGCGTTCTCAAGAAGCCGCCTGTATTCCGCAACAGCGTCTTTTTCGGAAATCTTGTCATTAATTTTCTGTGGAGGACGGCGGTAGGAGCGGAGCGTCTGCTCATGTGCCGAAAACTTCAGACAGTAACCCGGATAAAGTTTTTTGATTCCCTGAAAAAGGGTTTGCGGCGACGGGCTGTAACGAAAGGTCATGTAAGCGTCAAAGGCCTGAATATCAAGCCGTCTCGCGACATCAGGGTCCTGAAGAATGGCTTTTATTTCAGAAGAAAAAAGAAGCTTCCCGTTTTCATTCCAGTAATACAAGGGTTTGACCCCGTAGTGATCGCGGGCCAGGATAAGACTCTTTTTATTCTTGTCATAAAGGGCGAAAGAAAATATTCCATTCAAACGGTCAAACGCGGCCTCACCATAGGCCGAATACATATGAATAATGACTTCCGTGTCCGAGCGGGTGCGAAACTTATACCCTTTGCCCTGCAGTTCTTCTTTGAGTTCGGGGTAGTTATAAATTTCCCCATTGAAAACAATCCACACAGACTCGTCCGCATTTGACATCGGCTGCGCACCGCCTTCGAGATCGATAATGCTCAGCCTGCGATGCCCAAGCCCAACGCGCACCTCGGGATCAACAAACAAGCCTTCCCCGTCCGGTCCGCGGTGGGCAATCACATGGCACATGCTGCGCAGAATGCCCTCATCAACCGGCTTCACATTCCCGTAATTAAAAACGCCCGCAATCCCGCACATATTATTTTTTTTCCGCCTCTGTTTTCGTGACCTGCGTCAGCGCATAAAAAAGCTGGGCCTGGGGCCAGCGGATATAAGGCCTATACTGAGGACCCCAGCTATAAACACGTGTTGCGAAAAACCCCTTCTCGTGCTGGTAGTCATTCAGCTTTCTTGCAAGTTTAAGGGACTTTTCATAGTGCCCCGGAAACCGGTACCGCATCAAGACGCCAAGCGAAATCGCTTCGGCCATGTCATACATTTCAAGCGTCACTATCCCTGCCTTTTTTCCCGACGCATAGGGTTTCGGCATGCCGTCCGTATCAAAGAGAGCCTCATGATAGAACGCCGCGCCGCGCGCAAGAGCTTGATCGATTTCCATGCTTTTCAAATGATGGTTGGCCTTGTACAGATTCTTCAGCACAAAGCAGGTATGAAAATGATCGATAAAGGCATCCTTCGGATTTCCTTCCGCATAAAGCCAAGAACCGTCAGGCTTTTGAGCCTTTAGAATAAAGGCAATATTCCGCTCTGCGGCGATCTGGTACTCTTCATTCCCGGACCGTGCATAGGCTTCAATCAACACAAAGGCCCGGTAAGCATTCGCATTCACAATGCGCGTATCATCAAGGGGCGAATAACTGCTCGCCGCCGCGCCGCCTTCCTGCCACGTAACGCGAAGATCATTCAAAGCAAACCGGGCCGATGAAAGCGCGGTTTCGAGATACTCTTTCTTTCCTGTTGCGTCGTAAAGAGCAAGAAATGCTTCAAACGCATACGGAGTTACCGTAATAAAAGGCGTTCCCTTTTTCCAAAGCCCCCGGTTGTTCTGCCAATCAAAGGGATAACCCCAGCAGTGCCCCGAATAGCCGGGAATACTCAAACTCAAAAGCGAAACAGCCAGAGCCTCCGCTTCAGCGAGATAACTCTTTTCTCCGGTCGCTTCATAAAGATTCAAAAAACCCAGAATGAAATGAGCATCCGATGTGGCATAACGCTTTTTTGTCGTAAAAAACTGACGCACTCCGGAAAAAAAAATGTCGGCCAAAGCAACCGGCGCCACAAAAGGCATGCCGAGCAGTTTATTTTTATAAAACAAACGGCGTGCCGCAATGCCATAGTCCGTCGCCCAGAGATCGTAGGCGTCATAGCCTTCATAGCCGCAGGCTTTTAGCCACCCAAGAAAAGCAGCAAGGCCCGTGCCAGCCGGAGATATGTCGGCGGTGTTTTTTTCAACCACGGACAGCTTCATAAGCCTTCCCTTCTTTTAACGCCGCCATAATGCGCGAGCCGGCTTCAGCCGCGGCCTGTTCGA
>CAYRBY010000136.1:3240-4875 GCA_964422635.1 uncultured bacterium
AGCCGCATAGCGGACTCTTTCTTCTTTTTGTGCCGCGCCATCTTGTTCAATGGCCCGTTTCAGAAACTGGTTAAAATCCTCGAACGTACTGGCGGTATAAACAAGATCCCCAAAGTGCACCATTTCAAGAACAGGCACGGAAACAATCGGCTTCCCAGTGGCGAGGTATTCCAGCAGCTTCTTCGGATTACGGTAATTGTTAAAGACATCATCCATCCTGTAAAAAATCCCGTAACAGTCAATGTGCCTCATATAGTAAGGAAGCTGCTCATAGGGCTTCTTTCCGAGAAAATAGATATTGGGCAGTTTTTTGATTTCCGTGTAATCCTCCTGCACATCCCCGATGAAAACAAAGGAATAAGCAGGGTTGGCCATGGCCAGCTTTTTAATCAAATCAAAATCAAGACTGCGAAGCACGCCGATATAACCAATCACTGGCGATGGAATCTTCGCCATATCTTCCGGCACTTTCCCCTCGTCAGAAATGGCCTTCACGAAATGATCGTAATCCGCGCCATGTCCCAGGTGATAAGTCCTTGGGTTTATGTGTTTCCGTTCTTCTACGAGCGAGTGATTCACGAAAAAGGCCAGATCCGCATTTTCATGAATGGCTTTCTCGGCCTCAAGCACATACGTATCTTCCTCGCCAGAATGAAACGAAATATTGTCCACGCAGTAATAAACCAGCCCCTTGGCATCTTTCTTCATCTCGAGAACAATATCTTTCACAGAAGGCACACACACCCAAAGAATGGGGTTTGAAAACTTTAAAAGACCGCAGACCAAGCGAAGCTGGGCAAGGATCAGCACCTTGTTGATTTTATAGATGGCCTTTTCATACTTTGCGAGAATCGGCAGCGCAAAAGGCGTCAGCACCCAGATGTTCTCCTGCCCCTTTTTCAGGTAACGGGCAAAGCTCGCAAGCTTGTTCAGGATTTTTTTCCAGACATACTTGTCATTCTTCAGACTCGGCATACGAACACCGATGGAGTTCACAAAGAGAATGCGGTTCTTTTTTGAAAAAGACTGCATCAAATGCAGGTTCGAATGAGGGTTGTGATACCACCAATCCTCGCCCGCGAAACAGATAATGTTTTCACCTTGTAGAGAGTTCATCGAGCACCTGCCAGGACTGGTACAGTTGGCTTCTGAGCGTCATGTCTGAGATGCCAGGAAAGACTGATAAAAATGCCTGCAATGACCCAGTAATACCATTGAATGATAATGTAATTAGCCAAATTATCCGAGGCACTCATCAATAAAAATGCCGGTGTCGCAATTGTGAAAAAGTTTGCAATTTTACAAAGAATCGAGTTTTTGTCAGCTCTTCGCCGCGCCCCCAAACCCTTTATGAACATATAAACGAAGGGGCCGAAATAGAGAAAAAACCCAACGATTCCTGACTCCACAAGAAACTGGGCATAATCATTATGAGCGTTTTGCACCCCTTCCCCAGTATTGTATTTTCTCGCAGCATTGAAACCGTGCCCCAGAAAAGGCTTTTGAGCGGCCTCTTGAAAAAGAAGCGACGACTTCTGGAGGCGCCAAGTAAAGTTATCTGTTTCATTCAGCTCAACCTTACCGCCCTTAACTTCAAAAATTCCCACCAGCCCGCTATTCACAAAAGGAAACATC
>CAYRBY010000136.1:4885-5187 GCA_964422635.1 uncultured bacterium
TAGCGCGATAGTGGGAAGAATCAAGCGAGGGTTGTTAAACCAGCTGTATAAAAGGAACAAAATCACAGCAGAAATCAAACCGCTTCGGGTTTTTGTAAAGATCAGCATGATGATCAGTATCCCCAGTCCAAACGCGGTCTGTAGCCCGGCATTTCTGCTGAATCGAGAAAGATGTAGCTTTGTCGCAAAGCAGGCCATCATGATCAAGATATAATCCGCGAGAATATTGGGATGAGTCAGACTGGCCGCGTAACGGACTCCGCGGATCTCATTGATCGTGTAATGACCGGATAAAAAACCCA
>CAYRBY010000137.1:0-2673 GCA_964422635.1 uncultured bacterium
GCTGCGGGCGGAAGATTCTTCCACTCATCCGTCCGTATCAAAACACCGTTTTCAAGTGCCGCGGACATCCAGACGCCATCCTTAGAAGCATCCGCAACTTGAACACCGGTAATGGGCGCACCCAGCGAAGCCCGTCCGTAACTGTCTGCCTTGAAACGCGTGATCGTGCCCGTGAAACTGCCGATCTTGTCATAAAATCCTTCGCGGGCAACATCCACTAGGGTGCCGCTTTCATTTCGTTTCAAAATGAGATCATAAGTCACCTCTCCCACTTTCACGGAAACGGGCTTGCGCCCTTCCATGACAACATCCGCCTTCTTCAATCCTGCCGTGCCTGGAGCGACATAAATATTTTTACCGGGAATACGGACATACGCTGTGTCATGCTCGCTTCCACGCTGGGACTTTTCTCGCCCCAGTAAAAACCCTTTCACAATCCCCCGGAAGTCTTCGGCTGGCGACCAAAGCCCGTCCATGCGCATCACAAAAAAACCTTTACGCTTTCCGCCATCCTCGTCATAGACCTCATAAACGGGATGCGGCGTAGCGGACGCATCAATTACCTTTAACAGATTCCCTTTGGCGTCGGTAATGACCCGGAATTTATTTTGCGGGTTTTCGACATCGAAGTTTTGAGTAGTCAAAACCCAAAAGGTTTCACCGGGAAATTGTGGATTTGTAAAAGTGTAATCAGAAGAAACAAAGAAGGAGTCATTGCTGCGGGAAAAACCAAGTGTTTCAGATTCTATAAAACTGAACAGATAGTTCTTATCCTGAATTTCATTCTCGTAAAGCCTGATCTGGCGCAACCCGTTATCACCCGGCAAATCATCTTCTTCAAGAATAACCGTCTTGCCTTCAAGCGATTTTGGAAAGCTGAGCTTGACAGAATCCTGAGCCATCGGAAGCCAAGGGTTTGCGCCTTTAAAAAAGTCCGGGCTCAGAGAAATTTTAAGTCTGGTTTTTTCAGGATCCACCGAGGGCAATTCTACTGCCCGAAGAGCCCTGAGAAGTTCCGTCCGCTCATCCGCGGAAGCAAAGGGACGCACGGAATCGCTTTTGGGTCTCGCCGAAAATCTTTTGGGTTGGGGGCGAAGCGGCGCTGCTGTTTTTCCGGCTGTCTGCTTGCGGGCTTCCCTGCGGCGCTCAGACTCCGCAAGCTCAGCGCGGCGAAGAGCCTCTTCAATCAGCCTGTCCGCGTAGGGCGACTCCATATTCCGGCGGCTAAATTCCAGAAGTCGTCCGAGCGTATTCTTGTCACCTTTTTCTTCCAGAATTGGAAGCAGCTTTGATAGATTTCCATCAAGCCAATCCGTTAAGGCTGAGAAAATAATGCGTATCGATGCCGCATCGCTTTCAGTTTGAAGAAACTGACGAAGCTCATTTTCATTGCGGACAAATTTCAGAAAAACCTCAATCGCCGGATCCTGTTTCTTCCGTCCCGGGGTTTTCTTAAGTCCCGTGATACTATCGATGTCATCATAAACAGACGCCAAATCTTTATAGGGTTTTACGGCGCGAAGCTCCGACCTTGGGGCACCGGCTGCTTCGAGGAGTCTTTTGCCTGATCTTGGCACAGCTCCCAAATCTATCCCTCTCTGAAGGATCGCCCTTTCCATCGCGCCACGTCGTGCCATCACGGCCGCTGGCAGAGAGTTCTGCCAATCGTTCATCCACTGGGCTGTTCGAATTTGAAAATGAGAGAGATCAAAAGGGCCTGTCTTCCCCGTCATAGATTCTTCATATTTTTCTTTGCCGGAAAAATCTGAAAAATGCGGAGAAAAAACAGCGTAAGGAAGGCCTTTCTTACGGAAGGCGTCGGTCATTCCCTTGCGGTGAAATCCGCCCGCAATCACAACAGTTATGCCGTCGTCTGCTTTCACTCCCGCAAGGCGGCTTATGATCGAATCAGCCATTGTATTGTCGCGTTTCAAAGCCAGCGCATAAAACTGCTCAGCTTGTTCTGCAAGAGGTCTCAATTCCGTGGGGATTTTTCTCTTTTGATTAAACCTCTGGCGATAATACAAGTACTCTTCATGTGAAAGTTCAAGCGTAAGCATTTTTTTCAACAGCAGATAATCGCGGAAAGCCTCAAGAACTTCCTTCTCAGCCGATTTTTTCTGGAGTTTTTCAAGAATCTGGCTTCTCAGCAATTCTTTTTCTTTAAATAGCTGGAGCACATCGATTTCCTCTTCCAAAATCCGTGCTCCTTCCCTAAGCATAAGCTGCGGGTAATCCTCAAAGCGAAAGCCCTTCTGGGAAGCTTGTTGATAGAAATCTTCCCAGATTTTTCGCCGCTCAAACTGCCGGCCCCCATCACTTTTCGAACTCAGCAAGGCCATCATTTCGGGGACTTCCTGCCCGATTTTATTTTTCTCAATCCAGTTTGAGAGTCTTGATGTTTCTTCTGAAGCCGCCTCTTCCTGAACGAGCGCCTTCCTCCTCATAATTTCAAAAAAACGAACAAGCATAGGCCATTCGAGCTGCAGGTCCGGCGCTCCCCACTTTTTCCCCAGAACATCGCGGGATTTCTTTTCGAGATTGCTGAGATCCTGTTCAAGACTTGACACCCCCCTCTCAGAATCGACCCACTCCATGAAAAAACGATAAAGCTCGGCGTTCATGCTTCGGGAACCTTCCCTCTCAATCTCGACCCGATGCTTTTCAAGAAGC
>CAYRBY010000137.1:2773-5176 GCA_964422635.1 uncultured bacterium
GTTCATGCTTCGGGAACCTTCCCTCTCAATCTCGACCCGATGCTTTTCAAGAAGCGTTTCGGAGTTTGCCCGTGATCTCATGACTGACTCAAAAGATTTGAGATTGCTGATGTAAAGCTCTTGTGCTTCCAACCCTAAGGCCTCCGGCTTGCCGGCTTCCGAACCTGACGAGCCGCGTTGAGAGAGAAGAAAGAGTTCAGGTCCTCCAATTTCAGCTTCTTGAAGTAAAAACTCGGCAGCCTTTTGATTCATGCCTTCGTCTTCAAAAAAACGCAGTCTTTCAGGGCTCAATTCACCCACGCCGCCCTCTATGAAAATGTGCTGAATCCCCTTGCTCTGCTGTAAAAAGCTCAATGCACTCTCGATGTTTCTTTGAGCTTCCTGAATACCGTGGGGATCCTGAACAAATAAAATGCTTTTTGCGGGTAGTTCGGCCACTCCTTGCGGCAGCCAGACTTCGTCAAGCGTTCCTAAAGACGCCGGGATCCCTACGGGGGGCAATTGTTCCCTGATCATTTCCGGTGAGTGTGCAGATGGAATAAAAAGCTGCGGCGTCTGAGCCATGCCTGTTTCCTGAAAAAGAAAGCAGAGAGCAACCCCTAAGGCGATATTTTTCTTCATGCCCGAAAACATCCTCATGCTTTTGGAGCCCTTTCAGCCTTCATAGACATCGCGCTTTTCATTAAATCTATTATTGGGATTCTTCGGCTGGCAGCGAGTGGCTAAAAAGATACGTGGCAAAGCTCCGATTTTCAAGCAGACACAACGAATTATCTTGAATCCGGTAAGCGGTCCAAAGTTTATAAGAATCCCCTCATAAGAATGCTTCAAGAGGCGCGTTGATGATCACTCCTGCTCACTCCGTGGAAATAAAAAAAGCCCCTCCCGAAGGAGGGGCTTTGCCGAAGACTTGTTTTCTCACGCTTTTTAAAGAGTGATTTGTTCCTTTATTTTTTCATACTTCACTTGCCCTATTCCCTTGACTTCTTTGAGTTCCTCAAGGGCTTTGAAGCCATTGCGCTCGGTACGGTACGCAATAATCCTCTGTGCAAGCGACGGCCCGATTCCTTTAACCGATTCAAGCTGAGCCGCATCAGCCTTATTTAAGCTGATCAAGGGAGCCGCAGCCTTCACCTCTCCTTGCGGAGCAGCCAGTGCCGCCGGAACGCCTAAAACACCTGTGTGGATCCAGGCCAGCGAAAATGCTGCGAGGAATCCTCCAATAATTCTTTTTTTTGAAACGCTATTCATGGTAATGCCTCCTTTTGTCATGCTGAATTGCGGAAAGCCTACCCTTTATATTATTTTTTGTCAATATTATTTTTAATTTAAATTAAATAAGTGCCATTCTTCGCGGTTCATCATATTTTTCTTGCCACCCCTAGGCTTTTTGTCTACGATGCCCGCATGTTAAAAAATCTCGGTCAAAGAATACGACAGCTTCGAAAAACAAAGGGTGTTACGCTGGTTGAAATGGCAAAAAAAACCGGCGTCGCTCAGGCCACCCTCTCCCGCATTGAAACCGGAACGATGACGGGAACTCTGGAAAGTCACGAGAAGATTGCCGAGGTTCTAGGAATTGGACTGGCTGAGCTTTATTCCGGTGTAGACCGCCGTTATGAAGAAATCACACATCTGCCTGTCACAGAAAACCGGAAAGTCACTCACCACACCAATCAATTTCAAATCGAACTCCTGACCCAGGAGAGCTCAAAGAAGAAGATCACCCCTATCCTGATTACGATTCAGGGAGAAAGCACCATTCCCTCAGAAACACTGGAACGCGGCGTGGAGAAATTCTATTTTGTGCTGGAGGGTGAAATTAAAGTTGTGCTGGATTCCAAAACATATTTTCTGAAAGAAAATGAAACCATTTATTTTGATGCTTCACTTCCCCACCAGATTTACAACGAAGGCAAATCCCGCGCGCGAGTCCTTGCGGCGGTTTCTCCCTCCAAGTTCTAAATTTTCTTCAATCAGGAAGTCTGTTTAGAAAGCCAATCCAGATAGGGTTTGCTTCCAGCTGTCACGGGCAGGGCGAGAATCTCGGGCGTCTCATAGGAATGGACATTTTGGATGGCCTTGCAGAGATGGGCGAAACAGGATTTTTGGGATTTAATCAGAAGCAAATATTCACGCTCCCGGAATCTCTTTCCTTTCCACACATAGCTTGACTCAGCCGCAGGACTGATTGTGACACAAGCGGCCAAGCGTAAATCCAAGAGGTGGGACGCTATCCTTCGGGCTTCTTTAAGGGATGCGGCGGAGGTCAAAACAACAATTGCGGAAACAGACAAGATCAGTGGGCGTTCAAGGCTGCAAGATACCCTGTTTCAGGTCCTTCAAGAGTAATGTGACCTTCACGGGCCAGCCAGCCTAGGCTGAGGAGAATCAATTCGCGGC
>CAYRBY010000138.1:0-5140 GCA_964422635.1 uncultured bacterium
CACCGAGGGCGCATTATAACAGAATCTCCTTAAAAGAAATCATGAATTTCAGGGGGCGCCAAACCGTCTTATCCCTTGTTGACACCGCGGGTTTAGGACTTTAATCTTTGAGAAAGTGATGGGCCAGGTTCCGATGAAAAAAATCCGCTTTTTCCTGCTTCTTTTAACATGCCTTTCGGCCGGTGCACTGCCTCTTTGGGCAGGCATCACCAATTTGGGCAACGACGCCGTACAAATTGAGTTTCAAAAAGATAACGGCCTGTCCCAAAGCTCCACTCTTTTTCCCGGTCAATCCATGGAAACCCCAGATGCAACAACTGCGGTGCGGGTCGCGCCCCGCGGCATGGGTGCGCGCGGTGATGAGCGAATTAAAATCAAAATCGTGGAGGCGAACGGCAAGGAAGGCGTTCTGACCAAATATGATCAGGTTTACCAACTGGGTGTCCTGGAAGAAAACGAAGAAAAGATCGTACTCAAGCCGGGACGCATTACCAATAACAGCAACCTGGCTCTAGACCTGGCCATAAAGAAGAAAAACGGTACGGCCAGCACGCCCACGCTTTATCTGTCACAGACCATGGAAATTCCCAAAGATACCTACGAGGTGGAAGTCCTCACTAATCAGCGCCGCCTGCGAGGGGATGAAATCATCAAGGTGAGCGTCCTGATGCCGGACGGTGTGGCTTACAACATCACGTCGCTTGGCGGAATCGCCAGAATCCTTCCTGAAAACCAAGCCGCTCTTGACGACGCCTAATCCAAACGCCTGAGCAGGCGCTTGATGCCTTCCTGAAATTTTACCGGTTCCGGAAGCAGGCTGACCACAGCCCTGTCCTTGTCCTCAAAATCAAAAAGATACCCTGGATGAAAAAGCACATGTTCCGCAACGAGAACATAAAGCGCCCAATCTTCATCCGTACGAGTTTCGGGGAGATTCAAAAGTGCATACCAGCCGCCTTCGGGCACAAGACCGCCAAGCCGTGAAAACTCGGGGTTCGCCTGCAATATTTTAAAATTTTCTTTCACACGCGCCGCGATTTCTCCATTTATCCGGGAACATGCGGCCATCCACTCCGGAAGCGCCCGCTGGACAGGCGTATTCACAGACAAGTAGGCATCGGCGATCACTTCAAGCCTTCGGATAGCTTCCTCCCTTTCCTGTTCGGGGCCGCTGACCACCACCCACGAAAGCTTCATCTGCGGAAGCCCAAGAATTTTTGAAACGCCGCTCAGTGTAAAGGTGAGCACTTCGCCATTGGCCGCAAAAGACCGCGGAGCTTCTTCCGATGGGTTCCACGCGTAATCCAGAAAAACTTCATCGACCATGAGGGCGAGGTCTCTTTCACGGCAAAACCGGTTCACAAGCTCGCGGTCGCCGCTGCTTACATAGTGGCCCGTCGGATTGTTGGGGTGAACAAGAAGCATCGCGCAGGCTTTTGGAGATGCCGCGCGTTTTAAGTTCTTCACATCAATCCCCCAACCGGCTGCGGGATCAAGCGCAAAGGGTGATACCGTCACATCATTCAATGCGCCAAGGTATTCAAGAAGCGGATAACCCGGCTTGGGCACGAGCACCGCATCCCCGGGATTGGCCAACAGCCGGAACAGAAAGTGATAAGCCTCGCTTGTGCTTGCGGTCAAAAAAATCTGTTTGAGGTCAATTTCAACGCCTCGGGCTGCGTAATAATTCTGCACAGCTTTTCTTGCACTCTCGAGTCCCTGGGGAAGCGGGTCATAGATCAAAGCCCCGGAATTTGAAAAGGGTTTAAGGATTTCACCGGATAGGTATTGAAAGCCGCACCTTGTGGGGTTTGACTCGGTCAAATCAAGGATCTCATGCCCTTCCGCCCGGAGCGCTTTCAGCTTTTGGGTCAGAGCATTCTCATCTTTTGGCCATTCGGTTCTTGAGGAAAAGTGTGCCGGCATCGGGCTACTCGATAAACAATCGGTATTCAAAACCGGAGGCGCTGCTTCGGCCGGGGTTTTGAATCATGCGGTCAAAACGCGATCTCAGCCAGCGTTTGAAAAGAAAACGGGCGGGCGGAATCAAAAGACAAAGGCCTAAAACGTCGGTCAGGACGCCGGGAAGCACGAGAAGAATCCCGCCAAGAAAAATCAAAAGCGCATCCACCATGGCCTCGGCGGGAAGCTGTCCCTTTTGCAGCTCGGAACGGATCTGCTGCAGCACGGAAGCGCCGTGGAGCCTGGAAACGAAAAGCCCCAGCGCCCCGCTTCCGACAATAAATAAAACCGTAGGGCCAAAACCAATGCATTCTCCCAGCTTGATAAGCAGAAGAAGTTCGATAAACGGAAAAAGAACGAAAAGCAGAAAAAGCGGACGCATACTTATGTTTTTTTCTTGGGTTTTTTGGAATTGCGGACTTTTTCAGCAAGCTCCAGAAGATTCTTGATTTTAGCAAGGAGTTCCACAGGGTCAATCGGCTTGGTCATAAAGCTGTGAATTTCCCAGTCAGTGAAGAATTCTTTCATGCTGCCTTTAGCGGTCATGATCAGAACAGGAATGTGCTCTGATCCGTCCGTTTCTTTTTTGAGTTTGTGCAGCAGGTCGTAACCGGTCATCCGCGGCATCAGAATGTCGGAAAGAATCAGATCCGGTTTTTCAGATTTTATTTTTTCATATCCTTCCTGGCCGTCGCTGGCCGAAATCACCAAATACCCCTGGGATTCAAGGCGTTTGGAGAGAAACTTCACCAGAATCGGCTCGTCATCAATTACGAGAATTTTCATTTTCCGGGGCGCTTGCGGGGGTAAAGGCACTGCAGCCGGAGGATTTTCCCTAGAAGGTTCCGAAGACTTTTTCTTCCTCAGCAAATCCGGATCAAAAAACGACTGGCCTGGGTCTTTCTTTTGCTGTGATGAGGGTCTCGAGTCAAGGCGGCACCGGGCGCACGTACCGATATCCCGGTCTTCTTCCTCAAGCATACAGCCGCACATAATGCAGGCGAGTACACGCTTCATGTTTTTTCCTCACTCCCTGTTAAGAGCCTTCTTCTTAAAACGATCTCTCGGCGTTTTTTCTTGAGCGTCCCGTCACCGCTGATAAAGGCAGGCGCCCCAGCTTCTTCCCCGGATTTTCTTCAAACGCCTGAGCCCCCTCGGGTTGAACTCTTTAAGAAAACCGGGAAGATTCTTAAGCGAAATACCCGAAACAACAAGAAAACCGCCAGGTCTTACAGCCTCGGCCAGAATGGCCTGGGCCTCCACAAGCGTTTTGGAAATCAGGTTGGCGGCAACAAGGTCATACGTTCCGCCGATGCGGTCCCGGGTCAAATTACTCCGGCGCATGGACGCTCCCCGGATCTTATTGAGTCTCATATTAAGCTTCGCAGTTTTTACAGAACCCGGATCCAAATCCACACCCTCAATTTTCACTGCTCCAAGATAAGATGCCGCGACGGATAAAACGCCGGTGCCAGTGCCTGCGTCAAAAAAGCTTTCAAACTTTCCACTCAGAGGTTCCATCAGCTTCACCATCAACCGTGTGGTCTCATGTGTACCGGAACCGAAAGCGGCCTGAGGATCAATCAGGATCTGACGGCGCTTTCCGCGATACTTGTCCTTCTGCCAAAAAGGAACAATCGCAAACTGCGTCCCAAAGGGGCAGATGCGGAAATGACGTTTCCATTTATGGAGCCAATCATCCTCTCCCATTTTGCGGATGCGAAGCTGCCAGCCCCGAAGCCCTGAGCTTTTGAAAGAGGCCTGTGCCTTTCGCGCTGCAGAAACACGCTTCGTGTAAACACTAACTCTGCAAAGTGCTTTGAGATCGGTGGTCGTAATTTCATGGCTTTCAAATCCGCAGGAAAGGAAAAAATCAGACGCCCGTATTTTTGCATCCGGATCCGGAAGGCGCCGGCAGAGAGCAACTTCTGTAAGATCAGCGGCCATGTGTTCAGCTTTTCGGGAAAGTCTCATCCAGCGCTTCGCAAAAAATCCTGAGGGCCGATTTCAGGAGCGCGTCGGAATGAGCTGTTGAAATAAAATTTGCCTCAAACTGCGAGGGAGCCAGGTAAACGCCGCGCTTCAGACAGGCGTGAAAAAAACGGGCGTATTTTTTTGTATCAGACGTTTTGGCGTCTGAATAGTCCCGGACGGGCCGGCGCGTAAAAAACAAGGTGAACATGGAGCCTTGCGAGTTCAAGGTCAGCGGGTAATTCTTTTGCTTTATAAAACCCTGCAGGGATTCAAGAAACTTTTGGGACCGTTTTTCAAGCGCCGCAAGTGCAGGTTTCTTCCTGAGTTCCGACATCATCCAAAGACCGGATGCCATCGCGAGCGGATTTCCGGAAAGCGTTCCAGCCTGATACACAGGACCTGCCGGAGCCAGGTGATCCATGATCTCCCGTCTTCCGCCAAAGGCTGCGGCCGGGAGGCCGCCTCCCAGGATTTTTCCAAGACACGTAAGATCCGGAATCACACCGAGTTTTTCCTGTGCTCCTCCAGGGCTGACGCGGAAACCCGTGATCACTTCATCAAAAATAAGCAGTGCGCCATAACGCCTGGTGATCCTGCGGGCAGCCTCAAGATACCCTTTAAGCGGCGGCACCACGCCCATATTCGCAGGAACCGGCTCCAGAATAAAAGCCGCGATTGATGGGCCCTGTTTTTTAAAAAGTGTTTCCAGGGCCTTCACATCATTAAAAGGCACCGTCAGTGTAAGCCTCGCCAAATCGTCAGGAATGCCTGCGGAATCAGGAATGCCAAAAGTTGCACCGCCGGAGCCTGCTTTAACAAGCAGGCTGTCCACGTGGCCGTGATAGCCGCCGTCGATTTTCACGATCTTTTTCCGGCCTGTGCAGCCGCGGGCGAGCCGGATGGCGCTCATAACCGCTTCGGTTCCGGAAGAAGTCATTCGGATCTTCTGCATGGAAGGGAAAAAACTGCGCACCGCCTCGGCCATCTTGATTTCCCGTGCGGTTGCAGCGCCAAAGCTGGTTCCCTTCACTGCTTCACGGGAAATGGTCTTTACCAAACCTCCGGGCGCATGCCCAAAGAGCATCGGCCCCCAGGAAGCGCAGAAATCAAGATAACGCTTGCCGTCCTCATCCCAAAGATAAGGGCCTGCCGCGCGGCTGACAAAAACGGGAGTTCCGCCCACGCTTTTAAAAGCGCGGACCGG
>CAYRBY010000139.1:0-5135 GCA_964422635.1 uncultured bacterium
ACCTTGATTACGGGGGTTCTCTATCCGTTGTCAGTGACAGTCATCGCAAAAGTTTTTTTTAAAAATCAGGCGGAAGGAAGTCTGATCGTGAAAAATGGAAAAACAGTTGGGTCTGAACTTGTGGGGCAGTTCTTCGATGATCCTAAATACCTATGGGGACGGCCTTCTTCGACAGGGCCCGCTTTCAATGCCTCTGCTTCCTCGGGATCTAACTATGGCCCCATGCATCCGGATTACCTGAAGGCCTTAGAAGACCGGATGAATGTATTAAAAGAAGCAGATCCTTCAAATAAGACGCCGGTCCCTGTTGATTTGGTGACGGCTTCCGGAAGCGGTCTTGATCCGCACATCAGCCTGGCTGCAGCGGATTACCAGGTTCCCAGAATTGCAAGGCTGAGAGGACTTCCTGAAAGCGAAGTAAAAAATATTATTGCTCAGCACACGCAAGGCCGGGTTCTCGGGCTGCTTGGCGAGCCGGTCGTGAATGTCCTGAAAGTGAATCTTCATTTGGATGAGGTGACAAAATGAACGCCAATGAGTTCATTCAATGTTTTATGTATATGGCCGCGTTAATCCTGCTAGCAAAGCCCCTGGGGGGATATATGGCCCGGGTGATGGAAGGCGAGTCCAGGGTTAACCGGTGGTTTAAGCCTGTCGAGTCTTTGATTTACAAGGCCTGCGGCGTGAATCCTGCGCAGGCAGAGATGAACTGGAAGACCTATGCAGTTGCTTTCATGCTGTTTAATGCCGTGGGACTTTTGGTGGTCTATACCATTCAGAGGCTTCAGAATAGGCTTCCTCTGAACCCTATGGGCATGGGGGCGATTACGCCTGATTCTTCTTTCAATACGGCCATCAGTTTTGTAACGAATACGAACTGGCAGGGTTATGGCGGTGAGAGTACGATGAGCTATTTCACGCAAATGATAGGCCTTAGTGTACAAAACTTTGTTTCGGCGGCGTGCGGGATTGCCGTGCTTTTTGCCGTGATCCGCGGTTTTGTGCGCAAACAGACTGAAAACATTGGAAATTTCTGGATCGATCTGGTACGCAGCACGCTTTATATTTTACTGCCGCTTTCCATGATTCTTGCGGTGTTTCTTGTTTCCCAGGGGGTTCCGCAGACTTTCAAACCGTCAGCCGCGGCTGTATTGCTTCAGTCCGCTAAAGACAGAAGCGGAAACACTGTTAATGAGCAGGTCATAGCTCTGGGGCCTGTGGCATCTCAAATTGCCATCAAACAGCTCGGAACCAACGGTGGAGGCTATTACAATGCCAACTCCGCACATCCATTTGAAAACCCCAATCCGCTTACTAATTTTGCGGAAGCACTTTCCATACTTTTGATATCGGCTGCGCTTTGTTACAGTTTTGGTTATAGGGTCAAAGACACACGCCAGGGCTGGGCGTTGTTGATAGCTATGACGATCATTTTTGTTCCGCTGCTTTGGCTTTGCACCCATTTTGAGCAGGCGGGTAATCCGTTCCTTTCCCAAATGGGCATAGATCAATCCGCGAACGCGATGCAGCCCGGCGGCAATATGGAAGGCAAGGAAGCCCGTTTTGGAATTGTCAGTTCCACGATCTGGGCCTCCGCCACCACCGCGGCTTCAAATGGTTCCGTTAACTCCATGCATGACTCTTATACGCCCCTTGGCGGACTCGTACCCATGGGGCTGATGCAGCTCGGAGAAGTCATTTATGGTGGGGTGGGGTGCGGTCTCTACGGCATGATTGCTTTTGTGATTGTCACGGTTTTTGTCGGGGGACTCATGGTCGGCAGGACACCGGAATACCTGGGAAAGAAAATCGAAGCCTATGAAATGAAAATGGCCGCGATCATGATTCTGGTGCCCACAACGCTTGTTGTTTTAGGCACGGCGGTTGCGGTGGTGACACCCGGCGGTAAGGCCGCGATTTTTAATCCGGGTATTCATGGTTTCAGCGAGGTGCTTTACGCGTTTTCTTCCGCGAGCAACAATAACGGAAGCGCCTTCGCGGGTCTTGGTGCCAATAACATTTTTTACAACATCACCCTTGGAATCTGTATGTTTTTTTCCCGCTATTGGCTTGCTGTGCCAGCGCTTGCGTTCGCGGGTTCTCTGGCCAAAAAGAAAATCGTGCCGGAGAGTTCAGGGACACTTCCGACGCATACGCCGCTCTTTATATTCTTTCTTGTTGGTATCGTCATTCTGGTAGGAGCTCTGACTTTTTTCCCGGCGCTCGCGCTTGGCCCGATTGTGGAACATCTGACGCTCATGGCTTGATTGCGCGGCGTAAGGATGCGCCGGATATAAGGGGCTTTTTGTTGAGAAGTCTTTTTTTAAAACCCTATAGGGCGGAATTTAAATCCGCTATAATTCAGGGATCTTATGAAAGATGAACGTCCAGATCCAGATGACATTCTTGCGGCGATTCAAAAAGAAGAGCTTCGGAAGAGCCGCGGAAAATTAAAAATATTTCTCGGGATGTGTCCCGGCGTGGGGAAAACCTACGCCATGCTGCAGGCGGCGCGTCAGCGCAGCACGGAGGGCGTTGACGTACTCGTGGCTGTTGTGGAGACGCATGGGCGCAAGGACACGGAAGCCCTTCTGGAAGGCCTCACAATCGCCTCGAAAATAAAACGCCCCTACCGTCATACGGTTTTGGAAGAAATGGATCTGGACACGGTTCTTATGATCCGGCCGCAGCTTGCTATCGTCGACGAACTGGCCCACACGAATGCCCCGGGCAGCCGCCATCCTAAGCGCTACCAGGATGTTCTTGAGATTCTTTCCGCCGGAATTGATGTTTACACCACTTTAAATGTTCAGCACATCGACAGCAGGGCAGAAGCCGTCCGGCAAATTTCCGGCATCCAGGTCCAGGAAACGGTGCCTGACTCCATATTCGATGAAGCCTCCGAAATTACCCTGATTGATCTTTCGCCTGAGCAGCTTCGCGAACGATTGAAACAGGGCAAGGTCTATATGGGAGACCGCGCGGCAACGGCAGCAGAAAATTTTTTCCGGGAAGAAAACCTGACTGCACTTCGGGAGATGTCGCTTCGTGTCACTGCGGAACGCGTGAACCACGATTTGCGCGAGATTATGACCGAACAGCGGATTTCCGGACCCTGGAAATCCAGTGAGCGTTTGATGGTGGCTGTGGGACCCACCCCTTTTTCGGAAAGCCTTATCCGCTGGACGCGGCAGGCGGCAACGTCCCTGCAGGTGCCGTGGACGGCGGTCTATGTGCAGACATCAAAGGCCCTTTCTGAAGGAGATGAAAAACGCTTGAGTGATAATCTGAGCCTTGCCCGTCAGCTGGGAGCGGAGGTTGTGGTCAGACCGGCTGCCGATGTCGCGGATACCCTGCTGGAGGTTGCCCGGCAAAACAATGTCACCCAGATCTGTCTTGGCAAACCCCGGAGGATTCCTGCCTGGCAGCGCCTCTGGAAGCGATCTCCGATGGATCGATTGATCGAAAAGAGCGGAGATATTGACCTTCATTTTGTGCGTCTCAAGAGTCTCGGATCTGAAAAAAAAATAGATGCAGCCGTCTGGGGCCGCGGTGCTTCGGTGCGGGAATGGGCCGCGGCCTTTACGCTGGCTGCCTTTGTGACCGGTGCGGGCTTTCTGCTTGAGCCGTTATTTGGGTATGCCTCTGTGTCGCTTCTTTATCTTCTTGCTGTCGTGGTGGCTGGGGGATTTATGAGCCGGCTGCCGGTTTTGCTTCTGGCGGGTTTAAGCGCGGTGCTCTGGAACTATGTTTTTATTCCGCCGAAATTCACTTTTTTAATTTCAAAGCCCTATGACCTTATCATGTTCTGTCTTTATTTTATTGTGGCTCTTGTGATGGGCCAGCTTACGGCAAGGCTCCGGGAGCGTGAACGGACCGGGCGTCTTCAGGAAGAAAAGGTCTATACTCTTTATAAATTGACCAAGGCTGTGGCTTCAAGCCGCGATCCCGAGGAGGCTCTTCGCAGTGCCGTTCTTGAGTTGGAGGGCATTCTGGACTCCGATGCGGCCGTGCTTTTAGCGGAAAAAAACGGAAAGCTCGATTATGAAAACCCCGTGGGAAAAATTCAGGAACTTTCTCCCAAACAGAGGAGTGTCGCAAACTGGGCGCGCGAGAAAAAACTTCCAGCGGGTCGATTCACCGAAACTCTTCCCGATTCGGAAAGTTACTATCTGCCTCTTGTTTCCCTGGGTGAAACAATCGGCGTTCTTATGCTCAAACCATCTCAAAAGTCTTCCTGGACGCTGGATCAAAGAACCCTCATCGAGTCTTTCTCGGCCCTTGTGACATCGCTGCTTGAACGGGAGCGTCTTTCTGCAGTTTCAAGGGAATCCCGGCTTCGTGAAGAGTCGGAAAAGCTTCAAGCGGCCCTCCTTGACAGCGTTTCCCACGAGTTGAAAACGCCTCTCACCGTCATCGCTGGAGCTGCAGAGCATCTTGAAAAGCAGACACCCTCCGGGCTTTCGCCTGCAGTCTCTGAAATCAAGATGGCAAGCCGCCGGCTTTTAGGTATTGTAAACAACCTGCTGGATATGACGCGTCTTAATTCCGGACACTTTAAGATTCACTCGGAGTGGCAGGATATTCGGGATGTGCTGAACGCTGCCTGCGAAGGCGCTTCGGATGCGCTTAAGAGCCATAAGGTTCGTGTCAGTCTGGAATCATCTTTCCCGCTCGTAAAGCTTGATGCGCTGCTGTTTCAGCAGGTTCTTCAAAATCTTCTGACAAACGCGGCGCATCACTCGCCTCAGGGAGGCGAGATTTTTCTTGAGGCCCGGATTGAAGGAGACGAACTTATAATAGAGATCCGTGATCAGGGGACAGGGATGAAAGAAGATGAGCTGGAGCGGGTTTTTGAAAAGTTTTACCGGGGCCCGAATGAACGGCCGGGAGGGCTCGGGCTGGGACTTTATATTGCGAGAAACTTTATTGAGGCTCATGGGGGTACACTTGTGGCTCGTAACAATGCTGCGGGCGGAGGCGCTTGTTTTACTGTGCGGTTGAAGCCGGAGTTCTTCAGAAGCGAAGGGGATTTACCATGACTTCTCAGCCGCGTATTTTGGTTATTGACGATGAGCTCCAGATGCGGCGTCTTTTGCGCATGACGCTGACCAGCGGCGGGTTTCAGTTTTTTG
>CAYRBY010000140.1:0-5083 GCA_964422635.1 uncultured bacterium
GGCTTGAACAGGTTTATGGCCGAGTTCTCCGTATCATGAACA
Source organism: uncultured bacterium (assembly GCA_964422635.1). Taxonomy (GTDB): domain Bacteria; phylum Omnitrophota; class Omnitrophia; order Omnitrophales; family Aquincolibacteriaceae; genus ZLKRG04. The sequence continues at coordinate 43 of CAYRBY010000140.1, forward strand.
GCCGTGAGCGTGAGTTTGTTCAGCGTTCTGAATTAAGAGGCGCTGAGGAATGGGAAGATCCGGCCGGTGTTGTGACCGTTGAAAAAGACCAGGGCTTCTTTGCCGGGCTCGCACAAAAAGACAAAGAAGTGTTAATGAAAGCGCTTTCAGGAAGCCGTGACGATATCCGGCGGATGGCAAGAGAAAGCGGAGGAAAGATCTATTTTAAAAATGAAGACGGGGATTTCAGCGAAGAGGGCCGAAGTGTCTATCTAAAGCTTGAAGTGCCAGTCGAAGTTTTTCCTAAAAACGGAAGCCAGGAGAAGGTGCAGATTACACATCTTCGTATCAAAGGTCTGAAGCCGATTCTGACACCCTCAGGAGAAGTTCAGCTTTACACGGGTCAGGGGAGCGTCAGGCGAAGCCTTATTCCGGACCAGGAAGGTGTTTTGAATTCTGTGGAGGCAGACCCGACCCTTGCGGGAGGAATGCGCGATCGAGACGCCAGGACTGAATTTTCCGTGATGACTCAAGCCCGTGATTTTTTGAGTTTCCGGACAGACTATGCGGTGGCCTGGGGAACCTTTCCGGGCATCTCCTTTCAGGAGGGGGCTGCCGGGTTTGTGATCGCGGGACTGACCGGGGATGACTGGCGTGTGACTTCGGTGGGCTCTCGTGAAAGATCTGGAGTGACCTTCGCTGTTGCGCCCGTTCAGGCCCGAAGCGGGGGGGAAATGGACAGGGACTCCGAAGCAGTCCTTTATCAGGCGCTGGGGCAAGCGCTTAGAAGCTACCACGATGGAGGGTTCTATCACGGGTTTCCGCATCCTGCGAATATTGGCGTCGAGCTTGTGAAAGGCCGCTTTGAAATTATTTTCCGGGATTTAAATACAACAGTAATCCGCACGCCAGGTATGACAGCTGTTCAGGAGCAGGGATACAGGTTTGTGGATGTCGCGGATGTTCTGTACCGGGTTATTAATCAGAACCGCAAAGATCTTATAGAACCTTTTCTGAAAAGCTATTTCGGGGAACTAAGTCCGGCTTCAGGTGATTTTCAGGCCCTGCTTCAAGCCGTGAACAAGGATTTGTTTTTTATCAAAATCGCAAGGCTGGATGATACGCTGCCTTCCGCTCTTACTCTGGGCGATGGAACTGTGGTGAAGCCTAAGGAAGTGTATCCTCCAATCGAGGATCTTGAAATGAACGATGCGGATCCTGAATTCGGGGCACTCTGGAAAAATCTTGGGCAAGTCCTGCCAAACCGTTCTGAACTGCGCCAGGATCCCAATCCCTTGATCCTGTTTCTGCACAATGAGGTTTTTATTCATCGCTATGGCCATTACGAAATTCTGGCCGACCATCCGTACGCGGACCTTGAAGACGTGGATCGTGAAACCCTTCGCCTTCTTCAAGATAAAGCCCCCATGAAAAAACCCGGCCCTTTCCGCGTCGTGCTTCTGAATGCTTATACCGCTGACTCTGCTGTTGGGAATAAAAACAGCCATCTTGTGATTTTAAATAATGATCTTGAACATCCCGTGGCCATGGGCTTTGTGACCTTGCAGGATGCGGAGACGTTTCTTGAAGGCCTCGGTGATGGGCCATTCAAAAAAGGTGAGAGCAAAGAGAGGAGCTACTTCGTCTCGCGGACAGATGTTTTTGGTGACTATAAGGGGGAAGCTTTGATGCAGCGAGCTGTGACAGCGCTTCTTCTTAAAGGGGACATCCGGAAATGGATTCCCAGCGCGACACAGCTTTACCCGTCGCGGAAAATGTATGAACGGATGCAGGAAGACAAGCGCCTTGTTTTGGAAGGTCGCCCCAGAGTCAAAGTAGTCTCAGCCCGATCTGAACTCAGGACTACTGAACCGTCCTCGCCACATGTTGTGGAGGTTTATGATCTTCAAAAGAATGATTTAAGGATTTTGTTTAATGAAACCGCAAGCGGTCACTTCCGCTTTGATCTGGTAAACAGAAAAAGCTACTGGGATGGTGAGCCTTTCGACCATGCGATGGGCGGCGAAGAGAACGACCCCCTTGGGAGAAGAGTCAACAAGCCTTGGGCACAGCTTGAAGCCGAGCTCGAACCCCTGGGCTACCGGGAAGCCGACATTTACTCTTATCACAATCTGTACTATGTGGACTGGTTTGTCCTTTACGATGGAGCCTCGAGAAAAGCATATCACCGTGAAGGGGAGCCGCTGTCACAAAGAAGTTACAGCATGTTTGTGAACTGGAAAGATAAGAGTCTCGCCCCGTCGTCTGAAGATCTCTCCTTTGAAGAGACAGCTGACGGATCTGTGAGAGTTTTCAGAACTTCTGATTTGGGCAAGACAGATCTCTCTTCAGAGATTCGGCAGGCTTTCTTTGGTCAGCGCGTTTTGCACGAAGGCCAGGTCACGCCGTTTGAAAACATCGCGCATCAGTTCGAGGATATTTTTCAGGTTTATCTCTTCCCGCAGTTTATTGAAGCCCATCGGGATGATCAGGGACAAGTCGATTCCTATGTTTATAAGGAATCCCTGGTCCAGCATGAGCTTGTCCGTCTGCGGGATGAGAACCGTGATGCGTTTAAAGAGGTGATCCGTCAGGACGGGCGAATGACGATTGATCTCTCGCCGTATTTCAGGGCACACAGCCAGGAAGATCTTGAACGGGAGGCGTTGGAGAATCCTTTTCGCAAATATGTCAAAGTAACACCTAGGCCGCTTGAAGAGCTGGCGGCAGGTGAATATTTTATTGAAGACGGAAGACTTTCCATTCATCTGAAGCGTTTTCCGTATCCGCATGATCTTGTTGGCATTACAAAACAGGGGAAAGCCGTCGCCTTTGTCATTATCGGCGACAAATTTGAAGGTAAGGGAACAGCGGCGCAGGACCTTGGCGCAGAAGTACAAAGGCTTTACAGCGAAAAGATGAAAGCTCTGGGGAAATCGGCGGAGGAAGATCCGCTGCAGGAAGTTTTTCTTTTAGCCAACAGCCGTGATGCTATGCAGAGAAAATGGAAAGACGGAGTCAGCTCTGTTGCGGCGGCGAGTGCCCGGCCCTACCCCTCATCAACCGGAGCCCTTGTTTTTGCAAAGATAGAAACCGCTGCTGTGTCTGAGGCCCGAAACAGAATCGGAACCCAGGAAGAGCTTGTCCGCCAGATTTCAGAAAACTGGGATGCCATACGGGAGCGCGGATTTTTCATGTTCGATATGCAGAAAACGCTCGCTGCACGGAAAAAAGCGGCAGCGGCAGGAATGATCGAACTGCTTGCCTGGATGCTGGAGGAAAAAATCAGGCTTGTGATCAATTCCGGAAATCCCATGAAAGACGTGATGGATCAGGTTTTGGAGCCCCTGAAGAATTATCTTTCAGCGCAGGGAAAGCTCGAGCTTCTGTCCGGCATTTCTTTTTCTGTTTATTCTGCCTCGGGTACGGTCTTCGTGACATTTGATGAAAAAGGCAATCCGGTTGAGCATTCTGATTACGAAACAAAGCTCCGCATCTCCCGGCCGGTGCTTGAACAAACCATTCATGATGTCCTTGTGGAATTTGGGCAGAAGCAATTTGGACTTGATGCCGCAGGTATCGAAGCGCTGCGTGCATCGTATGTTAAGGATGCCGCTAAGAATCCCGGCCTTGTCTATGAACTTCCATGGGCGGATAAGTCCGAAGCTTATCAACCCAGCAGGGTTCATTTTGATGATCTTGGGAACAAATCGATGACGGTGCAGGGGCCGTATATTCAGCTTCGCGGGAGCCAGGTCACGGATACGGAAGCGACCTCCATCACCATCACCAAACTCCCCCCGGAAATCAGGCCCGCGATTATTGACCGGTTAAAAGAACTGCTTTCTCTAAGGCTGGGAGAAGATTTTGTGAATCATCTCAGCTTGTCGGTGGGCGGAGAATCCTCAATCGATATTTTTTCGGCTGATGCCAACAAAGCCAAGGCGCTCATTCATTATGCCGAAGACGCCGTGAAAAACTCAGGGCGTCCGCTGCTGGATCTCGGCTTCGGGTATTACTTTGGTGATGAGCTGACGGGCAATGTCCACGGTTCTACCATGAGCGAAAAGGTTCACAAAGGCAATGACATGATTGTGGCCGATTATTCTTTTCCAGATGCTCAATACCGCCGGATCAAACTCGTGTCACTTTCCCCGGAGGCTCCGGAAGGTATAGCTGAACAAGATTTGGGGCGGACTTACTGGGGCGGGGTGGAGCAGGAGGGAACGGAAGATCTTTTTGCGCAGGTCAGGGAAAGGGTTGAGGCCATAAGAGCCTCGGGTGATCCGAAGTCTTCTGAGGCCAGGTCGGAGCTTAGAGATCTTAAGTCTTTTGAACGTCAAAGAGAGAAAGAACAAGAAATCCTGCGAGAGGTTTTAGGCAAAGATTTTACGCTTCCGGCCGTGCTTGGCGAATATCCGGAACGCTTTCCCTGGCCGGAGAATTTTTTTAGAAACTGGGCGACCGTGGTTAAAGCGGCCAGGTTGAGTTTTGAGGATCTCCGTTCGATTTCCATTGGACGCTGGAGTGATGAACAGTACCGTTTTCGCGTATGGGTGGACGGTGAACTTGTCTGGAGGGATGTGGATGCTGCAGAAGGCTTTTTCCTGAGCTGGAATAGAACAGCCATTGTCAATGCGCAAGCTTACAACGCTGGGAATATTGCCCTTCACGAAATCGGTGAAGCCATCGTCAGGCGGTATGACCCAAGCAGTTTTTATGCACAGGCTCCCAAACGTGTGAACCGAAAAGAGTACCTTGTGGATTATGTGATCTGGAGTCTTTTGAAAGAATCCAGGCAGCACAGAGCCGCTGCTGATTACAAGAATTCAATGTTTGATGTACACGTCAACGTGTCTGAATCCCAGAAGGCTCTGGCCGCCCGGGAAGCGTCCAAAATACTCAGGCTTATCAAAAAGCGTGAGGATGCCCGTTCTGAACTGAGGGCTGAAAACGAGCTTGTTACGCTTTGGAAGCAAAGTTCTCCGGAAGAGAAAAGAAAGATGCTTGAGGTGAATGAGGTCCTGAACAATGCCAGCCGTCCGGATTTTACAGATTGGCT
>CAYRBY010000141.1:0-3404 GCA_964422635.1 uncultured bacterium
TCCGCCAGGGTTGTGAAGTTCCGGATATCGGCAAATAAAACAGTCATGTTTTTCATCTCGCCGCCGAGCTTGAGATTTTCAGGGTTCTTTGCGAGTTCTTCGACAAGCGCTGGCGCAAGATAGCGGCCGAACGCGCTGCGAATCTGGCGTTTCTCATGGTCTGTCTGCAGAAAATGAATCATGGATGAAACGATGTAGATGACAAGGGCTGCAATAGAAGGAAGAGTTGGGTCTACGAGCCATCGAAGATGATGAAACCCGTAGAGGCTGAAGCCGTAGAAAGCAGCGATCGAAAAAATGCCTAAAACAGCTGAACCGACCGCGCCCAACCGGCCCATAAAAAGAATGAGGAGAATGCCGACAGCCAGAAAGAATGTAAATTCTGCTCCCTCGGCCCAGTCAGGACGGTAGAGGTAAACGCCGCTTAGAATCTGCTCGGTTAATTGTGCATGGACCTCTACTCCCGCTGCAGCAGGATTGAGCGGTGTTGCCCGGATGTCTTTAAGTCCTGCTGCGCTGGTTCCGACGAAAACAATTTTACCTTCAAGGCTGTCCTCCGGAAGTCTGTCTTCCAGGACTTTCCAGCCAGGAATACTTCTTTGTGCAATATAACCTGAATCGTAAAGCCGGATGCGGCCCAGAGGGTCTGTCGGGATGATGGTTTTTCCAACTTTAACCCGAAGCAGTCCGGAATGCTCACCCATTCGAACTTCACCGCTTGAAGCTGTGGATTGCAGGCTGTAGTTTCTCGTACCCGCATAAAGCCGAAGGGCTTCCATCAAAAGTGAAGGGTAGAGCGCGCCGCGCAGCTGATAAACCAGAGGAACGCCGCGGATTGTACCGTCATATTCCGCAAGGTAGGTGATGGTTCCGTTTCCAGCTGCGGCATTCTCCAGCTGCGGGAGCGTTGAAGTGACGCCCGGAAAATCCGGAAGGTAGATGCGCGGGTCGTCTCCGGAGAAGCTGAAGCCCGATTTAAGTGCCGGTGAGCCGCCTTCGCTGCGCGAACTCAGGGTGAAGGCTGTTACAACTTTGGTTTTACTCATGGCTTCGCTGAGTACCTGATCATGATCCGGCAGTTCTGTCAGGATTTTCTCAAGCGTTTCGCTGTTGGCCCGCCCAGACCAAAGGGAAGCGATGCTGGCAGGCGAAGTACGGTCCGGTTCGGCAAAGAGAACGTCGAAGGCAATTACAGCCGTCTTTTTTTCCCGGAGTTTGTCCACGAGCCGCGCAATGAGTGTCCTCGGCCATGGCCATTGACCGAATTTCTGAAGGGTTGTGTCATCGATGTCAATGATGCGGACAGGAAGATCCTGATAAACGCGGGGTTCCCAGCGCATGAGCACGTCAAAATATTTAAGGCGGACCGATTCAAGAGCTTCCGGCATCCTCGCAAAGAGGAAACCCATGCTGACAAGAAAAAAAAGCGGGATGATGACGGGCGTCAGGCGCTTCATCAGGCCAGTATTTTGAGAGCGTCTTGCTCTGAGTCCGCAATCGAGAAGAAAAGATGCAGTTTTGCCAGTGTGAACACTTGACGGACCGGCTCTGTGAGGTTCGTAAAAACGATCCTGGACCGAAAGGCTTTTGCTTTTTGCGAAAACTCGACGAACGCAGCGATGCCGGAGCTGTCCATATAAGTGACCTTGGCAAAATCGAGAAGGATTTTTGCAGGTTTTGTTTCCAGAATTTTGTTCATTTGATCCCTAAGGGCGGTGGAGACATGGTAATCCATTTCTCCTTCAAATGAAACCCAAAGGATGTCAGGTTCTTTGCGGACGGTTTGAATATTCATACAACTCCTTCGTGGCATGGTTAGGCTGTATTAAAGTTCGGCTGGAATGGGCTTTAGATTGAGGCTCTTGCAGAGGGGAAGGGCTTGCATTCCCTGAAATCATCGTTTAGATTGCCCAAATGCATGATTTTCAATCCGCCCACGAGATTGGGAAAATTTATCAATCGCTGACGGACCGTGTTTCCCTTTGCGGTTTTTTTCTGGAAAGCACTTCTAAATTCGTCAATGCTCCGGAAGGGCACCTTTTTCTTTCCGGGCGCGAAGACCGCCTTTGGCTTGAAACCTCCACGCTTCCTGATCAGCAGCTGTCTGCCAAGGCGGTTCAGCCTGAGGCTCAGGAGGTTGCTGTAGAAGGAAAACCTCGGCTGAAAGACCGCCTGCTTTTTGTTCCCTTGTTTGCCGGAAATACGGTTCTGGGTGTCGCTGTTTTTGTCCGTGCTGAAGCGCCTTTTTTCGTCCGTGAAGACCTTGATCTAGCCGTAGGGCTGGCCGCCCAAATGGCGGGGTCACTGAAAACGCTCCTTTTGTTTGAGGAAAATCTGAAAATGGAGCGGCTTGCCGCTGTGGGACAGACTACAGGAATGGTGCTTCACGAGATCAAGAACATTATGCAGCTTGCACGTCTGTCTTATGATTTCATCAAGCGCGGGATGGAAAATAAAAAGGAACATTTTCTGCAGCGCGGCATGCGGAATATTGAACGTGCCCTCAAAGAACTCGATGGTTTTACTCTCGACATGCTCAGCCTGACCAAGGACTATGCGCTAGAGACGGAAAAGACGGACCTTGAAGGGATCTTTCAGGATCTTCGGGAGGATCTGACAGACAAAGCTGCGGACTATCAAATCCAGCTGGAGTTTTCCGCAGAAAAAGATTTCCCCAAGATAGATGCAGACCGGCGTGCTCTATACAGGGCTCTTTTAAATTTAATCAAGAATGCGATTGAAGCCGTGGACACGGCCAAAGAGGTCCGCTGGATCAGGGTTTCTGCGAAGTCAAAAGATGCAGCCTTATACGAGATTTCCATTTCGGATAATGGGGTTGGTATGAGCGAAGAAGTTCGGGCCAAGCTGTTCGAGGCTTTTTTCTCGACCAAGGGCCGCAAAGGTACGGGTTTGGGGCTTATGATTATTGATAAGACGATTAAAAGCCATCGCGGAGAGATTTGTATTCAGAGCGAGGCAGGGCAGGGAACCACTTTTACTCTGACTTTGCCCAAGAATCTGCCTTCGGCGGGCTAAGGAATTCGCAACGCCAGAGCCGTGGTATCATCGTGCTGTGGCGCACCCGAAGTGAATTTTTGGAGATGAGCGATTAAATTTTGAACGGTTTCTTTGGCGGAGCCGCTTGATTTTTGGATAATCCCTTCAAGGTTTTCTGCTCCCCATTCCTCGCCTTTTGTGTCACGCGCTTCTGTGATCCCGTCTGTGTAAAGCAGAAACAAATCCCCTGAAACTGTTTGCACGGAAGACTGGCTGTATTCAGCTTCTGCCATAAGCCCCAGCGGGAGCCCCGAGGCATCCCCTAAAAATATTGTTTCGCCCTTTGCTGATTTTTTAAGCAGGGGCAAGTGCCCCGCCAGACCGTAGTGCAGTTTCCCGGAATCATT
>CAYRBY010000141.1:3504-5075 GCA_964422635.1 uncultured bacterium
TCCTGTTTTGGCAACATGGCCTCCGATGCCCTCGCCTATTTTGAGGCGGAACTTTTCGACCAGATCACGTCCCTTTTCTCCAAGAGCCACGCGGAAGACCAGTTCTTGGGAGGATTCATCGATAAGCATGAGAGAGGAGGCTTCTGTGTCCATGACTTCTGAGGCAACCGTCATGATGATGCCGAGAAGCTCATCCAGATTAAGCGTAGAATTGATCTTGGCATTTACGGCCAGGATTTTTTTGAGGTTTTGAATGGTCTGATCAGACATGGTTTAAAAATGGATCCAGGGTTTAAAAAGAAGTCCGAGTGCTGCGGCGAGACCTGCACTCAAGAAGAAATCTGTTTTGCTGCGAAGTTTTGTGACAAAGAATCGCAAAGAACCGACAGCCATAGCTCCTCCAAGTGCGGCCGCTGGATGGAGGAAAAGGAAACAGAAGACCGTGAGGGATCTCTCCATGAAGCCATGAATCATTTCAAAGCTCGTGATGTAATGATCAGGGCGGCTGTTTTTTATGTAATTCAGGCGGAAAGCGTGAAGGAAATAAGCTGCGCCGAAAGTGGTTAGAACAAACAAGATGGCCAGGAGGGTCCAGACATTGTGCGAATAATAGAAATCAAGCAGGGGATGGCTGGGGAAACCAGCCTTTAGAGAGCGTATCGGAAATAAGAAAACGGCCGCTACAACAAGAGCGTGTACGATCTGATCGCCGGTGAAAAGAGCAAAGCGCAGATACGGAAACTTTTGCTGAAGTGAATATTTGAGCAAGTCCTCCCCCAAATGGATTAAAGTGACTCCGGCAATGAAAACCCAAATTCCAGGGGCTTGCCATAAGGGGATGACAATAAGAGCAGATACAAGGGCGTGAATCAACACATGCAGCACATGCCCCTTCCAGCTTCTTACTTTAAGCCGGTAAAGTTCCTCAAACTGGAGGACAAAATCGCCGATGAGATGGGCCAGATAAAATTTTAGAAATAAGAACATGAGGTTATCCCGCTGTTCTTTATCAAGAGATTATTCCGTTCTCAGAGCCTAACTGTAAGTCTTCTGTTTTGCAAGCTTTGGAACGGACAAGTAAACTTGTGTTAGATTATCGCTGTTTTAAAAACAACCTTAAGGCAAGAATTGGATTAGGGGTTGGGTATGGGATTCGAAAAAGTCAAAAAAGAATATTACGTTTCGGGTGCGACCAAGCGTGTCATGACCGTTTTGGATGAGGTTTTGGAAGGTCCTGCGGTAGAGTATTACGAGTCGGGGGCTGTCCGAAAAAAAATGGAGTATGTAGCAGGGAAGGTAGAAGGGATTACCCAGGAGTTTTACGAAAGCGGAGAGTTGTGGGTGGAATCGATCTGCCGAAAGGGACAGTTTCATGGTCTTGTCCGCTCCTTTTACAAGAATGGCATTGTGCAGTCGGAGCTGCCTTATGTGAACGGACGCCTCACCGGAGTCGCCCGTGTTTATTTTTCCAGCGGAATTCTGAAAAAAGAAGGAAAGTTCAAGGATGGCCGCCAAGTGGGACAGGCCAAAATTTTTCTCGAAGAAGGAGGCCTCAAGCGTAAAGGCAATTT